>CAZDVV010000187.1:0-3786 GCA_964508875.1 uncultured Desulfobacteraceae bacterium | reverse complement strand
TCTCCTTATCTTTTCCTCAAAGCTTCTTTGAATAAGGTTGGTCGTTCTCACTTTCCTCCTGTGATGCATTGGGATCTTCAAGTGATTGAGAAGCTCATCCAGGTCGTCCTGTTTCATCCCATAACGCTTGCGCAATGTCTTGTAGATAGGGGCAAGAAAAAGATACTCCACATCAAAATCCGATAAATCCCGCTTCTGGAATGCCTCAATTTCCACCTCCCACAATACCTCCGTCACCTTGCTCACCGAGGTCTTGCTCATGATCATATCCCCAGTAGCCTCTATCAGCGCATCCTCCCTGCCTGGCGGCAGACAGGTATGTCCCTCGTCGACAAACCTCGTGCGTACATCTCTATCGCAACTTTCTCTACTACCTCCGTATTACTCCTCAAAAACACAGATAAACGAGACCTAAACGGCTTAGTCGGATCCCTTAGTTGCGGCTGGTCAACCCTCATCTCACCCTCAGTGGTCTTAATCCTTTTATATTATATCCCAGGCCATCCATTTTTACACGAATTATAGGGCATCACCGCATTTCTCAGCACACCCATTTGCTTCCAATTCAGATAGGCCTTTATGTGCATTGTCAAATTTTCCTTCTCTTTATGTCAAAATATTGGCTTACACCAGTATCATCACAAAACTATTCTTCAACCATCCGATCCAGTGCCAAAGAGAACTGGCCTATCGAGCAAGCGAAGCTACTTGCTTTTCTCAGCTGCCTGGGGCAAATGGCATAGTCCTTGCTGATCGAAATTGACAATCCATAAATGCTATCAAAAGGCAGGTATGATTCCAAAAACAAGGAGGTCAAAAAATGAAGAAAATATTCTTGTTCGCTCTAGCGCTATTTTTTGCACTGATATTCCTGTCAAACTCCTTCGCGGCCGACACATATAAGATCGGTGTACTAGCAAAACGTGGACCAGTTAAGGCCTTAAAGAAGTGGAAGGCCACAGCTGATTACCTAAGCTCAACAATCAATGGAAAGACCTTCAAAATCGTTCCACTTAATTTTGAGCAGGTCTTCCCTTCCATAGATGCGGGCAGGGTTGATTTCTTCCTGGTCAATTCCTCCATGTTTGTAACTGCTAAGCTCAAATATGGCGCTGTTGCTATAGCCACTATGATCAATTCAAGACAGGGCCAACCCTTAACCTCCTTTGGTGGAGTGATATTCACTTCCGCTGAAAATGAGGAAATCAATTCTTTAACCGATCTAAAAGGAAAGACATTCATGGCTGTGAAAAAATCCTCATTCGGAGGATGGCAGATGGCCTACAAGGAACTCCTTGATGGTGGATTAGATCCCTTCAAAGAGTTTACGAAACTATTGTTCGGCAATACGCACGATAATGTAGTGCTCGCAGTGCAAAACCAGGCTGTTGCAGCAGGAACAGTGAGGACTGATACCCTCGAAAGAATGGCCGCTGAAGGGACAATTGAGCTGGATGATTTCAAAATTATTAACCAAAAGAAACATAAGGGATTTCCTTTTCTCTGCAGTACCCCCCTATATCCCGAATGGCCTTTGGCAAAAACCAAGCAGACCCCGGATGCAATTGCTCGTGAGGTTGTCAGTGCACTTAAAAAGATGAATAAGAATTCAAAAGCAGCCAAGGATGCAAAGATTGTGGGCTGGGTAGATCCTCTTGATTATAGTCCTGTTGAAGAACTCCAAAAAACGCTTAAAGTGGGGGCCTATGCTGAGTGAGATCAAAATCAATGCCATTTTCTAAGGAGAAACAAAAATGTTAGGGAAATATCTCCGCAACACTTTTATGCTAAGGCTCTTTGTTCCGATTGTCGGTGTGCTTTGTCTATCTACAATTGGATTGGTCCTTGGTCTCGTCACATATCAGAAGTCTATACTCAAAGATATGGAGCGGCTTGTCGTTTGTTCTCTGGATCGGGCAAATAAGGAGACCATGACGCAGTTTAATTCAATGAGATCAGACTTCAAGAAAAACCTGAGCATAATGACCCACAAGGCTGGAGATGTTCTGAGCAAATCTACCACCAAAGCACTGGAAAATGAAAAGTCCACCTTGGCGCGACAATGGGAAGATACCCTGAGAGAAAATGCAAACTCTTTGGCCCTCTTACTGGCCAGGGTTGCCCCTCCCGCCTTGATTAGCAATAATTTTCTTGATCTGCTTTCTTATACAAGATCTGCTACAAAAAATCCCAATATCGTTTATGCCTTGTATTTTAACAAAGACGGAAAACCAATGACAAGATACCTAAATAAAAAGAACCCATTAATAAAAAAATACCTAAAAGAAGGCAAGGGAAAAAACAAGATACAAAAGGTATTGGATGCATCGCAAAGGGATCCCTCTGTGTTCATAATTGAGAAACCTATAAAATTGGAAGACAAGCTCCTGGGCAACGTTACACTCTGTGTAAGCAAGAAATCATCGCAGAAAAAGATAGAAGAAATGTCTGGAAGATTTTTGGCTCTGGACAAGGCCAATACCCAGCTTATTAGTAGTGTTCTTGGGGAGCAAACCAAGAAGATGGTTAGCCACTTGAATAAGGTTGTAAATAAGATGCAATCAAAAAGCGATGCCTTACTGAAAAACATCAGAGAACATCTAGTTGGCTCCTGTAATGCCCTTGTTGATAAAATGTGGAAAATCATAGCTGCAATTGGGGCTGCTTCTCTTGCATTGGTGATATCTATTTTGCTTCCAGCACTTTCCAAGATGTCTAAAGGGATAAATAGGATCGCTTTTAAACTTAGAGAAGAAGCAGAAAATGTTGTAGGGGCTGCTGCCCATGTCTCAGCTGCTAGCCAGTCCTTGGCAGAAGGTGCTTCTGAACAGGCGTCTTCCATTGAGGAGACCTCCTCTTCTTTGGAAGAAATGTCATCCATCACCAAACAAAATGCCGAAAATGCTCAACAGGCTAATGGGCTAATGAAAAAAACAATGGAGGTGGTAGGACGGGCAAGTGAGTCTATGACCAATTTGAATGAGTCAATGAAAGATATCTCTAAGGCAGCTGAACAAACCTCTAAAATCATAAAAACTATAGATGAGATAGCCTTTCAGACAAACCTTCTAGCCCTAAATGCCGCGGTAGAAGCCGCACGGGCTGGTGAGGCTGGAGCAGGATTTGCTGTGGTAGCCGACGAAGTAAGAAATTTGGCCATACGAGCTGCTGAAGCAGCCCGCAATACTGCAGGCCTTATTGAAGAGACGGTAAGAAAGGTTGCTCATGGTTTAGATTTCACCAATTCTACCACCGAGGCCTTTACGCAAGTAGGAGATGGGGCAAACAGGGTGGCTCAATTAGTTGATGAAATTGCTATTGCGTCTAAAGAACAGGCTCAGGGTATTGAACAAGTGAATACAGCTGTGGGTCAAATGGACAAGATTGTACAGCAAAATGCGGCCAGTGCAGAGCAAACCGCCTCTACTTCTGAGCAGATGAATGCCCAGGCTGTGCAACTGAAGGCAATAGTGGCGGAATTAATGTCACTGGTGGGGGGAAAGGAAATTGTCAAAGAACCCAGCCAGGCCCCTGGGCAAGTAGAAAAGGAGTCCACGGAGATTAAAAAAAGAATCATCAGATAGACGCAACGAAAATAGAAAACAAGAGGCTCAGGGTTCACCAGACCAGACTGTGGCCTTTCCTAAACCTGAGGAAGCTAGTCCCTTAGATGGGGATGAATTCACGGACCTCTGACACATCTCACTCCCTCCTTCCACTCTGGCGCACCTAAAAATGTGCGCCACTTATTAATCGAAGTAAACCCCCGGCTTTGCCGGGGAGACA
>CAZDVV010000186.1:0-3887 GCA_964508875.1 uncultured Desulfobacteraceae bacterium | reverse complement strand
TTCATTGTTTGCCCAAGAGCTGGGAACAGCCTATCCCGTATCCCTAAACAGGCTTCGCAAGAAAAAGGAAGAAATTGATTCTATGATTTAGGGCATAAGGGATAAGGCGTAGAGCATGAGTTCGCAGGACTGAGGGCTAAAGAGTAATGGAATATTGGAACATTTGAATGCTGGAATAATGGGTATTTAAGCTGTAAATAACGAATGGCAACCCAACAGACCAAACAGCCCAGATTGACCAAATAGACTAAAAGACGAAATAGACCAGACAGACCAGACAGACCAAATGGATCGGAGTTACCCATGAAATCCACTAGCCTGCAAGTCCAGGATCTTCTAAAAAGGATTGAGGAGCTGGAAAGGGAACTGGCTGAAAAGAGGCAGGCTGAAACTTCTTTGCGTAGGTCCCAGAGAAGGCTTAGGATGCTTCTCGATTTTGTTCCCTACCCATTGGCGGTGATGCACATTAATAGAGGGGTTTTCTACTTGAATCACGGTTTTACCAATATATTCGGATGGACCCTGGATGATTTGGTTGATGGCCAAATTCCCTTTGTGCCCAGGGAGCTAGAAGAAGAGGCAAAACAGGACCTTCAGAATCTTATCTCGGGCAAAGGGATGGTGAGAAGGGAGACAAGACGACTCACTAAAGACGGCCGGGTGTTAGATGTAGTTATGAGAGCAGCTTACTACGAAAAATCCGAATATGAGCCGGCTGGCATATTGATGATCTTTAGGGACGTTACCGAGCAAAAGCGTATTGAACGAATAAATAATATGATCTTGAGGATAAGCACGGCTCTGCCCGAATATCCCGACCTCGAACCCTTGCTGGATTACATAGACGATGAAGTCAAAAAGGCCTTAAATACTGAGGGCACTGTAGTGATACTACTAGACGAAGAAAAGCAAGAGCTGTTCGTCCTTGGTGCTGCTTACGATGATCAGGACACGAAGCGAAGGGTAAAAGAGAGTCGATTCAAGATGGACGAACTTATTGCGGGGCGAGTTATAAGGAGTGGAAAGCCCGTTATTATTTCTGATACAACAAAAGGGCCAGATGCGGACCTACACAGAAAAAGAGACGAGAAACTAGGATATAAGACAAGGAACCTGCTCATTGTACCTTTGAGGAGCCAAGAAAGGATTATAGGGGTAGTTTGTGCCCTTAACAAGAAGGAAGGTGATTTTGATGAAAGGGACGTGGAACTATTGAACACCATAGCAGGTACAGTGGCCCTTTCAGTGGAAAACGCTCGTGTCAACGAAGAATTAAAGAGGGCCTACCGTGAGGTAAGGAGCCTAAACCGGGCCAAGGATAAGGTCATAAATCATCTTTCTCATGAACTAAAGACACCAGTATCTATCCTGCTAGGTTCTCTGAAGCTACTGGCAAAAACATTGGAGCAGTTACCGGAACAGACATGGAAGCGGAATTTTGAAAGGATGCAAAGGAACCTTGAGCGCATTGTTGATATTCAATATGAAGTAACTGACATTATGGAGGATCGGCACTATCGCAGCTATGATATGTTGCTTATGATGCTGGAACAATGTGCAGACGAGATAGAGGTGCTTGTTGCTGAGGAGCTAGGCGAAGGAGGAGTTGTAGAAAAAATAAGAAAACGGATTGATGAGATATTTGGCCTCAAGGAGGTAGTGTCGAGGCCAGTAGATGTCAGTGCCTTTGTTAAAAGGCATCTAGAAAAGATAAGGCAGGAATTTGCACATAGAGAATTGGAAGTGACAGAGAAAATTAGCCCCGCACCACTAGCCTGCCTGCCTCCTGACATACTGGAGAAGATTGTGAAGGGATTGGTAAAAAATGCAGTGGAAAATACCCCTGATGAGGGAAAGATAGAGATAATCGTACAGCAAAGAGGAGAAGGCGCAGAGCTCGTGGTGAGAGATTACGGCGTGGGAATCGTGGAAGAGGCACGAAGCAGAATTTTTGAGGGCTTTTTTTCCACACAGGATACTATTAGTTATTCTTCGAAAAGGCCTTTTGATTTCAATGCCGGGGGAAGAGGTGCGGACTTACTCAGGATGAAGATATTCTCTGAGCGATATAACTTCAAAATAGAGATGGACTCCACCCGTTGCAAATACATACCCACTGAGAAAGATTTATGCCCTGGGCGAATATCAAAGTGCAGATTCTGTGAGAAAAGGGAAGATTGCCTCGTATCTGGAGGAACCACTTTCAGACTATACTTTCCTCCTGCAGATTCCATGGAAAAATGCAGCGGAAAGGGATAGAGTAAAACTAAACATAATAGTAGGGATATGAATATACAAAAAGGATGAGGTACTTGCATATGGCTGACAAGGTTGTTGTACGATTTGCTCCGAGCCCAACAGGGTATCTCCATATAGGTGGGGCAAGGACTGCGATCTTTAACTGGCTTTTTGCGAGAAAGATGGGCGGAAAGTTTATTCTGAGGATAGAAGATACGGACATTGAAAGGTCCACCGAGGAATCAATCAAGGGAATTATAGACGGGCTGACGTGGCTCGGCATTACGTGGGATGAGGGGCCGTATTTTCAGTCGCAGTTTGTGAAGGAACACCAGGAGGCCGCCGAGATCTTGCTCAAAAAGGGCCTGGCATATAAGTGTTTTTGCACTAAGGAAGAACTAGAGCAGAAAAGAAAAGAGGCGATGAAGCGGAAGACCTCGCTGCTCTATGATGGGGCGTGCAGGAACCTCAGTGCACAGGAGGTGGCCCGAAAGGAGGCCGCTGGCAAGCCCTTTGTGATAAGGCTAAAGGTGCCAAGGGACGGGGGAGCGGTCCGTTTCAAGGATATTGTATATGGTGCCATTGAGAAACGGCATGAAGACATTGAGGACTTTGTCATAGTGAGGTCCAATGGCCAGCCGCTTTATGTGCTTTCAAATACGGTTGATGATATCCGCGATGGCATTACCCATGTGATCCGAGGCCAAGACGGACTTGCCAATACACCAAAGCAGATCCTTATTTACCAGGCACTTGGTGCGGATATTCCCCAATTCGCGCATATGCCTTTAACTCTGGACCCAAAGAGGGCAAAGATATCAAAAAGAAAGCACGGAGAGATTGTTTCTGTTCAGTTCTATAGGGAAAAGGGGTTTCTGCCATGGGCACTTGTAAACTTTTTGGCGCTCCTTGGGTGGTCCACACCCGATTCGAGGCAAATCTTCTCGAAAGAGGAGCTTATAGAGGCCTTTTCTCTTGAGGGTATAAAAAGGGCAAACTCCATTTTTGATATACGAACCAACGATCCCAAGTTTTTTACAGATCCCAAGGCCCTCAGCATCAATGCGCATTACATTAGAAATATGCCTCTTGAGGAATTGTTTCCATACGTTAAGGAGCAACTGGAGAAGGCTGGGATTTGGAATCCGGCCTATGAAGACGAAAAGCGCCAGTGGTTCTTTGAAACGGTGGATCTCATCAGGGCCAGATTTCACGTTCTCACGGACTTTGTTACCCTGGGCAGATGCTATTTCGCCGATGACTATGAGATGGAGCCAAAGGCCCTCAAGAAAAATATTATAAAGCATTCCGAGCTTAAATCCTGGCTACCAATGCTCGCCGAGCGCCTGGATCAACTTAGCGACTTTACCGCTGAGAGTGTAGAAAAGGCCATACGTGACATGGCCGAAGATCTTCAGGTCAAGGCTGGTGTGCTTATCAACGGGATAAGAACGGCCGTTACGGGACAGGCCGTTGGGCCAGGGCTTTTTGATGTCTTAGTGGCAATAGGAAGGGATCGGGTTATAAAGCGCTTGCGGAGGGTGCCGGAGTTGTTCGAGGACTAAGCATATTCCGCCTTCACTTCTATAGCCAGAGGAAAGTTCTGTGTAATCTTTTCTAGCAGGGAAAACGCTGTCTTTTCTCCTAGA
>CAZDVV010000185.1:0-3908 GCA_964508875.1 uncultured Desulfobacteraceae bacterium | reverse complement strand
TCCTTTTGAGGTAACCCCCGAATGCTGTGACTGCGGACCTGAAAACCCTCCTAAGGCCAAGTTTTGCATGTCTTGTGGGAAGAAACTGGAAGAATAGAGATGGCCCAAACAATTATTACATGGCTCATTATTGCTTTGGCCTCTTTGTTTGTGGGCAGATGGGCTTTGCGAAAAGTTAAGGGAGAGGCGCCTGATTGTTGTAGCAATGATGATCAGGCGCCAGGCTGCTCGTGTTGCTCATTGACGAAACACTGCACGACCTCGAAGGATCACACCAGTGGCTAAAGGAAAGAGTTTATGAATTCCTTAACCTCCTTCTTTCCTCTGATAACACCATAGTGCCCTTCACACAGGATTTCTGCCTCTAGCGAGATGAGTAGCTTTAGCGATTGAACATATTTGGCCCTGTCTGAAAGCAAACTGGGATCAAGGGGACCGTGTACATCCTGGCCAAAAAGCACCTTCATTCCTTCTGATTCCATCATGAAAGCCAAGGAGCCGGGCGAATGGCCAGGAATATGAATGGCCTCAATTATCCTTTCGCCCAGAGTTATCCTTTCCCTTTGCCCCTTGATTTTTCTGTCCACCACAAAAGGCTCAAGTTTTGCTCCATACCATCTTGCCGCGGTGACTTCTTGGTCCGGCTTCTCTAGAAACGGGACTTCTAGCTCGTGGGCTATGATTTGGCACCCCGTGAGGGCTTTCATCTGTCTTGCCCCTCCCGTGTGATCGAAATGGCAATGGGTGAGAAGCAAATACTTTATTTTCTCGGGCTCCACCCCGCAGTCCTCAATATTCTTGATGATCCTATCAGTGGCCTGACCAGTTCCAGCATCTACAAGGCCGCTTTGGCCCTCCACCTTTATCAAGTAAACGGCAGCATCACCAAGTGCTGACAGCCTCCCACCACCTATCTGAAATATTTCCTTTGTGATTTGCATCAGCAGGTCTCTCCAGCAAGGCAACTCCCCATGTTAGCTTTTTCTAACCTCCATCTTCAAACCTGTAATTCATCTTTGTTAGGTACCTACCCAGTGCCGAAGAAGTCAAGATAACCAAAGGTATCGAGACAGACAGACGGATAATGGAAAACTTCAGGCCGAGAAACGAAGCCTCAAAGATGGTCATTGGGACCCTGCAGATAGCTGATGCGCCTATGTATGTGAAAATCACGCCCAGATCCGCACCCTTGCGATAAAGGCTATAAGCCACGGGAAAAGCTACATAGAGCCCACCTACTGTAGTGCCCGCAAGCAAAATTCCACCAATATGGCCCCTGAGCCCTGCCTGGCTCCCAAAGTGGCGTTCAACCGTTTCCCTTTTCACCCATACCTCGAACAACCCTATCAGAACAAAGGCGGGGGGTAAGATCTTCAACATCTCCACGGTAAAATATCCAAGGGATTTACCCATGTCCATGCCGGGCTCATAGCCTTTCCAAAAGGAGAAAGCGACAAAAAGGGCATATCCTAGTAGCCCTGCAATTTTTCCGTATCGTTTAATTACTTGAATATCCATGGAAAGATCTCCCCAAAAAAGATGCCGGTCATCACAGCCACAACCAGTGCAATAAAAAAACTCAACAAGTTCCTCACGATCGTCACCTTCGTGCCAAAGTATTTTTTTTCTATTGGAAATGTTACGAAACCCACCATCATCAGCGTTGTGGTGAAGGCAGAAATAACGGTGTAGCTCACTCCCTTTTGAAGCAGGATGCCGCAAAGTGGATATGCAATGAACCCTGGCATTAGTGTTATAGAGCCAAAAAAGGATGCCACAAGGGTGCCGGTTGGCATATTGCTTCTACCCAGGTACCGAACAACAAGCTCGTTGGGGACGAGGGTAAGAACGATCGAAACCAATACCAACATCCCGGCAAAGGCAGGCAATATCTTACAAAATTTTTTGCTTGTAATCTTCAATGCCTTGTAAGTCTTTGCCCTGTCAGCGAAAAAAGAACATGCTAGAGCTAGGGCCACCACTGCATAGAGATAAATCAACTTATACCCCCCGAGACCTTGCTTGGTCCACCTCAATCCCACAACTCCACAACTTATCTTCCCCCACTAGCCCGCGCCAACGCCACTGTTTTCCGCAGATTTGGGAAATGGAGCCCTACGAGTGCGTATAGATCACTTTTGGTGATCTTTATCTTCAAGACAGGGGTGATCTTTTACATCGCCATGACACTCTTTGATTTGCTCTGGAGAACATTCAGAAGGCTTGCCTTTCAGTTTTTCAGGTCTTTGACAGCAGTCCATACACATTTTATCCAACCTCCTTTTGTCAAATATTTCACGTGCCATAGGTAATCCTTTCAGGCATATGAGCTCCACATCCTTGCGAGGCCTCATCATTTCTACAAGCATCCTAGAGACTTCCTCCAGTGCGCCCTTATCTACCATATAGTGCATCCAGCGACCGCGCCTCTCACCATTTATCAGCCCGGCATTACTGAGAATTTGTAAGTGTTGAGAGACAGCGGCCCTTGATATGCCCAAACGATGAGCCAATGCCCCTGCGCATAGGTCACCACCAAGAAGCATCTCAAGGATCTTGAGCCGATTGTCGTCTGCCAGCGCCTTAAGAAGGATTAACAACCTATTCATAATATTATTTCTAGGCTGAATCGTCAATTAAGCATATCCTTAATCTATTTTAGGCTCAGTGTCAATACCATTTTCGCCCTATTTCTCGTACTTAGAAACTGAAGGCCCTTTTGCTTATCACCGACCAGGCAAAAACTGATTTCATTAAGCACTTTTGCCTACTCACAAACTCCCAGGGGACAAATAAGAGTTAATGGCCAAAACATAAGCAATTGTTCCCCCTATCTCATAAACGCTATGGGCGTATCCCACATCCCTGAAGAAAGAATAAGATTTGGAACAGCACCCAGCCTTGCAGTATATGAGAATGCGGTACTCAAACAGCGCGGCCGTAAAGACTTTGGTGGAAAGCTATTTCTTAACTTCTCTTCTATCAAGAAATTCGCAAAGAGCATAGTTTCAAACCTTCAGGTCCGAATGCCTTCCATCAGTGTGCCCATTAAGACCCTTTCTGGAGGTAATATTCAAAAATTGATCCTAGGCCGCGAGATCAGCGGCCACCCCTCTTTTCTCGTGGCTTCTCACCCCACATATGGCCTGGATGTAGGTGCGACCCAATATATAAGGAGTGAGAGCCTCAAATTGAGAGAGAAAGGCGTTGCAGTGCTTCTTATCTCCGAGGATCTAGACGAACTCTTCGAGCTATCTGATCGGATCGGTACAGCCTATCATGGAGCGGGGATATGAAATGGACAATTAGGATGCAAAGAAGAGCATCTTATTCTCCTATCTTTCCCTTCAAGGTTATCCTCCTGTCCCTGATGGCAGCCTTTGTGTGCATTGGTATTCTTTTTGTGATAAGTCGGGTGAATCCCTTTTTTGCCCTTTGGAAGATCTTTTCTGGCTCCTTTGGAAGTATTTATGGCATAACAGAAACAATTACAAAAGCAATACCATTGATACTTATTGGCTGTGGCCTCGCCCTTGTATTCCGGGCCAAGTTCTGGAACATTGGAGCTGAGGGACAACTTCTTTTGGGTGCCATCTTTGCGGGCTATGTTGCTCTCAACTTGGGACCCCGTCTGCCTTTCTATATTGTGGTTCCACTGATGTTCATGGTGGGATTCGTAGGAGGAGCATTGTGGGCACTCCCCACAGTCATTCTGAAACTCCGCTTCAATGTCAATGAAGTCATCTCCACACTCATGCTGAATCACATACCACCTGAGTCATTGAGCTTTCTGGTCACCGGCCCCCTGGAAAGGTAAAACCCAGATGGGCTTTCCTTATACAAATGACTTTCCTCCCTCGGCAGTGCTTAATACGATTCAGGGCACCAGAATACACATGGTCACATTG
>CAZDVV010000184.1:0-3927 GCA_964508875.1 uncultured Desulfobacteraceae bacterium | reverse complement strand
TGAAATCAACCTGACAACTGAAGCTTCCATCAAGCCTTACCCCGCCACTTAGAGTATTATAATATGTGCCATAAGCAGACCCCGAGTATGACACGTTACCCTGTAATCCTGACACGATGGTATCTGTAGTAACCTCTCCAAAAATATACCAGGCGGGATTATCGACATAGTGGGTGTCCGCTCCAGTGTCCACTGGAGTGGTCATGGTCCAGTATCCCCATTCCATATACGAATTAGACCCAACCTGAGTCACATTCAGGGGATAGCTCGTACCCAGTGATCCAGTGTCCAGGGTCCCACCATTTGTAGAGCTGAAACCACTCAAATAGGACGTGGTATTATCCATAAAGCCCGGGGTCAAACTCATGGATCCACCAGAGGACACAAATGACTGGGCAGTGATTGAGCTACTTGCGAAGTCTTGAGCTGTGGAGCTGATATAGGCATCCCTGAAGGCCAAATCTCCATTTTGATCCCTTGTCAGGAAGGCAGCAAAATAACCCAGATATTGGCCAGATGTGGTGGGTACATTCTGATCATTAGTGCTGTTGCCTTGTTCTTCCTGGCCGTTTGCCAGTTGATCCTGATCAAGCCCCAAAGGAGGCTCAAAGCCCTCCTCTTCTTCGCCAGCCCCTGCCTCTTTGCTAGTACCAACCCCTGTGTCTTCCTCGAATTTGCGCAGATATTCAGGATCGTAAGGTGCTACTTCCCCTGTTTCGCAATCATACTTGTACCCTGCAGGAACCTCTTTTCCATCAACAGCAAGTAGCCCATCTGCGCAAAAGGCCTCAGTACAGTACTGCCCACTACCACCGCCAGCCGAAGCGACCACAAAAGCCTCGCTGGGATCACTCGAGGCCACAAGGGGATAACCTGATGTGGCAGTCTTTTCTTCCATCCATCTCACATACACCCCGAACTTGGTTCCCCTGACACCCACTACTGCTGTGGGGGTCTTGACCCGAAAGGCCATCTGTTTGTATCGAAATAGCCTTAGGGCAAAAAACATAGCCTTGCCTTTCAGCATACTAAAAAATGAAGTCTTCTTTTTTTCTTCCCGTTTGTCCTCGTATTGATCAACTGCAAACTCTGTATTGGCTGCCATGCTCACCAAGTCATCATCAAAGAAATTGATCCGACATCTGGACTTGTCCAAGGTATAGACTGCATCATTTTCATAAACAATGTCGCCGGGTCTGGCAAAGTAAGCCTCATTAGAACCTCTGTGAACGACCACAACATGGCCCAGCATGGCCCTTATTGTACCGGCTCTCTTTTCCGCACTCGGGATGAAATAATCCCTAATTGTAAGGCCCTTCAAGGCATTGGGAAGTGTGCCGACTATGGGTGGTGTCCCCCGGCTGGGCCTTGTCACGGGCTTGGCGACAACTTTTGGTGCGGGTTTGGGAGCTACCACTGGTTTTTTCGGCTTGAAAAGTGGGACAGCCTCTTCTTTCTTTTTCTTCACTATTACCTTTGGTTTTGGGGGCTTTTTTTGCGCCACTTTAGAAGGTGGTGGGGGTAACAAGGATTTCACAGCCTCAGTCACATCCCCAAAGACGTGTACCTCGCTTCTGCGATTTAGCGCCCTTCCAGATGGAGTTGCGTTGGAGGCTACCGGGTTTTCGGGTCCATAACCATTAACAATAATGCGGGTAGGATCAAGATAGTATTTTTCCACCAACAGACGCCTAAGCTCTTGAGCACGCCTCAATGATAGCTTTTTGTTCAGCCATCTTGGACCAGTGTTATCTGTATAGCCTATTATAACCAATCTGTAAGAACGGCGTTCAGGGGTCTTGAGAACATCGCACAGCTCCTGCACTAACCTGTCATATTTTTTCGCCACCTTGGCCGAATTGACTGGATAATTTATGGTCAATACCTTTCCCAAATATACCTCTTTTTTAGCGTCTTTGTGCGCCAGCTCTTGGGCCTTCAAAAAGGCTAGGGGAGTAACAGCCTTATTCGCTGCTACACTCATTGCAACTGAAAAACAAATTGCTAGTATGAAAATACCTATAACAAAGGACCCGAAAATCCATATCCCTTTACTTTTCCTTTTACCTCTGTATTTGTCCGTATTCTTCATCTCTCGCCCCCAACCGAGATGTTAAAAAACAAAAGGCTTTCCCTTTAATACTTCACTCCCACCTGCAATCCATATATGGTCTTATTAAACTCATAAAATGGGGTGTTGGAATCATTGTCAACATAGTTGAAATATAGTGTTCCAAAGCAATACCTCGAAAAATTCCGGGTCAATCCAGCATAAAAATTGTGTCTTTCGTCTTTTCTGTCCCCTGTAAAACCAAAATTCCTCGCAGGCCCGGGCTGCCCGTGATAATCCCTGTCAGTATATTTGTACCTGAGGAAACACTCCAAATCCCAAGGCAGTTTTTTGAAATACGAGATTCCTAGATTGTATCCGTCGTAGCTGTAGCCGTAATCCTCTGCGTTGAGGTTCTCATCGGAGTAAAACACCGATACAATATCTTTCCTGCTGTTCAGGTAAAAATTCACGCGAATCTCCCATAGGCGGTTGATATTGTCTTGGCCCTGACGATCCCTTGAATCATAGTCTTCATCCACATATGCAAATGTGGCCCTTACCCCCAGCCATTTATACACAAAATACTCGAGGGAGGGCGCAATATCCCATGTGCTGTAAAGCGTGTCATCATCATAGTATGCCTTTCCGTATCCAACCGGAGCCTTGAAGACAATCCTCGATCCCACCCACCAAGGGCCAGTTGAAACGCGCCATAGGCCAAAGTCAAACTCATCATAGTCAAAGTTGCGGGTGAAATAGACACTGGCCCCCGCATTCCACATGAAACCGCCTCTTTTTCCTAAATCATAAACTAGGCTTCCAGCACCGCTGAGCACGCCAACCCAGTCGCTGAGCTCCTTTTGGGTTTTACCTAGTCTGATAAGTCCGCCACTCGGCGTGCCAATAGTCGAGCGATCAGGGCCTGCGCTAACATTGCTGTCACGTTGTATGCCCATACCCAGACGAAAATGCGGAAACATCCTCCTGGTTTTTTCATCAATAGAGGCGAGCATCCTTTCAATATTGTTTTTCACCGTTTCGGGAGGATTTGCAACAAGAACCTTCTCGCAATTTTTCTTGGCCTCTTCAAACTTGCCCATCTGATATTGTGTAGCTGCCAATTCAAGCCTTACCCGATGAAGGTCTGGATCCACCTCGAGCATTTCTTTGTATTTCTCTATTGCCAGCTCAAGCCTTCCCGCCCCCCTTGCACAAATGGCCAACCAAAACTTAATATCCATGGTCTCCACGCGGGCTGCCACTTCCTGGAAAAGGGGTAAGGCCTTTGCATATTCGTGTTCATAGAAAAGCTTTAGTGCCTTTGCCAATTTCTCATCTAAGGCCTTTACTTCTTGTGGGGACATCTGGCTAAGTTTCTCTTTTGCCTTCTCGTCAAAGGCCTGGGCCCCCTTGCTCTTTCCAACAAAGGCCTTGGCGGTGAAGCCCGAAGCATCCTCTTGGGCACCAGTAGCACCGTAAAACAAGAAGACAGCAGCAAGTGTAAAGACAAGAAAACAGATAGAATAAGAATGGTGGTGTCTCATATGCCCTCCGTCTTACCAACTGAAGGTTACAGGGAGAATGTATGGGACTTGGGGGAGTGAACACCGGATTAGCTTGTTAGTGTGACACTAACCTAAATTCCTGGAACGTGTCAATACTTAAAAGACACACAGCAAAGGCCTCAATTCATGACTCCACAAACTCATCCCATAGTCTATATTTGAACCCATCCGTGTCCAAAAACCGTTTTTGTCCATCCGTAGCAAGACGTTGGCCAAAGGCCACTGCTATCTCATAGAAGTCCTCCGCCATATCAAAATATGGCCCTAGTTTTGGGAATAGGGCATCGAATTCCTTGAAATTGCTATATT
>CAZDVV010000183.1:0-3933 GCA_964508875.1 uncultured Desulfobacteraceae bacterium | reverse complement strand
TCCTTGTCACTTTCTACCACCTCTCTGACAATACTGGTAAACCCCCTTTTCCCCTCTGCTATGGTCACTTTTTCAGTATTCATATGACTACCTCCAATAGTCATATAATAAACGTTATTATGCATGTCGTCAATGGCTTTTCAAGCTGACCAACAACTGAACTTTTTTAGGAACAATCTCTCTGCAATTATGTCCACAGCAGTTACTGCTTATGGGCGACCAACCCCAACTTTCCCATCCTATAGCGCAATGACCTGGTGGAAAGACCTAGAAGCTTTGCTGCCCTTTCTCGTGATCCACGGGAAAGCTCGAGTGCCCTCAATATGTACTCCTTTTCTATTTCTGCCAGCACCTTTTCTAGATCAATGCCCTCGGGCCCTATGTCCGTACGCCTTCGATTTTGGGGTATCCGCCCTTGTTGCAACTTGGAAAGGGTAAGACTTTCAGGGAGCACTATATTTGATGTTTCGAGCGCCACACTCCGCTCGATTATGTTCTCCAGTTCCCTGACGTTTCCTGGAAAGGGGTATTGTTGTAGGATATCCATCGCATATGCCGATATCTTCCTGATGTCCTTTCCTTGCTCTCGGGAATATTTCTCAAGAAAGTGATGTGCAAGTAGAAGAATATCCCCTGTGCGCTCCCGCAGTGGAGGGATTTCAATGTGAATTACATTGAGCCTAAAGTATAGATCCTCCCTAAATCGCCCCTCTAAGACTTCTTTCTCAAGATCCTTATTTGTAGCAGAAATGAATCGCACATCAATACTTTTCTCTTCTCTCCCCCCAACAGCCGTAAAGGCTCTCTCTTGGATCACCCTCAGAAGTTTTACCTGTATTGTAGGAGAAAGTTCACCCACCTCGTCGAGAAATACCGTACCACCTTCTGCTATCTCGAAGAGCCCTTCCTTGTCAGCGGTTGCCCCAGTAAATGTTCCTTTTTTGTAGCCAAATAGCTCGCTTTCGATGAGAGTCTCTGGTATACCAGCACAATTTATGACAACAAAACGTTTATCCCGCCTATTGCTCAACTGGTGAATCGCCCGGGCAACTAGTTCCTTACCAGTACCGCTCTCTCCTGAAATTAATACATTGGTATTGGTTCCAGCTACCTTTTCAATCAGATTGTATATCTTGAGCATCTGGGGGCTTTCACCAATGATAAGGCCATAATGGGTTGTGCCTTCCTTTTGCTCAATAGCCTTTTCTTTCCTAGGTGCCCCTTTCTCCTTGAGAGCCTCACGAATGATTCTCTTAAACTCATTTATCTTGAAAGGCTTCGGGATGTAGTCATATGCGCCCTCCTTCATGGCCTCAACAGCAGTCTCTGCTGTTGCAAAGGCTGATATGAGGATAACCATAGCATCAGGATCAATGGCCTTGGCCTTTTTCAGCACTCCAATGCCATCCACATCCTTCATTCGGATGTCGGTGACAATTAGATCGTACCTGTTATTTTCAAGAAAATCACAGGCCTCTTTCCCCCCCGAGGCCAGAGTCACATCATAGCCTTCGGCAGTAAGCATAATCTCCAGGAACTCCCGCATGCTCCCTTCATCATCAACCACCAGAATCTTACCTTGCCCTTTGCCAGACAACCCTACCTCCTACCATTGTGAGAACGGCCCTTCCGCGGAGCTGCTTCCCTATAAAAGGCGTATTCTTACTTTTCGATAGAATTTCATCCTCAGTAAGGACATACTCGGCACTGTCATCCACTATGGTCAAGTCCGCCTCTCTTCCTTCTTCAATCCTCCCGCCCTCTATATCCAGAATCTTTGAAGGTGTTAAGGAAAGCTTTCTAATTGCCTCAGGCAAGGTTAGGATTCTTTCTTTGACGAGATCAAGGGTCAGGGAAAGGGCTGTCTCAAGACCTATCATTCCAGGCGAGGCTTTATCAAACTCCACCTCTTTTTCCAATGGGCTATGAGGTGCGTGATCAGTGGCAATTACGTCTATGGTACCGTCCTTCAATCCCTGTTTCACAGCCTCTACATCCGCCTCACTTCGCAATGGCGGGCTCACCTTGGCATTCGTGTCATAGCCCATCACCGCCCTGTGGTTCAGGGTAAAATAGTGGGGAGCGGTTTCGGCTGTCACCGGAAGACCAGCTTCCTTTGCCCTTCTTATTAAAGCCACAGACTCTGCAGTGCTCACGTGGGCGATGTGCACCGGACAACCCGTATGCTTGGCGAGGCATATTTCTCTATAGACCATGATTTCCTCACTTGAAGCGGGTATGCCAGGTAGCCCTATTTTGGTTGAAATCTCGCCCTCGTGCATCACGCCACCTTCTGAAAGATAAAGGTCCTCGCAATGCGATATAACCGTGAGGCCATGGAATCGGGCATATTCCATAGCCCGACGCATCAGTTCGGTGTTGACCACCGGCCGCCCATCGTCTGACACTCCCACGGCGCCTGCCTCTTTCAGGTCTCCGAACTCCGTAAGCCTTTCACCTTTTTGGCCCACGCTGATGGCAGCAATGGGATACACGCGTACCAGATTTGCCCTTTTTGCTTGCTCTAGGATAAATTCAGTTACCGAGCGAGAATCATTTGGGGGCTCCGTGTTGGGCATGCACGCAATTGCCGTAAATCCCCCTGCCGCTGCTGCTAGGCTTCCACTTGCAATGGTCTCTTTGTACTCATAGCCTGGCTCCCTCAAGTGGGTGTGCATATCTATGAGCCCGGGCAAGACCAAGTTTCCTCCTGCATCAATAATTTCAATCTCTCCAGAACCCCTCGAGATACTTCCACATGGGAGAATCTTGCTTATTCGATCTCCTTCGACGATTATATCCAGTTGTTCCACCCTTTCGGTAACGGGGTCAACTATCCTTCCGTCCTTAATCCACTTTGTCACTCCTCGCGCCTCCTATCAAGAGGTAGAGTATAGCCATCCTTACGGCAACTCCGTTCGCCACTTGGTCCAGTATCACAGAATAGGGTCCATCGGCCACCTCGGAGTCTATCTCAACTCCCCTGTTCATGGGGCCAGGATGCATGACAATAACGTCTTCCTTGGCCCTCTTTATTGCCTCTGCGTTAATACCGAAAAAATTTGTATATTCTCTGAGGGTGGGAAAAAGGAGCTTGCTCTGCCTTTCCAATTGGATTCTCAATAGCATCACAACGTCTTTTCCTTCCACGGCCTTTCTAGGGTCAAACTCCACCCCTACCCCCATCTTCTCAACATCCAAGGGCATCATTGTGGGAGGACCTGATACAGTCACCTTCGCACCCATTTTTGTTAGGCCTATAATGTTTGAACGCGCTACACGACTATGGGCAATATCTCCTATTATTGCGATCTCTAGCCCCTCGATTCTCCCCTTTTTCTCTCGAATAGTGTACATATCCAATAACGCCTGAGTGGGGTGTTCATTAATCCCGTCTCCCGCATTTATGACGCCAGCATCCATGACCTTTGCCAGGAGATGGGGGGCCCCACTTGAGGAATGCCTCAGCACAATCAGATCAGGATTCATGGCCTGAAGGTTCCTCGCAGTATCAATGAGGGTCTCCCCCTTTACCATGCTGCTGGTGCTGGCCGAAAGGCTCAAGGTATCAGCGCTTAGACGCTTTGCAGCTACTTCAAAGGAAGTCTTCGTCCTGGTGCTGGGCTCGTAAAAAAAATTAATAATGCTTTTTCCCCGCAGGGTGGGAACCTTCTTGACATCGCGTTCGGAGATTTCCTTTAGTGAGTCCGCCGTATCAAGAATCAAATTTATCTCTTCCACAGAAAGCTGGGTCATCCCCAGCAGGTCTTTATGAGCAAATCCTCCCACCATAAACTCCTTGGATAAAATTCTTATTGGGTCTTAGGCTGAAGGGAGAAGTTTACGAGGTTAATGCCTTCAGCCTAACTCCCTACAATAAAAAAAGCTCCTTGCCGCAACCGCGACAAGGAGCTCAATTCTAAACTGGATACA
>CAZDVV010000182.1:0-3948 GCA_964508875.1 uncultured Desulfobacteraceae bacterium | reverse complement strand
ACTAATATAATATGATATGCTCTGAAATAATCTGGCTTTATATAAGGTGATATTTAATGCCTTCGGCAGTGATAAGGTTAGTATTTTCTATGTAAACAGATGTTATGTAAAAGGACTCGGTTCAAAAGAAACCTTTGGGCAATAGCTTGTTAAGTTTCAGGGGACAATAGCTATAAAGACCTTCTTTGCGGCACCACGGCCTGGATGGCATATAGAATCCTAACCCCTGTCTACCAAGCCTGATGCTGACAATGTTTGGAGGTTACTATATGAAGGGGAAAGTTGCCTGCCTCCATTTTACCCCGGATGGGAACAAAATATTGAGCTTGATTGCACTATTCGAAAAATCCTTTTCTATTGATTGGATCGTTGATCTCACTCAGGCAAGGCCTTCCAGTATTCTATCTCAATTGGACGAGTGGGTACGGCAAGGCTTGTTGACTAAAGAAGGATCAGGCGAGTTCTTCTTTAAAAACCAGAACGTAAAGAAGGCTTTGAAGGATGAGATGCCTTTGGAGGAGAAGGTGCGACTTAATCGCGATATAGCACAGCTTTATATGAAGGAGCTTCCGGATGGAGAAAGAAAAAACCAAATGGTGACATACCACCTTCTCCAAACGGTCAATGATATAGATGGTTGTAGCTGGCTGTTGAAGACAGGTGACTCTTATCTTAGGCAATTCTCATATGAAGATGCTCTGCAATGCTACAGTAAGATCCTTGATGACCTTTGCGGGATAGCTGGAGAAGAAGCAGACATTCTTTTTATTACCGCGGCTATAAAGTATTCAAAGATTTCTACAGCAAGACACGATACCACAAAAACCCGCTCTATCATCAAGGAGGCAATGAAAAGAGCAGATAAGTTGAACAAAAAAGAAATCCAAGCCATTTTGCAAATGCACATGGCTAAGAACGAATGGCTCCGGTCACGATTCAAAACAGCTATGAGGTATTTCAAAGATGGATGGTCTATAGCTAAGAAAGCTCAAGATCCACAGATAGCTCGTGCAGCTTCCACTTTCACTACTTTTTTCCTCTATTGGCAGGGTCGCTTTCAAGAAGCCGTCGAGTACTACGAGAAAGGCGTACCTGATGTGGAAAAATATCCCAAAGGAAGGTTTCCTCTTTTCGCTGCAGTAACGGTGGCCTACTGCTATGCCCGGACGGGGCACGTTACGCAAGGTTTGGGGATGATGGATAATATGTATATGCATTGTGTAGAGAAAGGAGATATATTTCTGGCTGGTCATATATCGTTTGCCATAGGAAATACTATGGTTGATATTCGGCGGCTGGAGACAGCTGTCCAATACCTGGAACGTGCACTAGAAGAAGCAAAACAGTCGAATAACAGGTGGGTTCTTATTAATGCAAATCTAATTTTGGCATTCGCAAATTATCTAAGAGGAAAAAACGATCTTTCAATGTCTCACCTTCGTCAATTTCTCCACCACAGTAAACAAGTGAAGGTAACTGTGCGACCTCACCCGCACCTGATGGAGCTTTGCTGGGCGATGGAACAGGGAATTCTGCCGTATATGACAGGCCTTTCATTTGAAAAAGAAATTAATGAAGCAATTAAGGGACACAATATCTACTTGAAAGGAGTCGCCTACAGACTGAAAGGCTTACAACAGAGAAAGAAAGGAATCTGTCATGGAAAAGTTATACGGTCACTCAAGCGATCCATACGTTGGCTGAGGGTGTCTGGTCACTTTATTGAACAAGCTAGGTCGATGGTGGAGCTTTCACAACAATATTTATTGGCCGCTGATGAGAAGAAAGCAGAAGAAACGACCTATTTAGCTAAAGATATTTTGAAAGAGTTTAGCGAGGATTTGATCCCGAGTGATCTTTTGCCACTTATAACACATTCGTCCTCTACAAAAGATCACATCAAGAAGCACCTTAGGTTGTGCGGGGAAATACAGTTGATTCACGATGACAAGCAGTTGCTTGTACGCGTCATCTCCACAATGAATAGGATCGTAGGGGCAGAAATAGGCGGCATATTTGTTTTGGAAGAGGATACAAGTTCTCCCAGACTTAAACTCAAAGCCTCAAAAAATCTAACTCCAGAACAGGTTGGCCATCCGAGTTTTGCGAATGCTATGAAAATGATGGAGGAAGCTGCTGCTACGGGTAAGAATGTTATTGATGGCTCCCTTATGTGTGTTCCTCTGGTCCTCAGGGGTAAAGTGATAGGTGTCCTATACTTCCAAAATCGACTGCTGAGGCGCGCATTTGATAAGATAGATTATGATATTCTCAAATATTATGCAACGTTAGCCGCCCTATCTGTCGAAAATATGCAGCTTTATGAAGAACAACAGCGACTAACTCAAACATTTGAGGAGGAGAAGAGATATCTTGAGGAGGAGCATATCCGTAATCTTCATTTTGAGGAAATTGTTGGACAGAGCCCTGCCATTATGAATGTCTTGGCCAAAATAGAACATGTGGCCCCCTTAGACACCACTGTATTGATTTTTGGGGAGACGGGTGTGGGCAAAGAGCTCGTTGCAAGGGCCATCCAGCGTTACAGCCCTCGGCATAAAAAACCCTTTATCCAGGTTCACTGTAGCACCTTGCCGGAAGACCTTTTTCCCACCGAACTTTTCGGACATGAAAAAGGTGCTTTCACAGGGGCAAGCTGTCGCCACATCGGACGACTTGAACTGGCCGACGGCGGAACTCTATTTCTGGACGAGATCGGAACTCTTTCTTTAAACATGCAGGTTCGTTTGCTTCGGGTACTCCAAACCAGGACATTTGAACGGGTTGGTGGAAATAAGACTATTCATTCCGATTTCCGGCTCATTGCCGCGACAAATGATGACCTTGTCGAGCTAGTCAAAGCCGGGAGATTCAGGCCTGATCTATACTACCGCCTTAATGTGTATCCCATTTATGTCCCTCCTTTGAGAGAAAGAAAGGAAGATATTCCACTGCTTGCCTATTATTTTCTTAAGATCTTCATGACCAAGGCTGGAAAGACCTTTAAGGGGATTAGAGAGACAGATATGGAAAGGCTTATTCGATACGATTGGCCTGGAAATGTTAGAGAATTGCAAAACATCATTGAAAGGAGTGTCATTTTGAGTTCTGGGCCGTATCTTGAAGTGCAGGAACTAGGATCAACCTCCTTGAACTCGCCCGACATTCAGGGGGGCGTCACGTTGGTCGAAAATGAGCGTCGTCACATACTTTGGGCCCTTGAGAGGAGCGGATGGAAGATTCGGGGGACCGGAGGCGCTGCCGAACTTCTCGATATTCACCCTTCGACCTTGAGATTCAGAATGAAGAAATTGGGGATCCAGCGCCCTAAGGATCTCCCCAGGAGGAACAACAGTCTTTCTCCGCTACGTTACCGTGAAAATACTCAGATCGATCTTCTACAGCGCTAAGAAAACATTCTATAATAACAAGTTATTATTGCGTTGCCTCACCCTTTCTTGGACGCATTTATAGTCTATTGCGCCGCAGCCGCAGCACAGGTCACCCAGCTTCGCACGCACTTGGTGGTTCCGAGCCGTTGATGTGCACAATTTGAGCTGGGCATAGCCACGAGCCAGAAACTCGTCCTTCTACCCGGACAGCCGCGCTCCTGAGCCCCCAAGCTCTCGGAAAGGGGACTCTCCAGATCTTCTCCCCGCAACAGTCGCAATACGGCCTCTCGTGTCCGCCTGGCTGACCAGTGGCAGCCACTAACCGGCCCGCCCGCTGCCAGCTTTGGTGACCTTATGGGCTCCTTGCTCTGGCACTACATCTGGTTACTTCTCAGTAGAAGCCGTGCCCTTCATCTCGGTACTTCCTTGGTCCCCTAAACTATCTTGATTCGGTGTCCAAGAAAATTTGGGGTCGAGGAAGGTGCAATATGTTGACCCAAGGGCGCAATATGTTGTGCGGTGAAGTAAATGAAGAAATGAGCGAAAATTCTAACTA
>CAZDVV010000181.1:0-3953 GCA_964508875.1 uncultured Desulfobacteraceae bacterium | reverse complement strand
ACGTGTTCCTGGGAGGTTTTTCGTTCCTCAACGCAGACTACCTGGTCCAGAAGCTGCAAAACATGCTCTCAGCCGCCCCGGCAGTGGCCTTTGACCTGGCTCTCAATACCCTTTGTGAGCAATGCTCAAAGACCATCAAGAGCCTGGAAGCGGCCAGCAGCAGGCTCAACCAGCTCCAGTTTGACGACTGTAAGGCCACCAGAGCAGGCGTTTCAGTCCTGCTCTCAGACGCATTCTCAAAAAATCAAACCCTTGCCGAGCGCAAGAGCGAGTATGTGACCGATTTTCTCCAGAGCACCGGTGCGGTGGATATGTGGCAGGACATCAAAAAACTGTGGCCTAGTGCCGGGGATAAAACCCCTGCAGGGGTCGCAGGAGCCGCAGGGGTATCAAATGCCCTTTCACAAATGGTATCGGGGTGCCCTGCTGCCATTACGTCGGTTTTCTTCAGCACCGGTTCCCTTCTGGATCACCTGGCCGCTCTTCGAGGATATGACCTCTCCTACACGGACCTCATGAGAGCCTACGTGGGAGATGTGGACATAAGCTGGAGCAGCAATGACTACCAGTACCGTCTGGTACCTGGATGTCCACAGAATACCCCTGAGAAGATCGACGGCCTTGTGGAGGGCGATGTATATGAAAGGCAGACCCCCGCAGGGGCATGCACCCAGGTGACCACCATAACTATAGGCGGCAGCACCTACCCCAGTGTGCGGGCGTGGATATTTTCCATGCTCAACAATGCCTGCTCAAAAATGGTCAGCGGAACCGCCCTTACGACAGCAGAGGAAGATTTTCTTTCCACCGTGCCCATGCCCGTGTACCAGGCCCTCAAGGCTGACATTCAGGCCCAGGGGCCCGGGGTTAGCTGCTCTTCAATAGCCGACCTTTATGCTGACAGCGTGGCAGCCGGTTATGCCTATACCATGATCACCGATTTTTACGACATGATAAAGAAGGGAATCCAGGCGGCTGAAACCCTGGCCGCCAACCAGCAGGGGCCTCAGAATCCCTCGGACAAGGACCACTGCAGGCTTGACCTTGCTGCCAAGGGGCTCGTCCACCTCAAGGAAATCAAGGGGATATTGCCCCGTTACATACAGGCGGCAAGGGAGCAGTACACGATAAAGCTCTCAGGGCTCGTTTCACACAAGGAGTATGCCGCCAAAGTGGAAGAATTTAACAACCTGGTCAGAACTACGCTATCAAGGCACTTTGACCGCAGCCTTTCCCACCGGGTTGTACGCCCATAAAACAGGCAGGAGGATTTATCCCCATGACGCGTATCTCAAGGCAGGCTGCGACATCTTGTATAATCCTCGGGGTTTTGTTTGCCCTGCTCGCCCTGCCCTCCCCTGCTCGGGCCGATATTCCATCTCAGCTCAAGACATATACCGTGTGGAACCAGTTCGATGCCACGGTAAGAACATTTGAGCGCCTCGGGCTCATCATGAGCGACGGCCGCTACCAGGGCCTTTTCTTTGCAATGGTAGTGCTCGGCTTCCTCCTGGGAGGCATCTGGGCTACCACCAGGGGCATGCTCATGGGCCATCATACGGGCTGGGCCTGGATCAACTGGTTCGGCATGATTATCATGGGCGTGATCGTTTACCTCACTTTTATACGGCCCACCACGCAGATAACCGTTTATGACGAGGTCTTAAACGAAACCAAGACGGTTGGAGGGATCCCAGATGGTGTGGCCTTCGTGGCAGGTCTTTCCAACACCATAGAACGGGGATTTATCGACATGATCTGGACAAGCGGGGATCCCCGTTCCTTCCGGGATGACGCTGGAGGAGTGGCTTTCAATATCCTCGATAAGGCCTTCAGGGGCGGTGTGGACCTTGCAGGAGGTGACGCTGACGGGCAGTACATAAACATCTCCATCAGGCGGTACATTGAGGATTGCCTGTTTTTTGAGGTCACAAGACCTGGGACCACCCTGGACCTAAACGCATTTTCCACCACAACCGATTTTATGCCCCTCTTTGCCACTGCAGCCAACCCGGCAATCTATACCGTCTGGTACGACCACCTCAACAAGGGGGGAGCAACGGCTACGTGCCAGCAAGCATGGACCAATCTCAACAATTATTTGAATAACATGACCGACAGTGCGGCCAATGTCACCAAGTTCTGGACCGAGCGGTGCTCCGAGGCAGGTCTGGGCCCCAACAGCGAGGCAGGCTCCACAACGGACCTTGTCCAGGTATGCAGGCAGAAGGCCTCGGCCATGGTACAGGCCATCCTGGGCGGCAGCAGTTATAGCACCGCACACCTGATGCGTCAGTACCTGCTTGCCTGGGAACTGTGGAACATATACACCACGTACAACCCCGATGAAGCGGTGGCCGCGCTTTCGAGCCGTGCTGCCGGCAACTCAATGATAGGCA
Organism: uncultured Desulfobacteraceae bacterium; assembly: GCA_964508875.1. Lineage (GTDB taxonomy): Bacteria > Desulfobacterota > DSM-4660 > Desulfatiglandales > Desulfatiglandaceae > B111-G9. The sequence continues at coordinate 1,554 of CAZDVV010000181.1, read as the reverse complement.
TGGGGATCATGGCAAACGAGTGGATCCCCGTGATCCGCAGCGTGGTATTTTCTATCTTTGTGGGTATGATACCATTTCTGTGTATTCTTATTCCCACTCCTCTTTTCACCAGGGCCATATCCTTCTTGTTTGGAATATTTCTGTTCCTGACCTCCTGGGGAATATGCGACGCACTGGTGCACAGCTTTGCAATGGACAAGACCCTGGACCTATTCAGGGAGATCGCCAACGGAAACCTCGGCCTCAAGTCCATGATGCTGTTCAGCCCCATGTCTGAGAAGACCCTTGCGCTTTTTGGTGCAGCCCGGTGGTCAGCCATCATGGTTGCAGGCGTTTTCAGCTCGCTCATTGCGAGGTTTGGCGGCTCTGCGCTCGCCCACTTTGCAGGGGGTCTGGCGGCATACAAGAGTTTTGGTGCAGGAGCTGCCGAGACCGTCATGAATCCCGAGAGATGGTCCCAGGCCGTCAAGAGGACCTCGGAAGTCATACCCACTATTACTTATGCCAATGCAGGATGGGCGAGCGTGAGTGCCGCTGGCGCATATCAGGCATCCTCCAGGCTCGGTACATCCGTTGGGACAGTTAACGACATTGGCGGGGGCAACCCCTTTGCAGCAGGTGCTGCTGTAGCCGGTGCCAATGTCACGGGTATCAAGGAAAGGATTGCCCACAGCGGAGCTGTTAAAGAGTATGCAATGTCCCACGGGATGACGGAGAACCAGGTAATCTCCGCGGTACAGCGCTACCAGACAGCCTCACAGGCAGGCTCGGCCAGGGCTCTGAACAACCTTGCACGGGACCTCAACACCAACGTGTATGAGGCAATGGATTTTCTAAAGGATACGGGCCTGAGGGAGAGCTACGGACGGGCCGTGGGGCTCAGGAAGGCATATGACAGGGCTGTAAGCGATCCTTCCATTGGATTCAAGGGAGGATTTGATGACTACGTGGCCATGCAGGCAGAGCTTCAAAGCGAAAAGGGGTTCTCCGAGGCCCAGGCAGTGGACAAGTACGCTGCCCTTTATGGCGGCGGAAAGATGGGTCTATTGAAAGACCAGGCCGAGTTCAGGCTGGGCCAGGTCGAAGGTATGCTTTCCAAGCTCAGGGGAATGCGGCTTAACCCAGGGAACATTGGACAAGTCCTCGGCCAGTTGCAGGGGGTCCGGAGCTTCATAGACAGCAAGGTGTACTCCCAGGTAGGTGACAGGGGTGTAGAGCTGACCCGCGCAGGCGAGCAGTTCAATGAGTTCCGTAAAATGCTCTACCGTCAGGCAATGGACGATATAGCCACCACGGGCAACATCCAGCCCGATACCCTTGGTGCCATCAGGAAAATGAAAGAAACAGACATCGCCAGGGCCCAGCTAAGGGCGGCAGGCGATGTCGAACAGGTCATAGGGTCAGAGTCTGCCCACGGCTGGGGCACCTATCTCAGGAAGCACGGTGTCAACGTAACCGACTCAGACCTTGTCAACTCCACCGCACAGATGTCCTTTGTACCCGGAAAAGACGGCTCCCTCATCCCCGTCATGGTGGTGTCCAAAAAAGGCCAGA
>CAZDVV010000180.1:0-3993 GCA_964508875.1 uncultured Desulfobacteraceae bacterium | reverse complement strand
CCAAGAATGCCAAATGTCAAAATTCAAATGCCAAATCAATGTCAAATATCAAATGCAAAGAAAAACGACCTGGGTCTCCCTCAGATCCGAAGCATCATTCGCAGTTTTTCTACGCCCCAACTCCCTTAACTCATTGGTCCTTTGGCATTGATTGGTCATTGAGAATTTGTCATTTGACATTTGATCCCGTCTCGTTCCCGCACCCTTTCTGGCTGCACAGTGGGTATAAAAAGATTAGCCTCGGCTACAGGCACCAGGAATCAGGTAAGCTTTTCCAGTGCCCAGTCGTCGATTTCCACTTCTATGGAACGTTTGAGTAGGTCTACTGTTACTACAACTCTATCCGATTTTCCCTTGTGCCGGATATAGAAACCAATTAGCCCCTTCAGTGGGCCTTCCATTATCATTACCCGGTCACCCTTTCGCATGTACGCCCTGTTTTGAACTGTTCGATCAGTCCCATCAAGTATCATCAATGAGGCAATCTCATCCTCATTGGCAGGGGCAGGCTGGCCCTTGAAATTTACCATCCTTACCACACCCACAGTACGAATAATACGATGATATTGCTCTGGGTCCATGGAGGTTCGCACAAACACATAGCCGGGAAGCATGGGCACAAGGATCTTTTTGTGCCTGTCCTTGCGCCTGCTCATCACCTGCATCCTTGGGTAAAAGGCCTCGAACGCCTTTCCTCTCAAACCCTCGAATACCTTTTGCTCAAAATGGCTCTTCGTGTGAAGCGCATACCACCTGGGTTCTGTGATTATAAGGTGTAAATCTTCTTCCATGGCACCCCTGCATTTCTCAAAATCTTAATGAGCTGTTTCGCATCTTCTAGCCGGGTGATAAGAATTCCATCCCAGTCTTTGGTGTTTAGCCGATCTGTCCCTGCTACCCTATGGCCGAAAAAAATCGATCCCTGTTGCTCGTTGTCCACCACCCCTGCCAATCTGATCCCCGTAAGTTGTAAATAGAGGAAAGCCAGCTCTGCCACCTCTCCTGATCCACAAAAAAGAATTCGTCTGACTCCTCTTGCTTCCATTTCTTTGAACCTACTCACCAGCAGGGATTTGATCTCCTTGTAGAAATTAACCGAATACTTGAGGTACTCCACTGTAAGCCTGCTTTTTTGGGCTAATCCCTTTGGCGTCACAAGGTATTTTACCCTGTTTCTAGGCAGTGTTTTGACCTTGAAATACCCTTTATTGACGAGACGCTTGATGAATCTGTTTACGAGTCCCAGGGATAGATTAAGTCGGCGGGCAAGTTCCCGTTGAGAAAACGAGCCGTTTCGCTCGATCTCTCCCATGAGGCGGAGTATATGTATATCTTCCTTTTCCATTGGAAAGATTTCTCCTCTCTCATACGAGAGACTCGAAATGACATCCTCAGCACCTTTGATTCACCCAGTGGTGCCTATCTACCTCCTATCTGCTGATTCCTGTGCCCTAACTTCTGACTCCCAATTTCTCTCTCCTCGTTCTTGTTTTCTAAAATCTGACTTCTTTCTCCCATAGATATGTTAGTATGGTCTAATTATCCCTTTGCTTAACTTTGTTCGTCATTTGCATCGACATATCATCGGAACATTTGTGCGGAGTGTTCAATATTTGAACGCTTTTGTCAATAAAAAATATGGAGGTCCCTTCCAATGTCCATGACAAAACGTCTTTTGCTTAGTGCCGGAATCCTTGCAGTGGATCTTATTGTGTTTTTCTTGCCATTGACTGCATTCTTCCTGATCTATATACTGTTGTATAATCCTCCGTGGTTCAGGGAGTTTCTCCAAAACCTCGACAAGCAAAGCTGATGGGCACAGGCCATAAATTGATAACCTGAAAAGAAACCAAGCCTGGTTTTAGGATAAAGGTCAAAGGCTAAAGGAAAATCGTGCTGATGTATATACAAGGGAGGAGTCGAAGATATGGAATGCAATAAGGAAAAGAATCTTGAGCGGTGTAATTGCACCTATGAGCCTTGTTCAAAAAAGGGAGTCTGTTGTGAATGCATCTCATATCACCTGAGCATGAGAGAATTGCCGGGTTGCTGCTTCCCAAAGGATGCGGAAGCCACATGGGACCGCTCATTCGAACATTTTGCGCGGTTGGTCCAAGCCGGTAAAGTTTAGCAAAAACTGAGAGGTGGTTAGTCTTGGCCAAGAAGGAATCAAGAGGCATCCAGAAACTCTTCCAGCAACTAATGGAACGAAACCAATCAGCAGGAGAATCTGCCAAAAGGCTTTCATCCTTGCTCGTGGAGAGCACACTACAATACCGAGATGAGTTGTATTTGGAAAAAGGTATTGTGGTAACAGTGGAGGATGTCCGTAAGTCTCTGGATTGGTTACTTCCTGCCCTTTCCACTGGCAACATCCCCCAACTGGGCAATGAAATCCAAGACGGGCTTTTGCGAAGATGGGTTAGTGAACTCACGGGCATAGAGCAACAGGCCCAAGAACCTAGAAAGTGAATAGAGCCTATGACTCGAAAACAGATTGTTGTAAAAAGGCCTGGTGCACACCAGGCCTTAACCATTGAAGAAGCAGCCACTCAGACGCCAGGTCCAGGACAAGTTCAAGTTCAAGTCAAGGCCTGTGGAATCAACTTTGCCGATATTGCTGTGCGATTGGGGCTTTACGGTGCCGCCAAAGGCCTTTATCCTCTGTGCCCAGGACTGGAGTTTTCCGGTATCATCAGGGAAGTGGGTCCCAATGTAAAGGGTCTCGAACAAGGCCAGAAGGTCTTTGGGGCTGCACGCTTCGGGGGATATTCCACAGTCATCAACTGCCCGGAAGAACAACTATGGCTTCTTCCTGATAAATGGGATTTTGAGCGCGGCGCCACTTTCCCGGTCGTCTACCTTACCGCTTACTATGCACTCTATCATGTCGGTCACCTAAAACCTGATGATACTGTTCTTGTGCATTCGGCAGCAGGGGGGGTGGGTACAGCGCTCTTACATCTACTGAGACTGAATGGAAACTCAGTGGTTGGCGTTGTCGGTAGGCCAGAAAAAGTGGAGGCTGCCCGCCGCGCAGGTGCTGACCATGTTATTGATAAGAGCAAAGAAGACCTTTGGAAAAAGGCGGAGGAGATAGTTCCACAAGGCTATGACATCATATTAGATGCTAATGGTGCATCCACTCTGATGGGATCTTACAACCATCTAAGGCCAACCGGCCGATTGCTGGTCTATGGATTTGCCTCGATGTTTTCTCCATCCGGCAAAAAGAACATCCCCAAACTGCTCTGGTATTATTTGAAGACCCCACGGTTCAGCCCTTTTGACCTTACCACCCATAATAAGACTGTCGCCGGTTTTAATCTGATATACCTCTTTGAGCATGTTTCTATTTTTAGGGAGATGATGGACAAGCTACTCAGGTGGGATGCAAAGGGGCTTCTGCCGCCCATGCCAATCAAGTCTTATCCATTTGAGGAAGTGGCCAAAGCGCATATGGATCTTGAGTCGGGGAAAACTGTTGGGAAACTGGTACTAACTTTGTGAAGAGCTACTTCTCGTCAATATCATGACACTCCGAGTTGTTTCTTTATTAATTTACAGAGAGTATCCTTGATTTCAGGGTGGCGTGGAACAGGAGCCTTTTTGCCATTTAGAGGATTCGCATAAATATCGTGTTTCTTACCGTGACGCCTTAAATAACATCCTTGCGCTACGAGCTCTCGAATCAGTTGGCTCCTTTTCAAAGTGAGATTTCGATCTCCTTTCTAGGAATGCGGAAATTGTCAATTACAGGATCATCTTCCATCATGAGACGATAGGCCTCTCGGATATTATCCTTTAGCTGTTCGAGACTTTCTCCCTGGCTAAACACCCCTGGGATCTCTTTCAGCCGGCCCACATACCATCCGTCATCGATCCAGTATTCCAGTGTAAACTTCTTCTCCATTGACTTTTCAGCCCCTCAAACTTCAAGGCATTCTCTAGAAAAACTCAACTTAAAAAATGGTCGGGACGACTGGATTTGAA
>CAZDVV010000179.1:0-4020 GCA_964508875.1 uncultured Desulfobacteraceae bacterium | reverse complement strand
TCGATCTATATGAGTGCGACCGTCAAAGGCTTGTGGATGCGGAACTGATCAGGCAAGGCATGCTCGAGGCGGCAGAACTCATGGGGGCAGAGGTGGTAGGTGATTCATTCCACACCTTTCAACCATGGGGGGTGAGCGGCACCGTGACCGTCGCCGAGTCACATCTGGCCGTGCATACGTGGCCGGAATATAATTTTGCCGCCATTACCTTTGAGACATGTGGGAGCCGCATGAATCACGAAAAGGCGTGGGCCTATTTGATCAGGTTTTTCCGCGCAAAAAAACCAAAGATCAGTCATCAAAAGAGAGGGTTTATGGGAGTAGCAAACACTGAGTTTGCATACAAACAAGAGGTGGGTTGACTGACCATCTCAGTTGGCCGTGCTTTTCCGGTTAATAACCCCTCTGAGGCCTTTTGTCGCACTTTCTTTTATCAGCCGCTATTGGCGGAGACGCTGAGGTGCGCCTAAATTCGCTTCCAGTTCCTCCACAATCCTTCCCGACACTTTTAGCCTTAGAATCTTGTGGGTAGCTTTTGTTATTTTAAATCGCTCATCAACCCTGAGACCTCCAACCCAAATGATTGCCTGCCCTGAGCAAACAATGGGAATGCGTTTGCGTAGTTCCAAAGGGATCTTTTTGTCCACAAAGAGGTCATGTACTTTCTTCGTGCCCTTCATTCCAAGGGGGGCGAATCTGTCCCCTGGCCTGTAAGGCCGGACTGTCAGCGGAAAATCAATCTTGCCTCTGTCCAGCAACGCGATCCAGGGGGAGTGGCCAAAGTGCTCTATAGTAGGCGAGACAAATTCTGAAATCTCTATGGTGCTCTCAATGGCCTTCAGTTCGTAGGCTCCTTTACCAGGAATTGTATAAGAATAGCCATTTGGGCCGGAGGTATCCCTGGGGGAAATGATAAATCGATCGTATCTCTTTTTCACCGCCAGATTGCCGGGCAGATGGATTTCCCCTTGGGGTTTTTTGCTGGATACAAGCCCTTGGGCAAGTTCAATGTGGGCCCACGAGATCCTGCAAAGGCTCGATCTTACCCTCTTGATGGCACGTCTCAAAACCCTCCTCTGCAACGCTTCGGGTAAGGTAGAGAACCGGGAAATGGGGATGCTAATGTGATGTCCCTGGGCTTGCGAGCCATGGGCCTCTAACCACTGCTCTGCCTCCATGTTTAGATAACTTTCATCTGCCCTGATTATCTCCGCAGTTTTGGCCAGGATTTCAAGGATCCTGGGCTGATATGTCTTAAGCAGAGGGATCAGCTCCTGTCTGATCCTGTTACGCATAAAGACGGTGCTGAGATTCGAGGAATCCTCCATCCATTTTAGGCCCTTTTGTACAAGGTAGGCACTGATTTCCTTTCTAGAGATTCCTATTAGAGGCCTGATAATTATGCCGTCTCGTACAGGAGGTATGGCTCCAAGGCCCTGCGTCCCACTTCCCCGCAAGAGCCGCAGTAGCACTGTCTCTGCCTGGTCGTCCAATTGGTGGCCAAGGGCTATCTTGTGAGCGTGTACTTTCCTTTGCACTCCTTCCAGAAATTGATACCTTTCTTCCCTTGCCCGCTCTTCCAAGGACCCACCCCTATGAACAAGGTCTGAAGATGCCCTTGCAGTATAGAACTCAAGCCCATAAGAGTTGGCAAGCTGACGTACAAACTCTGTTTCGTTCTGGTCTTCGCCTGGCCTGAGACCATGATCAAAGTGGGCAACCACAAGGCTGATTTGAAATTCGTCTTGCATACAATGAAGCACATCGAGCAGACAAACAGAGTCAGGCCCCCCTGAGACAGCAACAATAACTTTGTCTCCGGCCTGCAGCATATCATAGGCTTTGATGGTTTTTTTTACCCTTTCTATCAAGCTATCCGGCATCCTTCTATGCCCATGCAAAAATGATGGTCCTATAAAAAGTCCCACAGTACGTCACTCCCGCGCAGGCGGGAGTCCATAACCAACTGTATGACTAGATTCCCATTTTCGCGGGAATGGCTGAAAATAACCGGTTGAGACTTTTCACCTCTAACCTTTTTCAGAATACTATACCATGAAAGAATCCTGACTTGTTCCTCCCAATATCTTGCTTCATCTTGGTCACATATTCTGGAGGTTCACCGTCCCGCCATCTGGGATACCCCCCTAACCACACATATCGTGCAAGCTCGAAAAACCACTCTCTGGTGAATTCATACTCGCCAATCATAACGTTGCCGGCATGGTTGATAGCAGTGAAACTGATAATTGTCTTGCAACCAAATCGTTTAATAATTTCCTCAACAATTTCTCTGTTCTGGTATCCTTCGGGCTTCTGCTTGAAGGCCTCTGGAATTTTGGGAAAAGGGTAGACCTTGTACACTTCTCCAATGAAGCCTGTGTAACGGATATCGTGGATAGCGCCCATTAGATCCCCTATTTTTTCACGCTTTGGGATATCATATCCGTCTAATTCAGAAGCAAAACTCTTTGGATCTGCCGTGTTGGCAAGATCACGAATGAGGGCGCAAAATTCAGGCGCAAAGAAGAAATAGTGCTCCAGTAGCAGCATATCAGTGTCGATATTGAAGAAGCCAAATGCCACTTGCCCATGACTTACCGATTCAAACGCTAAAGGCATAATTTCCCCGCACTTCTTGACATTATATGCTGAAAACAATAGGTTGATTCCTTCTAATGGATGATTAACATATTTTTTTACAATAAGCACGCGAGAGAATATCATGTGGAAGAAAATATCGTCACCGAGATCAAGGAGTAAGCAAATGGCAGAGAAAAACTCATTGTTGAAGTTTACGGGCGCTACGAAATACGTGCTGGATGAAGAGCTGGCCAAGATAGTGAATATTTCCATGGAACTGGAGATGCCCCTTCTGCTGAAGGGCGAGCCGGGTACCGGCAAAACCATGCTGGCCCATGCAATTGCTGAGGCCCTTAATATGAGGCTGATCGTTTTAAATGTAAAGTCCAGCATGAAGCTTGTTGATGCCCTGTATCAATACGATACTCTGACACGACTCAATGACAGTCGTTTTGGTGATTCTAAGAGAGATGTGAGCAACATCGAAGATTATATCCGGATGGGCAAGATAGGGCAGGCATTTGTTTCTGATGAGAGGGTGGTGCTTTTGATTGATGAAATAGACAAGGCGGATACAGACTTTCAGGATGACATGCTGGATGTACTTGATCAAATGGAATTTGATATTATCGAGATAGATAAGACCATAAGGGCAAAACATCGCCCGGTTATTATTATCACCTCAAACGCAAAAAAAGACCTATCTGATCCATTTCTTGGCCGCTGCAATTTCCACCATATTGCGTTTCCTGATCCAGATATGATGCGAAAGATAGTAAGCGTCCATTTCCCAGATATCAGTAGGGACCTGATGGAAAGCGCAATAAAGACATTTTATAGCTTGAGAGAAGTTCGTGGTATTGAAAAGAAACCTGCCACAAGGGAGTTAATAAACTGGATTCGGGCGCTCAGGGCGGATCCAGACTTTCAGGTGAAGGATCTAGTAAAGGGCGAGGTCCCCTATTTAGGAGTGCTTTTCAAAAAGAGCCAGGACTATGTTATTGCCCGGCAGGCAGTATCACGATACAGGATATAGGGGAGAAGTCCGCAGATGTTTGTGAACTTCTTCTATACCCTTAGACAGGTGGGCATCCCTGTCAGCCCTACCTCTTTTCTGACCTTGCAGAAGGCGTTGAGCAAGGGGCTTATCAATTCTATTGATGATTTTTACACTGCTGCGCGCGCGATTTTGGTGAAAAGCGAAAGGTATTTTGATCTCTATGACCAGGTATTTGCACATTATTTTGAGGGGGCCGAGCTCAAGCAGCCTGATGCGGTGGAGTTGACCGAAATAGCTAAGGCCATGCTTGAGGAATGGCTGAAGAACCCAAAAGAACTGGCCGATGCTCTAGGAATCGACGAAGCCACTCTGCAAAAGTTAACCCCTGAAGAACTTGTGCAGTATTTCCTTGATCGGCTAAAAGAGCAGACAGAGGC
>CAZDVV010000178.1:2972-4030 GCA_964508875.1 uncultured Desulfobacteraceae bacterium | reverse complement strand
TGATATTTGGTACCTGGGTCAGTTCTCTCAACATGGCTATGGTAAAGTCCCAATTGGAAAACTTGGGATTGGAATAAAGCACCACCGGGCAACTGACTGCTATAGCAACAGAACGAAAATGTGCAATTATTTCTCTTTGCCCAAGTGGAAAATAGGTAGGCAGGACTATTACGATGCCATCAACACCTATGGCTTCCATCTGCCTTGCTTCTTTAATTGCTTCTGTTGTTGTTATTGAATTTACACATGCCACTACTGGAATCCTAGAGGCAGTGACGTCCACAACGACTTGTGCCACCTGAAATCTGGACTCAATGGGAAGATAAGCACCTTCGCCTGTGCTACCAAGCGGTGTCAACCCATGCACACCCTTAGAAATCAGGTACTCGACCAGGTCTGCGAGGACATTCTCTTTGACTTTGCCTGATGGTTCCGTTGGTGTAACAAGGTAAGGAAATATTCCCTCAAGACTGCTCGTGCTCAATGGTTGCTCCTTTTACCTTCCCGAGTTTTGGCTTTTCTTGGTCATACGTACCAGCCTTGGCCACCGCGATAAAGTGCGCCACGTCAATTTGCTTTGGGCATACAAAGGTGCATGCCATAGAAGTATGGCACCTGTATATCCCTTCCTGGCTGTAAAGTACCTTAAGCCTTTCTTGTTTTGCCTGCTCTCGCGGATCCATCAACCGCACAATGGAGGCGAGCATGGCATTGGGGCCTAAGAAGTTCTTGTGACTACTTATGCATGCAGTGGCACAGCAGAAACAGTTGATGCAACGAGTGGCCTCTACATATTGCTCCAACACTCGCGGGCTTAGCTGGTACTCGGAGGCACCGGGTTGCTTGTCAGCAGGCTGGATCACATAGGGCTTTACCTTTTCAATGCGGGTATATGCCTCCTCCAGATCCACTATGAGGTCACGGACTACAGGGGCAATCGTTATGGGTTCTATCTTGAAAATTGTGGATCGGAAGGCTTTGATGGCATTTTCTACGAGTAGCTCACAGGCAAGCAATGGCTTTCCATTTACCTTTATAGCACATGTTCCACATTGGCC
>CAZDVV010000178.1:0-2872 GCA_964508875.1 uncultured Desulfobacteraceae bacterium | reverse complement strand
GCATATACTCCACCTTCTTTATGTATGCTCATATCCACGGGGCGCGTGCTGAATTTAACATCACCAAACCGTGGCATATAGACTAGTGTATGGTCGTTGTAATCAGGACTCCTCTGGGGATAATCTTCCCTGAAATGCGCCCCCCTTGACTCCTTTCTACGAAGTGCTGCTTGTGCGCATACCATGGATATGTTGAGAAGATTGTTTAGCTCCCAGCGGTGAATAAGTTCCTGGTTCATGACCAGGCTTTTGTTATTGATGGGACAATGACTTGCCTCTGAGTTCAGTTCCTGAAGTGTGTCAATGGCCTTCTGAAGACCCTGCTCGTTTCTGAACACTCCCACCTTTGCAGTCATGACGGCCTGCATTTTGCGCCTGATGGTCTCTAGATTGCCCGTGCCTTTTGCTTCCAAAAAGTGTGAGACGAGCTCGGATGTCTTCTGCCCTGCCTCTGGCGGAACACTCTCCTGGGGTTCCTTGAGGTAATCCAGTGCCTTTTGGCCAGCGAATTTTCCCATGGTAATAAGTTCCACAAGGGAGTTGGTCCCCAGGCGATTGAACCCATGGAAGCTGGCTGCAGCACATTCACCAATAGCGAACAGGCCTTTTATTGTTTTTCCGGGCTCGGCTTCTACTTCTCCAAATTCATTGGTTGGGATTCCTCCCATGTGGTAGTGGTTGCTAGGTCGTACAGGGCAGAGCTCTGTTTTTGGATCTATGTTGACAAACTTCTTGAAAAAACTTGTTACCTCTGGAATTTGCTCATCATGCACATGGGCAGGGAGGTGCCGCAAATCTATCCATACGTGCTCGATGTTGTGATCTGGGTTGAGGATGCCCCTTCCTTCTCTTATCTCTGTCTCAATTGCCCTAGCCACCAGATCACGAGGAGCAAGCTCTTTCATCTTTGGGGCATATTTTTCCATAAAGGGCTCCAAATCTCTATTTCGTAGTATGCCACCTACAGACCGAAGGGTTTCGCTCGCGAGAATTCCGGGGCCTACGATACCTGTTGGATGGAACTGGACGGCTTCAGGGTCCATTACTGGGAGTCCGGCCTGAAGTATTAGGGAAAGCCCATCGCCAGTATTCTGGCGGCAGTTGGTAGTTATGCGGAACATTTGCCCACTGCCGCCAGTGGCAAGGACCGTGACCTTGGAAAGAATTCGGATAAACTCTCCTGTCTTTTGAGAGAGGAGGATTGCGCCCGCAGCTATGTCGTCCCTTATGATGAGTTCAGTTGCGAGCATTTGGTTTAGGAATGTTACGCCTCTTTTGAGTGCCTCTCCCCAGAGGGTGTCAACGATTCCCTTGCCAGTACGGTCGGCCTCAAACACTGCTCTATATGCGGATGCCTCACCGAAGTTTAGCGTATGTCCTCCAAATGTTCTCTTGCTCAATGTGCCGCTTTCATCTCGGCTGAAGTGCATACCGTGATTTTCCAGCCATATGACCTGTTCCCAGGCAGACTCCACTATCTTCTTAATGACATTTTGGTCTGCCATGCAGTCTGAGCCCTTCCAGGTGTCGAACATGTGATATATTGGCTTGTCAATGGGATCATTAGGATCTACAGCCCCTAGACCGCCCTGGGCAGTGGAGGTGTGGGATTTCTGAGCGTGGGGTACTTTTGTCACAGCAATGATGTTTGTCTGTGGCCGGCTGCCCAATATTTCGACCGCACATCTTAATCCCGCGCCACCGCATCCTATTATTAAGACATCGCAAGTGGTGGTTCCAGTGATTTGTAATCTCATGTTGACTCAGGCGTTCGCGCGTTTATTTAAGGGATCCATCCAGTTCGCATTAGGCTCAAGGCAAAAGGTTCAAGGATTAAAGCTAAAGCCCAAGGGTTAGTATCAACCTTGCCCCAGCTAAGGCAAGGACTCCGATAATAAAGCACACCAACAGGGTCAAAGAGGTGGACACCAGCCTTGAGGAAACATAATCCTTGAGCACAGTAACCACACCGTATGCCCCATGATATGAGACGGCTGCGAGAAGGGCCAGGTCCATGATCTTCAAAAAATTATTCTGTACTCTTGCAATTACAATTTCCGGATACCTCGCCACAGAGGCGTTGAGGTGCATAAACACCATGTGAGCAGGTGCAAAAACAAGTAGAAAGGCTCCGGTTAATCGCTGGAGCCTCCATGTAAAGGCATGGGGGACTGACCACAATCGCGCGGTCAATGAATACATTATTGCCATGGCAAAAGGTAACACCACCATCCAATAAAAAAGAGGCGAGACTTGCTGGTCTCCCAGGATCATCAACAACCCCAGCATCGATACATATGCAGCAGAAAGGGCCAAAACCCATCTGATCATGGCCGAGTCATTGCGCAGGCCAAAAGACTCATAGAGGATAAGGCGCCCGCCGTTTAATGCATGGAAGATAAGGGGAAGGGATAGGGCCCATTCCAGCACAATGATAGGATAAGACCCATAGCCCTTTACTGCTGCACTGTATGCCTCTGGGGTGGAAAGGCTTAGGAGGGTGTAGACGTGAGCCCAAACAAAACCCACGAGAACCAAACCTGCCCCGCGGTGTATCCACGAGATGATGTAAGGCCATCCCCTGGTACTGGCATAATGCGAGATAATGGGAAACTGGAATATCAATTCTCCATGTCCTCCAATTGCTCCATGGATTTGATGAATGGGGCCAGTGCCTCTTCGATGTGCCTCCGAACAGCCTTCTCTACTGTCTCTTCTCTGGTTCGGCGGTTCTTGAAAAGTTCAATGATTTGATGGTGAACCTGCAAAGAATGTTCAAAGTCTTCCTTATAATAATGATAGGTGTAGCGATGCCAGAGGGTATGCATGCGAAGATGGCGAAGCAAGGCTATGAGAGTCTCATTCCTCGAGG
>CAZDVV010000177.1:2131-4031 GCA_964508875.1 uncultured Desulfobacteraceae bacterium | reverse complement strand
AGGGTATGCATGCGAAGATGGCGAAGCAAGGCTATGAGAGTCTCATTCCTCGAGGCATTGATAAAGATCTCATGCAGCGCTGCGTGATGCATGGAATAGTCCTGTACATCCCTCCTTGCTGCAGCATCCTTCATGTACTGGAATGCCTCTTCCATATCTCTTAGGTCTTGCAGGGTGAGGTTCCTGTGGGCGAGCCTCGCTGCTAAGCCTTCCAGGGCAGCACGTACCGGGAAGTTCTCTTCAATGTCCTTTCTCGTTATCCTCTTAACATAGGCGCCTCTGCGGGGAAGGATCTCTATGAGCCCCTCATTTTCCAATATTCTGAAGGCTTCCCTAAGGGGTGTGCGGCTTATGCCGAATTCCTCTTTAAGGTGATCTTCCCTTAGCGGGTCGCCGCCTTTCAGTCTCCCATTAAGTATGTCTTCTTTAAGGCTGGCAGCTACCTGCTCAACTAAACTCATGGTTTTTGGGCTTCTTTTGTTAGAATTGCCTTGGAACACAAATGGCATATATTCGGGATGGGCCTTGGCAGATTTATGTTGCATCAAATATCCTCGCTACATCATCAAGTTTTTCAAGGGTCAATATCGTATCTATCAACCTTTGCTGTATTTCTTTATCCAGTTTTTCGTGACAAAGGGCTTGAAACTTCTCTATTAGCTCATTTTCTGCGAGAGGATTCTCTGGGTCTCCCTTGGGATGATGGCTCTCCGCTTCAAGGGTCCTGCCGTCTTTAAGGTGTATCTCTACCTTTGCAGGCCATTGCCGAGGATATAGTCGAGTAAAAGTATCGTGCTCATGCAATGAAACAAGGGAAATCAAGTGACGAATTTCTTGGTCTTTCAGTCTTTGCTCAGTAAAATCGTCCAAGCCCACGTGGCCATAGCAGAGGGCTGTGGCCACACAAAAAGGTATATGGAATTTTGCAAGATATGGAGTTTCAGGATTTACCCTGCCCAATAGGTCGAGGGCTTGTTTGTAGATATAGACGTTTATGGCTTCTACGGAAGCGGTCCCTTCAACGAGTTGATCCTTTAAGGAGAGGGCTGCCTGGACTGCCGTGTGGGTATGTCCGCAGGATGCATAGTATTTAAGAGAGTTTTGTTCCGTGTAGAAAATGGTGCCCAGATTTTCGGTCAAGAATGAGGTGTCGTAGTCGTTTGATGTGGCTCTAAGGAAGCCTTTGTCTCCCTCAAATATCCGAATGGGACCGGTGAGCCCTTTTTGGGCCAGCAGCGCCCCAAGAAGCCCGTTAAAGGCTGCTTTTCCTGTGTGAAGTTGCTTGCTCATGGCGCCATCTGAGAGGAATTGCCACAGGCCCGAGGCCTGGGTTCCTGCTGATCCAAGGGCCCAAGCAAAAGGCGCTGGGGCAAGTCCTATTGCCTTGGCTGCAGCGGCCGCAGCACCGAACGTCCCGCAAGTGGCAGTGGTGTGCCAGAGATCGTAATGGCTTTTTCCTGCTGCAAGCGCAACCCTTATTCCCACCTCGTACCCTGTCAGAATCGCCATGATAAGCTCTTTGCCTGAGGCATGTACTTTTTCGCAGGCTGCCAGTGCAGCGGGCATGATAGGGGCCGCTGGATGAAAGATGGAGGGTCGGTGTAAGTCATCCATCTCCCTTACATGGGAAGAAGCGCCATTAACCAGGGCGGCCATCAAGGCAGTGTGGCGGCTGCTGTTAGGGATGATGAAGGCTTCTTTGGTTGTTGATCCGTCTAGCTCTGAGGATAGGGAAAGCATTATTTGTGTGGGGGCTTCATAGGCGCCTGCCACGGCAGAGGCGACCCAGTCCAGGAAATAGGTCTTTATCTTGTAGACAAGAGATTCAGGGATGTCTTCATACCGGAGAGAGCAAAAGTATTCACCAAGATGTTGACCTATGCTGTCACCATTAATCATG
>CAZDVV010000177.1:0-2031 GCA_964508875.1 uncultured Desulfobacteraceae bacterium | reverse complement strand
TCACTCATCGTACAATTTGCGAATGGTGATGGCATGGGGCTCACATGCCTGCAGGCACAGCCCACAAAGGGTGCATTCATCCTCATTGGCCTCATCCACTCTAGGGAACTGGGCACCATCCTTAAAAATACCCACAGGACAAACATGGATGCACTGGCCGCAATCATTAATGCCTGCACATGATTTAGAGTTTATTTCAACCCGTATAAATACACCCATGGGGATTCTACCTTTCCCGCTTATCTTCCTTTTTGTCTATTTTACTTGCCATTGCAACCAACTGTCTTGCCCGCTTTACTATTGGTTCGTCAATGAACTTGCCATCAAGCTGGATAGCACCTGAGCCAGTGGCCAGGCCACTCTCAAAGGCCTGGACAATATTTCGGGCCATTTCAAGTTCGGCCTTTGAAGGTGAGAATATCTCGTTACAAGGCCCCACCTGGATTGGGTGAATGAGAAGCTTTCCCTGGAACCCTAATTGCCTTGCCCGCATTGCATCAGCTCTAAGTGCTTCGATATTCCTGATGTCAATCATAAAAGGTGAGTCAATGGGGGCAGGGAATCCCGCGGCCCTGCACGCAACAGCAATACGTGACCTGGGATAAATCAGTTCGGTTCCCTCGAGCGTCATTTCTATGCCAAGGTCAAGGGTATAATCCGCTGCACCAAATGCCACGATGATGGCCCTTCCAGAGGACGAGGGTGATTTGAGTATTTGGTAGATGTTTTGGACTCCGGCTGCTGATTCAATCAATGGGATCAAGGAAATCGCCCCCGGTTTGAGGCCTGCCTTATGCTCGGCATCAGCTAATAATTCATGGGCTTTGTCGATGTCTTCAGGTGTTTCAACCTTTGGTACCATAAGCCCCTTCAAGCCCTTTCTAACAACAGCTTCAATATCAGCCGCACAAAACTGGGTTCCAAGCCCATTAATCCTCACAAACACAGGTTCACTGGAATACTGTTCCGCCTTTTCTTTTGCAAATTGTCTGGCCCGCTCCTTTTCTGAAATGGGGACTGCGTCTTCAAGATCGATTATCACTGCGTCAGCACCGGCACCAAAGGCCTTATCTATTCGGTCAGGCCTGTTCCCTGGTACAAATAAAAGCGATCTTAAAAGGATATTTTCCATTTAAATACCCGTTTCTCTCAGCAGGGTTACAATGTCATCGAGCCTTTCAGCTACTCGTATTCCAGCCTCTTTGAATTTTTTGATCTTTCCGGCAGCCGAACCCTTAGTGCCTTCCACTATAGTAGCTGCATGACCAAATCTTACTCCCGGCATTTGATCCACAAACCTACCTGCCACAAAAACGACGATTGGAATGGTTATCTCCCCAGCAGCTACCTTCTCAGCAAGCACTTCTTCCACCACACCCCCCGGTTCGCAAAACAGAACGACTGCGTGGGTATCAGGATCATCCTCAAAGAGGGGAAGCAGGTCTAGAAAATTGGAGCCCACTATCAGATCACCCCCAACGCTTACGCATGTACTCTGGCCGATACCACTGTGGGTGAGTAAATTGGCGATTTCTGTGGTCATACCACCACTCCTTGAGGCTATCCCGACGGGTCCCGGTGTATAGGCCATTCTCACATTCTGGACCGGGCCACCTGCCATGCCTATTTTGATTTTGCCAGGGCTGATCATACCCAGGGTGTTAGGGCCAATGACAATGGCATGTTCTTTCCTCGCCACCTCCAAGACCTCAATGGTGTCTTTTGTCGGAACTCTTTCAGCCACCAGGACCAACAGTTTGATCCCGTTTGCAAGGGCCTCCAGCGCTGCTCCCTTGGTCATGGCCGGGGGCACAGAGACTACACTGGCACTTGCCCCATGTCTTTGCACAGCCTCCCTGACCGTGTCATATACTGGCACACCGTGGACGTTCTGGCCGCCCTTGCCAGGGGTGACGCCAGCCACTACCTTGGAGCCATAGTCGATCATGTCCTTGGTAAATGTGACAGCTTCCCTGCCTGTGATACCCTGGACAATGATTCTTGTATTTTCATCTGCAAGGATTGCCATTT
>CAZDVV010000176.1:2448-4098 GCA_964508875.1 uncultured Desulfobacteraceae bacterium | reverse complement strand
CTAAGACCGGCATCAAGATGACCGTCGATCTTTATCATGGAGGCGAACAACGCTCGACCCTTGAGTTCCACTTATTACCCTAAGGATGGAAAGAAAGTGAGAATGAATCGATTTTGGATTATTGTTCGAACTATGAGTATTCCTTTACTGAGCAGAGCATAAAAAGGCATTTATCCCCCGAGGAGTAGTGGATTGATCGTTTTGGGGACGATCCCCTCTGGGGAAGAGCGACGAAGTCGGAATAATCATTCGTATGTAAACTCGGCGCAGGGGGCCGCTTGAAGGGGTAGTTTCCTCAAAATCATGATTTCACATATACAAGTAGGAGGAGTTATGAAGCGAATAACAATAATGCTCGCATCGCCGCCTTATTCTGGCCAAGACGTGGACACAGTGCTTGGTATAGCTAGGGCTGCTGCAGACAGGGGCCATAGAGTTACGGTGGTGGGCTCCGGGGACGGCACCTATGGATTTCTGAAGGGCCAAAGGGTATCCGGTGCACCGAATGCGGAAAAGGGTTTCACTGAGCTGATTTCAAGGGGTGTTCGAATTGACCTTTGAGGCACCTGTTTCAGCTTTCGCGGTCTGCGAAAAGGGCAATTTATCGAAGGGGCGACACCTGGAACTCTCAAGAGCCTGTTTGAGATCTTAGACAACTCGGATGTGGTCCTGAGCGTTGGGCCGTAAAAGGAGGAGCTGATTATGAAAGATGTCTTGATAATAGTACGCCACGGGCCTTATGGAGGCTTTCAGGCGGCCGAGGCATTGCGCCACGCCAATGGAGCTATCACATTGGGCTTTCGACCTATCTTTATCATGCTAGATGACGGGGTTTATTTGGCTAAGGAAGGCCAGGATCCTCAAAATAGTTCGTGGCTACCTCTTGACGCAACCCTAGGGGAGGTAATAGCCCGCGGATTGTACGAAATAAAAGATACACCGGGAGAGTTTTATGTTGAAAAGGAATCAATTGAACAAAGAGGGTTGGATGCAGAACAATTGGTTGAAGGGCTTGAACTTATAGACCGCCAGAAGGTTTCAGAACTTGTCGCCAAGTACAACCTCCAGCTAGTATTCTAGGAGTTTGAATATGAGAATAGCCGTTTTGCTTAAAAGTAATCCATATACAGAAGAGGCTGAAAGGGCACTTCAGATTATTTCCGACATGCTGGCCTCAGGCCACAATGTCACCCTCTACTTGCTACAAGACGCTGTCAGGCTCTGCCAACCTCGCATTGGAAATGCAAGATCAACCCAATTAGAGACATTGATGGAAAAAGGCCTAAAGGTTTTTGCGCTCAGCAATGATGCCAAACTTCGAGGTATTGATATGCCCTCCATTAATGCGAAGATACAAGAGGGATCATATGACGGACTGGTTGAATTGATGGATTCCTGTGACCAAGTGGTCGGAATACTCTAAGTATTCCTATTTATCCAAGGAACCCTTTCGGAGCAAAAACACAGGACAATCTTACGAAGGAGAAATACAATCGTGGGAACAAAGATCGCTATACTGGGCGCAGGGCCCGGAGGCTATGTTGCGGCCGTGAGGGCCGCCCAAAGGGGCGCCGAAGTGACGCTCATAGAAGAGGACAACCCAGGAGGCACGTGTCTGAACCGGGGATGCATTCCCACCAAGGTTTTGGT
>CAZDVV010000176.1:0-2348 GCA_964508875.1 uncultured Desulfobacteraceae bacterium | reverse complement strand
AAACTCATCTTGGCCACCGGCAGCAGGCCACTTGAGCTTAACGGCATGCCGTTTGATGGACAGCTCATTCTGTCTAGCGACCATGCTCTTGAGTTACGAGAAGTTCCTGAATCCATCCTTATCATAGGCGGGGGCGTAATTGGCTGTGAATTCGCGTTTATTTTTTCAGCATTGGGCTCAAGAGTGATAATCGTGGAAGCACTATCCCGCATGTTGCCTTTGCCTTGGGTGGATGAGGACTCCTCCAAGGTGCTCCAACGTGAAATGAAAAAACGAAAGATTAGTTTTTTTGTAAACAAGGTAGTAGAAGGTTTTTCACAGGAAGATGACAAATTAAAGGTAAGCATAGCTCCTTCTCCCTTTCTGGACAGTCCTACAGAAAAAGACAAGAAGCCTGTTATTGAGACAGTGGATAAAATACTGGTGTGTACCGGTCGAATCCCCAACAGCACTAGTGTCAAAGGACTGGACTTGCTTGACGTCCAGGTCGACCAAAAGGGCTGGGTAATCGCCAATGAACTAATGGAGACCTCGGAGCCGGGTGTTTATGCCATTGGTGACGTTTTGGGCCCTTCTAAGGTAATGCTCGCGCACGTGGCTTCTACTGAAGGCATGGTGGCTGCAGAGAACGCCACTGGCGGGCACAGGATTATGGACTACAGCGCAGTGCCAAGTGCGGCCTTTACATCACCTGAGATAGCCAGTGTAGGGCTTACCGAGGCCCAGGCAGTTGAGCAGGGACTTGATGTGCGTGCCGATTCAGTTCTATTTAGAATCCTGGGTAAAGCACAGGTTATCGGGGAAATAGCCGGCCATGCAAAAATAGTCTCTGAAAAATCTACTGGAAAGGTGCTGGGTGTCCACATCATAGGGCCGCATGCCACTGACCTGATCGCAGAAGGCACATTGGCCGTTCGAACAGGATGCACTGTAACAGAGCTTGCGGAAACCATCCACGCGCACCCCACACTCCCGGAGATAATGTTTGAAGCATCCTTGAAGGCCGTTGGCATGTCATTACACGGTTAGCTAACCCAAGAGTTCAAAAACAGCAGGCAGTAGACAAGATAATGCACCTCCAGTTAGACAAAAACAATTTACCAAGCAACTAGGGTACTTTTACAATGCCCAAGTCACAGCCTTTTGAACAGCACTTGTATAGGTACGAATCATGGTTTGACAGGCACCCCAATGCTTATGACGCGGAACTGAGGGCCGTGAAGCAGCTTCTCCCTTCACAGGGTAACGGGGTAGAAATCGGTGTTGGGACAGCCCGCTTTGCCGCGCCCTTGCAAATAAGGTTCGGAGTAGATCCATCTTTCAAAATGGCAAAGATGGCGCGGCAGCGAGACATAGAAGTGGTTATGGGAACAGCAGAAAATTTACCTCTCAAATCCTCAAAATTTGATTTTGCACTTATGGTGACCACTGTCTGCTTTGTCGATGATATAAGACGTTCCTTCCTAGAGATGCTACGGATTCTCAAGCCCGCCAGACCGGTTATCATCGGATTTGTTGACCGCGTGAGCCCCCTAGGACAATTTTACTATAAGCATAAAGAAAAAAATGTTTTTTACAAGCACGCGACCTTTTATTCAGTTGACGAAATTGTTTACAATCTGGAACAGGTAGGTTTCAAAGACTTTGAATTCAGGCAAACTATTTTCGGAAATTCGCTCGAGGTTTCAGTAAGTGAACCTGTAGTGCCTGGTTTCGGGACAGGGGGCTTCGTTGTCGTCAAGGCCAAGAAACCTCAGTGAGTAACCAACTAATGCTTTCTAATAAGGAAAACGACCGCCAGATGACAGATCTTCAACTCATTGCTCGAGCCCTGGAAGGTTTTCTCAACGAGTACTCGAGGTCTGTAGCGCAAATTTTAGCTGAAAGCAAAAAAACAGGTGAAATCACATACGAGTCATTGGAAAAAATCATCGCGCCCGGAGAGGAGGTGCAAGAGGTACTTTTGACTCTCTACAAATGGAGACTCCTTCTACCTCGCAGAAGCAGCAAGACGCTTCAATGGGATGATCGTGTGTTCTTGCCTAAAGCCGGGGAGGTATTTCAATCCCCCAAGATTGTCCAGGAGCTTGTTACCATTGCAGCCAGGACTGGCAAATGGATGCCGTTAGATGCTGTTGCGGCCGTTTCAAAGGAAATGAGCGTGGAACCTCCTGAGCATGCCAGCGAGGTAGCCGCACACCTGATTGAGCGCGCCAAATACGGACACCTCAGTGGGGCTGATATAAAAAACGCATGTTCACAATCTGGTCTTAAGGGGCAGGAAGACTCGGTAATATCCAGCTTCAAGGCAGTTGGAATACTCAGCCCGGCCTTGGGTTACCTTCCGG
>CAZDVV010000175.1:0-4153 GCA_964508875.1 uncultured Desulfobacteraceae bacterium | reverse complement strand
GACTTACCCACAATCTAGGTGGCCGCCCATTTCAAAACATTTGCAGCATTTGTATTATTGGCCGCTATAAAGATTAACAATAGATAAAGAGCTAGGATTGTGAGAAAGGAGGTAAAAATGAACGTCGACAGAGTAGTAGTAATTGGTTCGGGGACCATGGGGCATGGGATAGCGCAGGTATGCGCTCAAAAAGGGATATCAGTGGTTATGTGCGATGTATCTGAAGAGTTGCTTGAAAAGGCTATGGAAAAAATAAGGTGGTCTGTATCCAAATTTGTAGAGAAAGGCAAGATATCAGAGTCCGTTGATGCGGTAGTGAATCGGATTGAGACCAGTACAGGCTATGGAGCAGTGTCAGAGGCTGATCTCGTGATCGAAGCAGTATTTGAAAAGATTGAGGTCAAGCACGAAGTTTTCAAGAAATTGGACCCTATCTTAGGCGACAAGACGCTTGTTGCTTCTAACACATCGGCCATCCCTATTACTCAGCTTGCAGCTGTCCTGAGTCGACCTGAAAAATTTGTGGGTCTTCATTTCTTTAATCCTGTACCAATGATGATGGCAGTTGAGGTGATTCGTGGTCTTTCGACCAGCGATGAAACGTTTCATTTTGGGGCAGACTTCGTGAGATTTATAGGTAAGGAGCCTATTATGGTCCAAAGGGACATAGCAGGCTTTATCCTGAATCGGATAAATATGGTATCGAATATTGAAGCGATGCGTTTGGTTGAGCAAGGGGTTGCAACTCCGGAGGACATTGATAAAGGAATGCGGTTGGCTTTTGGCAGAAAAATGGGACCCTTCGAAACTGGTGACCTAGTCGGACTAGACGTCTCCCTGATGGCTTATACCAACGTCTATGAAGAAGAAAAGGACTTGAGGTTCTATCCACCATCCATAATGCGACGTAAGGTTCTTGCAGGCCATCTTGGTCGCAAGACCGGAAAGGGTTGGTACGAGTACGACAAAGATGGATCAATAAAAAAATAGGCTGGAGGAAGTCGATGGAAATCAAGAATAGCAAGGCTATTGTAACAGGTGGGGGATCTGGCTTGGGAGCAGCGACCGCAAATTTCTTAGTTCAGGCTGGCGCCGAGGTAGCCCTTCTGGATGTAGATGATAAGAGAGGAAAATCCACAGCTGACCGACTGGGAAATAGAGCACACTTTTTTCATCTAAATGTAGCAGACCATAATCAGGTGGATAAAGTTATAGAAGAAATAAATCAAAGGTTTGGAGGCTTCAATGTTGTCATAAACTGTGCAGGGATAGGAGGATCAGCCAGGATCGTCAGCAAGGAAGGCATTGTGGCACATGAATGGTTCACTAATATACTCGACGTGAATCTGGTTGGCACCTTCAATATAATCAGGGCTACAGCACCTATTTTGATGACCAACACTCCAAATAACGAGGGTGAAAAGGGTGTATACATCAACACTTCTTCAATCGCTGCGCAAGACGGCCAAGTAGGCCAAGCAGCTTATTCAGCCTCTAAAGGCGGTATTGTCTCCATGACCCTAACCTTGGCCAGGGAGTTCGCTCAAGAAGGTATTAGAGTCATGACCATTTTGCCTGGAATCATGGACACCCCTTTACTTGGTAAACTTTCGGAAAAGGTGAGGGAACGACTGAGCAAGCAAGTTCCCTTTCCGCCCCGCCTAGGAAGGCCTGAAGAGTTTGCTTCCCTGGTAGTCCATATCATTGAAAATCCATATCTGAATGGAGAATGTATTAGATTAGATGGTGGCTTAAGAATGGGCTTTGGTAGGAAGTAGCGGGTAAGGGAGAAACCTTGATGGATTTTGACCTAAGCGAAGAGATTATTAGCATGCGGGAGATGGCCAAGAAATTTGGTCAAAAGGAGATATTACCTCGCATCAAAGAAGAGGGATTCAAGAGAGATCTTGTAGGAAAAATGGGGAAAATTGGATTTTTTGGTTGTGCATTTCCTAGGGCCTTTGGCGGGTCTGATGCAGGTTTTCTATCTCATGCTGTGGTATGCGAGGAAATTTCGAGGGCTGATTCTGGTCTTCGATCCTTGTTTAACCTTCAGGCCATGACCGTGCCATACACCATCCTGGAATGGGGTAGTGAGGAGGCTAGAAAAAGATATGTGAAAGATTTGGTTTTAGCAAATAAAATGGGCTGCACCTGCTTTTCTGAACCGAATGTTGGCTCTGATCTTTCATCTATTGAAACAAAAATAGAAGATAGGGGAGATCATTTTGTGCTAAATGGAGCAAAGACCTGGATTTCCAATGGAACCGTGGCTGATATAGCCATTGTTTATGCCAGTTTTGATCGAACCTTGAAACATCGGGGTATATGTAGTGTCGTGGTGGAAACGAATCAGCCAGGATGGAACGCGAAAGAAACACCAAAGCTGGGTGATAAGTCATCCCCTATTGCTGAGATTCATTTAGAAAACGTTAAAGCTCCGAAGGAAAACCTTCTGGGGGAATGGGGAAGTGGCTTTACTATCGCAATGACAGCATTGGACAGAGGCCGTATAAGCGTTGGAAGTGGGGCTGTGGGCCTAGCGCAGGCATGCCTTGATGCCTCGATAAAGTATGCCAACGAAAGAGTCCAGTTCGGGCGGCTGATTAGGGAGTACCAACTAATAAAAGGGCTGGTAGCAGAAATGGTTTCAATGATCGAGGCAGCAAGGCTTCTGGTTTACAGGGCAGCTTGGTTAAACGACCAGGACAGGCCATTTACACGAGAGGTAGCAGTAGCCAAGTACTTCGCCGGAGAGACTGTAGTGAAGGCTGCTGGCATGGCAATGGAAATCTATGGAGGAATGGGATACTCATTAGAAATGCCGGTAGAGAAATATTACAGAGATAGTAAATTATACCAAATAGGAGAAGGCACTGCCAATATTATGCGAATTTTGATTGCTAATGATGCGCTGGGTATTAAGAAAGCAAACCGCCCTAGGTTACATGTTCCTAGTGATTTTCGTGATCTCAATTGAATCTTAACAAAAATATGATAAAAGAATATTACTTATAACGGATAAGGGGAGAAATCATGGCGCATTTTAAGGTTAACGAAAAAGACATATTCTTCATTCTGAAGGAGCAGCTCAACTACGGGACCTTGTGCAAACTGGACCGCTATCTTGATCTAGATGAAGATACGCTAGACATGTTGGTAAGTGAAGCAATAAAATTTGCCAAAGGTGTTCTTGATCCCCTTCAAGAAATTGGTGAGAGATGGGGTGTTGTTTTTGAAAATGGAAAGGTCTTGTGCGCCCCTGAATTCAAGGAAGCCTTCAAGCTATACGGCGAGAACGGGTGGACCGCAGCGGTACGCGACACAAAATACGGGGGCCAAGGTTTTCCTCACATGATGAGGATCGTGATAAACGATCTAATGTATGGAGCTGCACAGGCCTTTAATATTTTTCCCAGCTTAACCCACGGCGCAGCCCACTTGATAGAGACCTTTGCCACTGAGGAACTGAAAAAGCTTTTTGTCCCAAAGATGTATGGCGGACAGTGGTCTGGCACCATGTGTTTGACCGAACCCTCAGCCGGATCAGATCTCGGCGCTATCCGAACCATCGCGATACCCGAAGGGGACCATTATCGGATAAAAGGCAGTAAAATTTTTATATCTGCTGGAGAGCATGACATAGCAGAAAATATCGTCCATTTACTCCTCGCTCGTATACAAGGCGCACCCCAGGGAACCAAAGGAATTTCGCTCTTTATAGTGCCCAAAATCAGGGTAAACCCTGACGGGTCCTTGGGTGAGCCTAACGATATTGTGTGCACAGGCGTTGAAGAAAAACTGGGCCTTCATGCTTCGCCTACCTGCGCCCTTAATTTCGGCGAAAACGATGGTTGCATTGGCTTTCTTTGCGGACAAGAAAACAAGGGCCTTTCACACATGTTCCAGATGATGAACCAGGCCAGGATTAATACAGGTGTCAGTGGAATGACATTGGCCAGTACCGCTTATCAAAATGCCTTGGCTTATACAAAAGAACGAATTCAAGGGCGGGACATTGCAGGCAGAAAACCTGGATCAGTGCCAATCATTGATCACCCAGATGTACGACGTATGCTGCTTTGGATGAAAGCTACGGTTGATGGGATGCGTTCCATGCTTTATACAGCAGCCTATTGGTCGGACCTAGCCT
>CAZDVV010000174.1:0-4173 GCA_964508875.1 uncultured Desulfobacteraceae bacterium | reverse complement strand
CTAATGGAAATCCCATGGAATATGAGGTACCCTTCGAAATATTGACCCGTAGATTTGAATTCGCTCAACCTCAAGATATTTGATGGCTGACTACACCCGGGAGTTAAAAAAGCACCTCCAGAAGGCAGGCTGTCGATTCGAACGACAGGGCAGGGGCGATCATGAGATCTGGTGGAGTCCTGTTACTGGAGTGCGGTTTGTGCTTGATCGACATATTAAATCCCGACATACTGCAAATGCGGTTTTGAAACAAGCAGGCTTGCCCAAGAAATTCTGATTCCAAACAAAGGAGACTCCCTTTCTCCCGTTCCACTCGAACCCCACGCCTTGAAACTTGAACCTCGAACCCTGCCTGCAGCTGGCCCGCCTATGATTTCCTGTCTGCCCTGTCCGATGGTCAGGAAGGCACCAGGCAGGGTGGCGGGCAGGCAGGGTTGAACCTTCCTAAACTTTTACCCAAATCAGCGTTGAGCTATTTTGGGCAATTTTCTCATTGGACAATCCCTTTCCGCTCTCGCCCTTTTGGGCTTTTTCGCCTAGAAGAGAGAATTCAGAAGCGCTGGGAGAGGTAACGTTAAATATTTTGTGTCAGGGAAAAAGGGGATGGCATTAGTGGTACGGATCTGTGGCCATAACTTTGAGTCCTTTATTTGGAAGAAACTCAGCAATTGCTCTTCATCTGCCATCAGGCAGGCCACCCCTTCCTCTGTTAACCCCCTGCGATATAAACTCGTCAAGAACCCCTCCCAGGCCGTCTGACTTTCACCTTGAGCTATCTGAAAATCTATCACCTGCATGCGCCCATTTATGCACCTTTAATCCGCGGCGTTCGGTGAAAGCTTTCCACTACCCTGTCCAGTACCCGCGCTACCCTGCTCACCGTAGCGGCACTCACCTTCTCGCCCAAGATAGTAAACAATGCCTCCGAGACCTTCCGAGTCGATAACCCCAGTACAAAACAGGCCAATATCAAACGGCTTATTTGACCCGCTCGCTGAGCATATCTCCGCACCACCCCAACCGCTGCTTGTGGCAAACTCTTTATCACTGGTCTTCTCATTGGGGTGCCTCCTTCCTATTGCTTTTCCTTTGATTTCACTTAGGAGGTAGTCCTTTTCTCTCCTTGAGACGAAATATGACACACTAGTGAAAAAGCGACTCGATTGACACCCTCAAACTCGCTGTGCTAAGCGTAGATATGTATGGAAAAGGTAACCTTCGCCATAAAATCCATTGCCGTGCAGAATTGCATCATGGTACTTGCATTGGCGGTAGTGGCGTATATTACTGTGGCAGCACTTCGCAAGAAAAGCCCTAAGCATATCCTTATCTCGATAATCTGGCTTGCAATTGTTCTGTGGTTCTTCAACAGCCCTCTTTTTGGATTCAGCCGTGTGACCGTGGGGCCGCAGGGGATAAAGATAGAATATGGCATCCTTTCCTTTCAGAATAAAACGGTGCCATTAGACACTCCATGGACTATAGAATCCCACGTAAGTGGCCTAAGAAGAATGAAAAGGGTCTATACCTTGAAAATAGGAACCCATGAAAGCATGAGAGTAAAAAGTAGGGAAGAGCTAGAGCTCCTAAAAGAGATAGGGAAGGCTATAGACAAAATGAAAGGGAAAATTTAAGGATTAAAAAGGTGAGGGAGGGTATGAAGTTTGAACTGAACAAAGAACAGCGAGATATCAAGAAGGCTGCACGGGAATTTGCAGAGGGGGAATTTAAGGAAATCGCTGCGCAGTGCGACCTCGAGGAAACATTCCCCAAAGAATTGCTATACAAGGCTGGGCAACTGGGTTTCTTGGGCGTGTTTGTTGATGAGGACTATGGTGGGGCAGGTTTGGGGTTTTTCGAGCATGCCCTGATCCTAGAGGAATTTTGGCGGGTGGATCCAGGCCTTTCCCAGGAAATTTCTTCTGTTACCTTCGGTGCTGAGGAGTTTCTTCTGTTCGGCACTGAGGAGCAAAAAAAGGTATTTACCACCCCTGACTGGGGGCGAAGCCATAATGGGTTTTGCCATCACTGAACCAGATGCCGGAAGTGACACGGCCTCTGCGAGCACTCTCGGAGTTTTTAGGGGTGAGGAAATTGTTATAAACGGCTCAAAGGTAATGATTGGCAATGGAAGTGTGGCAGATTTTCTGCTGGTGTTTTGCCTGACTGATCCTGATGCCGAGAGAAAATCAAAACGGCATAGCATTGTGGTGGTTGAAGCGGACAGAGAGGGCTTTGAAGCAGACAAAATAACAGGTAAGATGGGCCTTCGGGCCTCAAATACTGCAAATATCTTCTTTTCAAATGTGCGTATACCTCGAGAAAACCTCGTGGGAAGACGGGGGGAGGGTTTTTATCAGTTGATGCAATTTTTTGACCGCTCAAGGGCATATGTGGCGGCCCATGGGGTGGGGCTAGCGCAAGGTGCGCTTGATCTTGCCATTGATCACGTCAAAACCAGGGAGCAATTTGGACAGAAGATAGCCTCTTTTCAGGTAACCCAGTTCAAGATTGCAGAAATGGCCACAAGAATTGAACTTGCCCGTACATTGACCTACAGGGCGTGCTTGAGCGCAGACTCAGGCAAACCCGATACCAAACTGGTGGCAATGGCAAAGTGGGCAGCGGCAAGAACTGCCGTAGAGGTGGTGGATGAGGCGCTCCAGTTGCACGGTGGCTATGGGTACATGAATGATCACGACATCGAAAGGGCAGGAACCATTGAATCCGATGCCGTGGTCGCTGAGCTTGAAAAGACTGATCGGATGGGTGCCATTGGTCGCATTCGGTTCAACAAAGGTCACCAGGTGATTTACGGACAGGATCCCAATGAAACGGCCATGGGGTGCATGGTCCAATGGCGAAAACCCGGCAAGAGAGTTATCGTTTATCCGCCAAACATTGCGGAAGCTAAAATCCAGCTCCCTGAGGGCCTAAAACCTGCTAAATAAAGAAGGTTTGATGAGGGCTTGGGATAATTTCCGGGGAAGGGCCAGAGTTTGAGGTCTCCCGGCGAAGCCCTTGTTTATTACCAAATTGTCAGGGGTTTGTTTAGACGTATGTTGATAGGTACTTTGGTATATGGGTTTGTAAATAGTGCAATACTCGCCCTCATTGCCATGGGTTTTAACCTGACCTTTGGGATTAGTGGTGTGGCTAACTTTGCCTATGGTGCGGTGTATATTTTTTCTGGATTTTTTGCCTGGATCCTATTGAACTCTGCAGGGCTTCCTTACATTGTTTGTGTAATAGGGGCAATAGTTGGGGCAGGAACGCTTGGTATCCTCATGTACTACACCGTTATCTTGAGGGTAAAAGGTATAGCCCTTTCCGAAGTGATGGCGACCTTTGGCCTTGGTCTGGCTATAATGGAGCTGTTCCGATATTTTGACTTTGTTGGTTTTCGTTACACTCTCCCTACGTTTTTTGATGGAAGTCTCGCAATGGGGGAAGTGTTCATCGATTACCAGCGGCTGATAATTGCCCTCATAGCCGTGGCTCTCACGGGGTTCCTTTATCTGTTCACCCGTTATACCAAGATAGGATTAGCATTTAGGGCTATCGCTCAAGATGAAAGGACTGCTCTGACTTTTGGAATAGAGTCTGATCGCATAGGCGCCCTGAGTATGGCCTTTGGATCTGCCCTTGCAGCAATCGCTGCAATCGTAATCCTTCCGCTGGGCACTATTGCAGTGGAAGGTGGCTACGAGGTTCTTATCAATGCCCTAGCCGTATGTATTGTGGGAGGACTAGGTAGCACCGTGGGAATATTGGTAGCCAGTGTTGTCATCGGTTATGCTCAGACCTTCACTGCCAATTATCTTGAGCCCCATTGGATGATTCTGGTGAGCCTGATTGCCATAGCAGTGATCTTAACCATTAAGCCATCAGGACTTTTTGGCAAACAGAAGGAGTTGGAGGAAAGGGTCTAACAAACTCTAATGGAAAAGCGGAAAGAGAGAATAGACAGAGGCATAAAAGCAAGGTCAGAGGATATCTTTGCCCTGTCCTCATGGAGAGAGATGTTATATCTCCTCTTTCCAAGGGCTATTCCCATAGTGGGGCTGCTCTTTCTTGTTCCTTTTCTGACGCCTTATTGGAGAGAAATCTTCATCTCTACAGGTGTTTATGCGCTTTTGGCCATAAGCTGGGATATGCTCATATCAGCGGGTT
>CAZDVV010000173.1:0-4181 GCA_964508875.1 uncultured Desulfobacteraceae bacterium | reverse complement strand
CACATATTCAAGCTGGGCACCAAGTATAGCAAGCCTCTGAAGGCCCTATTCCTAGATGAAAAAGGACAGGAACGCCCAATTGTCATGGGGTGTTATGGTATAGGAGTGGGGAGGACTGTGGCGGCCGCCATTGAACAAAACCATGACGAACACGGAATCATATTTCCAATCCCTATTGCTCCTTTTGAAGTCGTAGTGCTTGCCCTTCAGATGCACGATCCAGCGGTAAGGGAGACTGCGGAAAGGCTTTACGCGGAGCTTCTCGAAAAAGGGCTTGACGTTCTTTTGGATGACAGAGACGAGCGACCAGGGGTAAAATTTAATGATGCAGATTTATTAGGAATCCCTGTCCGGGTAACAATAGGGCAAAAGGGGCTCAAGAACGGAAAAGTGGAGCTAAAACTAAGGAGTGAAAAGCAATCCATTGATATAGGATTGAACACCGCTGTGGCAGAGATAACACGTACGGTACAAGAACTTTATGATTCGATTCAGTGACATAACAAACCAAATACTTAAATACCACCCAAAGGCCAATTTGGACCTAGTTGAGAAGGCCTACGTTTACTCGGCTAAGGTTCACAAGGGTCAGGTCAGGCTTTCGGGTGAGCCATATCTGTCGCATCCTCTTGAAGTCGCGTACATCTTGGCCACAATGAAAATGGACACAATTTGTATAGTGGCAGGGCTTCTCCATGATACCCTTGAAGACACAGAAGCGAGCTACGAAGAAATAAAGAGATTATTTGGAGAAGAGACAGCCATAATCGTGGATGGGGTAACCAAGATAAGCCGCATGAGGTTTTCCAGTGCCCAGGAAAGGCAGGCAGAGAACATCAGGAAGATGATCTTAGCCATGTCTGCGGATATCAGGGTTATCCTGGTGAAACTTGCAGACCGATTACATAACATGCGAACCCTAGGTTTTCAGCCTCCTGATAAACAGCGACGGATTGCCCAGGAAACTTTGGACATATATGCGCCCTTGGCAGGTCGCATGGGTATTTACTGGATTAAGTCTGATCTCGAAGATCTGTGTCTCTATTATTTGGAGCCAGACGCATATAACAGAATCAAGAGTGAAATAGCTCGCAAGAAGGGAGAACGGGAAAGATTTATTCAGGATGTATGCCAGCTCATTACCCACAAACTTGGAGAACTGGGTATCAAGGCCTCTGTAAAGGGTAGGCACAAGCACTTTTACAGCATCTATAGAAAGATGGTGGACCAGAACCTTAGCGCGGATCAGGTGTATGATATCCTGGCCTTCAGGGTCATAGTGGATACGCTAAAGGAATGTTACGAGGCCCTGGGACATATACACTCCATGTGGAAACCCGTCCCTGGCCGTTTTAAAGACTATATCTCAGTTCCAAAAATGAATATGTACCAGTCCCTTCATACCACAGTCATTGGGCCTTTGGGCGAGGTCATGGAAGTACAGATACGAACCTGGGAGATGGATGCCATAGCTGAGCATGGAATTGCAGCACACTGGAAGTACAAAGAGGGGGGGGCTGCTAACAAGACAGACGAAAAGCAGTTTGCATGGCTGCGGCAGTTACTCGAGTGGCAGCAGAACCTCAGGGATCCAATGGAATTTCTTGAATCTGTGCGAATGGACCTCTTCCCTAATGAGGTCTACGTGTTCACACCAAAGGGTGAGGTGAAGGAATTCCCAAAGGGTGCCACTCCCATTGACTTTGCTTACAGTATACATTCGGAAGTCGGTCATCACTGTATGGGCGCCAGGGTAAATGGCAAAATGGTGCCGCTCCGCTACCAACTAAAAAACGGCGATGTAGTTGAAATTATAACCTCACCCAAGGCGCATCCCAGCAAGGACTGGCTAGATTTTGTAAAAACCCCAAAAGCCCGCACAAAAATAAGGCAGTGGATTAACAGCCAGGAAAGAGAAGAGAGTATAGCAATTGGCAAAAGTGTCCTGGAGAGGGCTATTGAGCAGGTCTCAGGAATAGACTGGTCTGGCCTTCAGAAAAACGATCATCTAATTTCTATTGCGAAAGATCTCTCTCTGCACACACTGGATGATCTCTATGCCCAGATTGGGTTGGGGAAAATATCCCCAAAACAGGTTGTGGGAAGGCTGAGACAGAAGCTTGGCCTAGAGGAAGAAAAGCAACCTGGTATAGTCAGCAAGATGGTAAGGCGCCTCAAAAGGCGCAGGCCTACCCAGGGGATCAAGGTAAAGGGAATAAGTGACGTATTGGTAAGATTTGCCAATTGCTGTAACCCTCTTCCTGGCGAAGAGGTAATAGGGTACATAACCCGGGGCAGAGGAATAACAATACACAATAGGAATTGCAGGCACATTCAGGATGCTAACCCTGAGAGACTAGTGGAGGTGAGTTGGCAATCTTCTGATGAGGATGTTTACCTTGCAAGGCTGAGGGTAACCAGCATGGATAAAAAAGGTATTCTTGCGAATATCAGTGCTGTTATTGCCCAGAAGGATGCTAACATTATTCAGGCTGAGGTAAAAACAACCGCTGACAAGAAGGGGGTCGCCCTTTTCGCCATTGAGGTGGAGAACTATCCCCACCTCAAGGAAATCATGAACGCCATTAAGAGAATAAGGAACATAATAACAGTGGAACGGGTTTAGGGCTTTACCACACGTCCTGATTTTATGCAACTTGTACAGACCCTTATCCTTTTTACTCTTCCGTTCTGTACTGCCCTGACCTTTTGTAGATTTGGGAGCCAGCGGGTTTTGGTTTTATTGTGAGCATGACTTACATTGTAACCAACCATGGGCCTTTTACCGCAGATTTCGCAGACTTTAGCCATAGGGCAATATCCTCCAGGTTCCGAAAACAAGATCAGGGGCCCTCAAGCCCCTTTTCACAAAAGTTTATTTTATACCAACTATTGCCAAGGATGACAATACCTTTTTTTGGGCAAATCCATGCAAAAGCCAACTAATTTCCATCCCCTATCGCGGGATCATAACTTCTTTCCTTCAAATGCCTCTCATGTCCATCTCATGGGAATATGCGGGACCGGCATGGCCGCACTGGCCGGTGCCTTAAAGGAGCTCGGCTACAAGGTGACGGGATCCGACCGAGCCGCATACCCGCCTATGAGTACCTTTTTGGAGCAACTTGGGATCTCTGTCTTTCTGGGATTTGACCCTCGAAACCTTCAGCCTCGGCCCGATCTCGTTGTGGTGGGCAATGTGATCAGGCGAGAAAACCCGGAGATCGCAGAGCTGGCAAGGCTCCAGGTACCATTCGCCAGTTTTCCTCAGGCCCTCAACCATTTTGTCATCAATGGCAAGAAACGCATAGTAATAGCAGGCACCCATGGGAAGACCACCACTTCGTCCCTCGTGGCCTGGATCCTTGAAAGTTCGGGCCTTGATCCAGGGTTCATGATAGGTGGAATACCCCTTAACTTCCAAAAAGGATTCAAGCTGGGTGAGGGTTCTTACTTTGTGGTGGAAGGCGACGAATACGATACAGCCTTTTTTGACAAGGGACCGAAGTTCTTTCACTACCGGCCTTACATCCTAGTACTTACGAGTATTGAATTCGACCATGCCGATATCTACGAAAACTTGCGACAAATCAGGGGGAATTTTGAAATGCTTATCAGCATGGTTCCTCCACATGGTCACATTGTTGCCAACTGGGATGATCCCTTGGTCCGGGAGCTGGCAACGGCCGCCCCATGTCCAGTACACTATTACGGGATCAGGAAAGCGAGGGACTGGTATATAGAAAGCATAAGCAGGCAAGCCGGGATCAGCTCACTTGTCGTGGTCTCCCCCACAGGGGAAAGACGAACATATTCAACACCCTTATACGGCAGGCACAATTTTTCAAACCTGCTGGCTGCCGTGGTCGTTGCCCACGTGCTCGGTCTGGACCAACAAGACGTACACCGGGCCGTCAAGAAATTCAGGGGGGTTAAGAGGAGACAAGAATTGATGGGTGAGGCACAGGGCATCCTCGTATTGGATGACTTTGCCCATCACCCTACGGCGGTTAGGGAGACGGTACGCGCGGTCAAAGAAGCCTTTCCGGACAGACGGCTTATCGCCGTGTTCGAGCCCCGCTCAAATTCCAGCAGGAGAAACGTATTTCAGGAGCAATATGCAAGGTCTTTTGATGCAGCGGATCTGATCATGATCCCGGAGCCGAGAATGCTTGAGAGCA
>CAZDVV010000172.1:0-4363 GCA_964508875.1 uncultured Desulfobacteraceae bacterium | reverse complement strand
GAACGCCGGCCTGTCACGCCGGAGGTCGCGAGTTCGAGTCTCGTCGTCCCCGCCACTGCCGCTACTGGCTCCTGTCACAAGGGCCATCTTCTTGTCCGCACTCATCTATTCCCCCTTTCTTTGTTCCTGGCCCTCAGGTGTGGTGCCTAAGGGTAATTGACCACTGCTTTCTTTAGAAACCTCTACACCCATCCTTAATGGTCTTGCTGGGTCTCCGGCTAGATATAGAGTCTGGGTTGGGAATGCAAACTCAATCCCCTCTTCAGCGAACCGTCTGAAAAGTTCCTTGTTGAACCTTTCAGTAAATTCCAGATATGCCCAATACTCTGGAGGATGGTACCAATAGATGACCAGTATATTCAGTGAGTCGGCGTTGAATTCATTAAAGAAAACACGCGGGGGAAAATCAGGGTGCATACCTTCATGGTTTTCAAGGAGTTCCTTGATGATCTCAACGGCTCGATCAATCTTTTCTGGCGGCGTGTCATAGGTAATGGTAATATTGGCAACACGTCTAATGTAAGGTCTTTTACCGATATTGCGTATGAGTTTGTTGGCCAATTCACCATTTGGTATGGTTACCAGATGGCCATCAAGCGTCCTAATTTTGGTGGACCTCAGGCCAACCTCTTCCACTGATCCATCTTGCCCATCCACAACAATCCGGTCACCCATCTCAAAGGGTTTGTCAACAAACAAGACCACAGAGCCAAAGAAGTTCTTGACAGTATCTTGGGCTGCCAGTGCAAGCGCCAGGCCGCCGATACCAAGCCCTGCAATAATGGATGTGATGGGTTTATCGCTTAGGATCTGAGCCACCTGGACCAGAACTAGGATAACCACTGTCACCCTGAGGCTTTTCCTAATAATGGGGACCAGCATATCGTCCAGCTTTGTCTGGGTCTTCCCGGCCATTCTGCTGAACCAAGTGGTGGGAATGTCCACCAGCCAGTAAAGGAAATAGCCTATTCCAACGCTGAGCAGGATTGCACTTAGAGTATCCGATGCCTCTGCAACCCATCCCTTTAGCTCGAGTGTTGCTAGTCCCAGAGAAATGCCCGCAGAGGCCAGCAGGAAAACCGCCCCTTTGCTCACAGCATTGAAGGTGGTGGCAGTCAATGGTCTATTGGCTTTTTCAAATCGCTTCGCAAGCCGGACAAGAAACACCTTGGCGATCTTGCCCAGCAGTAATGAGAGCAAGATTATCGCGAACAGGGTCAGTATTCGCCACACGCTGTTGCTCATTATCTCATACTCAAAGACATTCCCCATGGTATACCCTCGCTCATGTACGGCTTTCTATCTCTCAAGCCAAGGCTATGATCAGATTCCTTATAGTGAAAAACCTGCAGGTGGTAAAGAAAAAAGCCTGACGTTAGACCCCAACACTAGCCGCTAGTAAAAAGTTAAGAAAGAAGGAACAACCATCCTGTAAAGCTTATGCCTGAAATCAGTGTTGATACAGAGATAGTGGTACTGGCAAGACCCTGGTCGCCCCCCAGCTCGCCTGCCATTACATATGTCACCGTGGCCGTGGGGGAGGCCAGCAAGATGATACTTGGCAAAACAGAGGTGCCCCCAAGATCTAACCATCGATAGAGCATAAGCCCAAATATGGGCAAAATAAACAGTTTGAAAATGCTGCACAAGAGGGCAATCGATAAATGCCCCCGTGAAGAGTCTAAAGAAAGGCTTGCCCCAATCAGCAAAAGGGCGAGGGGAAGCGCCATTCCGCTCAAGATCTTCAAGACATTGTCCGCTGCGCTGGGAAGCACTATGCCTCCAAAAGAGGCGAAAATACCAGCAAAGCAGGCTAGTATAATCGGATTCAGCAGCAAATTATGGAGGAAATACCCAAAATCCCATTTTCTTCCCCTTACTCCTGAGCCTAATTGTAAGGCCAAAATGGCCAAAAAGTTTTGAACCAGTATGAGGAATGAGGCCAATAGCCCAGCCTTTCTAAAACCATCAGGACCGAGGGCATAAAATGCCACAGCAAGCCCCATGTATCCCAGATTGCCGTGCATCGAGACCTGCACGAATGTGCCTAACCGGCCCTCTGTTATTCTCAAGACCTTGCCCGCCCCAAGAGAAAGAAGAAATACAAGAACGGGAGGAATCAACAGGCCCACTAGAAAGGGAGGGTCGAAATACTGATGAAAAGGAGACCTTGATATCTCTCTGAACAGTAGTGATGGTATTGCTATGTAAAAGACAAGCTTATTGATAGGGCCAAAAAGATTGGCTGGAATGAGGCCCCTTTTTCTGGCTAGCACCCCTAGGAATATAACAGCAAATAGGGATACTATAGTGTTTATCACAGACAGCACAAAGCACGGATCCTATTCTTGGCGGTGTGGCAACTAAATCCTATGCGGTTCCTGATCTTATCTTCTTTAGCATCCTGAGCTTTCTAATGATGTTATCCCTTATCCAATGGCCATCCCACCACTCCACGGGGTCAACAAAGATCCCGTTTACCATTACACCAAAGTGCAGATGATCCCCTCCTGCTAGCCCTGTCTGCCCAGTAATCCCTATTATTTCGCCTTTTGAGACGACTTCGGCCTCTTTGACCGTTATTTGGCTCAGGTGCGAATAGACCGAAGCCAATCCTTGCCCATGATCCAGCACAACTGTCAATCCATATATCCCCATTCGTCCAGCAAAAATAACCCTACCGTTATTGGCAGCTTGAACCTTGGAATTGGCAAGTGAGGCAAGATCTACGCCCAAATGAGTCTGCTCATCTATTTTCTTACCTTTGTAATAATAAATTCGGTGATCACCGAAGCGGGCCATTGTGGCAGAGTTCTTGAGGCGCAACCATGTACCTTGCCAAAGTCGTTCCTCAGATGTCTTTTCCCTTAACGCGGAGAACGCTCGAGCGTTCTCCTTACGAAGTTCGCGGTTAATAATCAGGAACTTTTCTAAATCGGAAAGACCGGGTTCAAACTTATAAAATGAAAAGTATGGAAGAACTTTTCTCAAGAATTGATCAGTGATATTTATCCTTTCTGTTCTGAACCTTCGCTTCCTAATACGGTAGTAAAACCCTGCCTTTGACTCATTGCCTGCCCTGTCCTTACCCCATAGATAAAGCCGGGGACGCTTCTTTGTATAGTATGGCACCGTAAAGTAGCACACACGAGCAGTATCACCATAACCGTCTCCTGCCCGATAGCCTGGAAAAAACATTTCATCTACGTATACCCCGCTCTCTACAGTATCAGATGAGGCCTCATAGACAATAAGCCCGCAACCACCCACCGTAATGTAATTCATGCGACTAACAGGCCTGATTGAAGGAGGGATGGTGTCTACCACCATCTTTTTTTCGAGCACGGTGAGATTTCCATCTCCTCCGCTACGCCGGGAGTAATCCCGAACCTCAAGGACTATTTTTATGCCGCCTTGGCCCAGGTCAAGAGCAGAAGGATCCAGCATGAAGGTTTTCTCAAAAACATGTTCCCCTTGCTTGTTTAGCAGCCCTCTGTAAGGAAATTTTTTGTCCAGAATATTGACATGTCTTCCTTCCTGGAGCACCTTGATCTTCAGAGACTTAAGCCCGCTCTTTTGGTCTGCGACCCTAACATGAAATTCTTTTGGTTCATTGATGTACAATGGTGATGGTTCAAGAGTGGCTGAAGGCTTCTCCCCCTCGAATATGGCCACTAGGAACCATATCAATGCCCCAACCACCAATATAATAACCGCCAACGCAAGTCCGAAACTGAATCTCTTCCCCTTGCCCATGTTCAGGTTGACCTCATTATTGACATTGAAATATTTGCCCTATTGAACTATCATGAATTTAGTTTACAAGTTTTTGACCATAACAGGTAATCTCCATAAATTCAAATATTTTCCTGAGTAACTTACGAAAGAATTTGACAAATACTTCCCCATGCATCGCCCCTTCCATATAGGCGTTATAGGCGCTGGGTCCTGTGACTCCCGAACCTATGCCCTTGCCCGAGAGGTGGGAAACCACATTGGAAAGAATGGGTGGGTACTTATTTGTGGAGGGCTTGGCGGTGTTATGGAGGCAGCGGCAAAGGGCTGCATGGAGGCAGAAGGATTGACAGTAGGTATCCTTCCCGGTCTGGAGGCCTCCTCTGCCAATGAGTACATAAGGATCCCCATACCCACTGGCCTCGGCGAAGCGAGAAACGCCTTGGTGGTTCGCGCCAGTCACGTGCTGGTGGCAATTTCTGGAGGTTACGGAACCTTATCGGAAATTGCATTGGGCCTTAAAACCGGTAAGCCCGTCATAGGACTTCATACATGGGAAAACATAAAGGGGGTCCAATATGTGGAAAGTCCACTTGAGGTCATCTCGTTAGTGAAAAGGGCATTAAAA
>CAZDVV010000171.1:1918-4383 GCA_964508875.1 uncultured Desulfobacteraceae bacterium | reverse complement strand
TCCATATAATGGCCGCCTTGTTTTTCTTCCATGAATTGAGGTGTCTGTCGAGGCAATTATACGAGGCATTTAGCTTGCCCCCCTGATACCATTTGACAAAGGGTTTATCAAAGTCATAGTCAAGCACTTTTTCCCATTTTGAAAACCAATATATGGATTCTGCCATCTTCGCCCAGAAACCTTCGGGATCTTCCATGGATTGTTTGTGCAGGTCTTTATACTGCCGCATACTTCTCACAGCGGCATTTTTCGAAAATTCCCTTAAAGGTGGATATTTCTTTTCCTTGGCCTTTGTGGAGATTATTTTCTTACCCATTTTACATGCTCCTTTGTGTGAATTATGAATGTGCCTATTTTATCTACAATGGAAAAATATATTCAGTTAATCAAACATAGAACATTATCTTTTAGCCATGCCACAGTCTTTTTCAACTGGGCTGAGGCCTTTTTCTTGGTCTTCTCCGGTACATAGACAGGGGTACCACGCAGAGAGCACACCCCGTCGCCCCAAAATTCTCCTCCAAAAGATACCATGTCATCTTCATTACAGCCTAAGTCGTTCATTACGGCCCATGCCAGAGTCCAAGCCTGGGCGGCATGCTCCAGGGAATAGCCACCACCTCCTAGCGCAAGCAGTTTGCTGGCATATTTACTGATAAGATCGGTTGCACTTGAATAGGACCTGTTGGTGAGTTCAAGGTTCGAAAGTGGATCTGAAGCCAGTGCATCAGCACCCAGAACAGCTACAATCACCTCTGGACCATATAACTGTGCGGCAGGCTCGAAGATCTCTTGAAATGCCCACAAGAACTCATCATCCCCCGTGCCCGGAGCCATGGGAACATTTATGCAGTAGCCCTTTCCTTTGCCTTTGCCTATTTCCTTTTCAGATCCACCTTCAAAAGGAAACAGTGTGTGGCAATCTTGATGGAAAGAGATGGTCAGCACCTTGTCTGTTGAGTAAAATGCCTCTTGCACCTGATCGCCGTGATGGGCGTCAATGTCAAGATACATTACCATTTTGTGGGTTGTGATGAGTTGCTTTATGGCCAGCACTATATCGTTTATATAACAAAACCCAGCAGCGAAGTCCTTGCCAGCATGGTGAAATCCACCCGTTACATTGAAGACCCGATCAACCTCGCTCTGGCTGAGTAGTTGAGCTCCCAACATTGTACCGCCTGCCCCGAGGCGATGGTAGTCATACACACCCTCGTAAACAGGGCATTCAGTGGTGCCAATGCCATATTGCAGCCATTCCTCCCTGAATTTTCCCCTATTGGCCGCCTTTAGCATTTTAACATATGACCTTGTATGGAACTGATAAAGACTTTTCTCGGGTATGGGCGAGGGTTCTAGTATCGAGATCCCCGGGTGATTTAATAGGCCTAACTTATTGCATAGTTGATAGGTGGCTTCAGCTCTTTGTGGAGACCAAGGATGATCTTTCGGAGGCCTAAATTCTAGGTATTTTGGTGTATATATGAAGACTGTTTTCATGGTTCAGACTTACGACTCACTCTGTCTAGGAGAAGATGAATCAGGCTTTATGATTAATTCCATCTCTCTTTGAATGTCAATGCCGCCCTTGAAACGAAATCGGGCTTTCTCAAACACCCTGATGGCTCGAGTGTTTGCCGAGCGGACAGTAAGCCACACTTTGCGGCATTCAGATTGATGGGCCAAATTTTTCATGACCTGTGTCATAAATGTTCCAATTCCACAATTACGAAAACCCTGTTTGATGAATATCAAGTATTCTGGGCACAGGTTGGAATCAGAAAGGTCGAGACCAGCATGCCCGATTATTTCTCTTTTATAAATAGCCACGATATTGAAAAAATTTGAGGTAATGGATCTTAACCATTTGTCCCGCACATAATCTTCAACCGGGGGAATGCCTGCCTCAATGCCCTTTGGCTCAAAGGTATCGTACATTTTCTTCAGCGCCACGAAGTCCTCATCTATATAAGGCCTGATAACAATGGAGCGGCTCTTCTTGTCCTTGTATCTCACAGGCCAAGAAAATGTTATCTCAGTCATTGCCTTGCCCCAAAATATCTCATACGCTTAAAGGATTCATGGCACGCGAAACTAGGGGCTCCTTAGACCCGTTAATACTGGCTTGATAGCCTTGGCCATCAATATATCAGCCTCTCTTATCATGCGGTCGCCCTTCTTTAGTTCTGATTCAGTAAAATGCACAGAATGGCAACGGCTACAGGCTTCTACCATCTTTACCCTTTCACTGCCCCATTCGATGCTATCCTTGCGAAAGAGGCCGTGTTCTGTGGCAGCATGGATTTTGCTAGTTGGTTGGCCTTTTTCGTCCAAAAAGCCTAATGCTCGCATAATAATCCTTGAGGCCTCTTCCCATTGCTTGCCAAAGAGCTTGAGGCACTGTTTGGCAGAGATCCTGGGAATTTCAGGATAGGGGGGTGGGAACTCTTCCCCTGAGTCAGTGG
>CAZDVV010000171.1:0-1818 GCA_964508875.1 uncultured Desulfobacteraceae bacterium | reverse complement strand
TTGGTCTGTCATCCTGGTCAACAACATTAAACCCAAAGCTGATAGGGCCTTCCAACTGACCCCTGATGGCCGGTCTGTCGGATAGATCCATCTCTAGGAATTTGTGATATACAACAGAGTATGTGGGGCTGATGTCAAAATACTCCGGTTCTTCAAAGTGGGCCATGGTTTCCTCTAATTCGGCCATGAACTTTTCCATAGAGAACCGCAGAGTCCTTTTCTCCATATCAAGGAGGATGCCAGGGAAGTGCTCTGAGGCCTGTACGTACATGTCTTCATAATAGCTATATAAAGGAAGCTGAGGCCAGAATGGGATGTCTAAGGACAGGGCCATTTCTAAGGCCCTGTCCACATCGGTGTGAGGCATTACCCCCATGGCAGTGGTAAGAAGATTTCCAGGAATAGCCATCCTCGTGTCCGAACGTTAAATACAACAAGGGAGACTAGACTCCCCCTCCCTTTGTGGGAGGGAGAATCTAATATACTACTTTCCAGCCATTATGGCGGCCACGTCTTCTTCAACAGTACCTATGGGTTTGATATCAAATTTGTCGACCAAGACCTTCAGCACGTTGGGAGAAACAAAGGCTGGTAGGGTTGGCCCTAACCTGATTCCCTTTACATTTAGGTACAACAGGGCCAGCAGCACTGCCACTGCCTTTTGTTCGTACCAGCCAATATCAAAGGACAAGGGCAATTGATTGATATCGTCCAGCCCAAATGCTTCCTTGAGTTTAAGGGCGATAACTGCCAGGGAGTAACAGTCATTGCATTGTCCAGCATCAAGGACCCTTGGGATACCCCCTATGTCACCCAGATCCAGTTTGTTATACCTGTACTTGGCACAACCTGCTGTTAGTATTACTGCCTCCTTGGGCAAGGCCTTGGCCACTTCGGTAAAATACTCCCTGCTCTTATGGCGGCCGTCACATCCGGCCATCACTACAAAGCGTTTGATGGCCCCGGATTTAACTGCATCAATGACCTTATCTGCCAAGGCGAGGACCTGATTGTGAGCAAAACCACCCACGATCTTCCCGGATTCAAGCTCCACAGGGGGTTTACATTTCTTGGCCAGTTCTATCACTTCAGAAAAGTCCTTGGTCCCTCCGGCGGGCCTGTCAGCAATATGCTTGGCACCAGGGTAGTTTACCACGCCCGTGGTAAATAACCTGTCCAGATATGTGTTATCCTTTTTTAGCGGTATGAGGCAGTTGGTTGTCAGAATGATGGGACCATTAAAGGATTCGAATTCCTTGTTCTGATGCCACCAGGAGCTTCCGTAATTTCCCACAAAATGATCGTATTTCTTGAATGCAGGATAATAGTTGGCAGGAAGCATTTCGCCGTGGGTGTAAACGTCCACACCAGTTCCCTTGGTTTGCTCGAGTAGCTCTTCCATGTCCTTGAGATCATGGCCGCTGATCAAAATACCAGGGTTATTTCTGACACCGATATTGACTTCAGTGATTTCGGGGTGACCATAAGTGCTGGTATTGGCCTCATCCAGGAGAGCCATGGTGTTGACAGCACATTCTCCTGCCCTCATCACCATGGTCACCATCTCGTCCACCGAAAGGTCCTTTGTGGTCGATGCCAGGGCTTCCATGAGAAACCCATAGATGTCGTCTTTCTCGTAGCCGAGAATTGCAGCATGATCTGCGTATGCTGCTATGCCTTTGCAGCCGATTACCAGAAGTTCCCTGAGGGAGCGCACGTCCTCATTTTTCGTGGCGGTGATGCGCATATCATCGGCCTTAGCCTTGGCTACAATCTCTGCGCTGTCCGTAGAGTACCATGTGGCACACTCAGGCAGAG
>CAZDVV010000170.1:0-4440 GCA_964508875.1 uncultured Desulfobacteraceae bacterium | reverse complement strand
GATGCTAGGATGCACTGACAGTGGATAAAAGCTAACAGTACATCCCTTCTGGACATAACTTCTGACTCCTAGCTTCTAGCTCCTGGATTCTGTCTCCCTGTCCATTTTGGCATTTGGATTTTGCCATTTGACATTACGCAACAGCTGTCAGCTTTCAGCGATCAGTTTTCATTTTGCCTTTCACCTTTTTCCTTTAGCCTTGTTCCTTTGTCCTGTCCCGCCACAGTCCAATGGCGGGCAAGCACCTGCCTCCTAGCTTCTGTCTCTTTTACCTTCTACTTCCCAAACGGACATATAGGATAGTGGCACTTCTCACAGTTAAGGCAAAGCCCTCCATGGGCCATTTCAGCCAAGTCTCTCCTTGTTATTCTTTCCCCAGCCAACACCCTGGGAAGCATCAAATCAAATACCGTAGCCCTATAATAGAGCACACAGGCAGGCAGCCCCATAATGGGTACATCCTTTATTCTCGCATACAGAAACATGGCCCCGGGAAGTACCGGGCTTCCATAGGCCAGATCCGTTGCACCCGCATCATTTATTGCAACACGGCTCACGTCATCCGGGTCCACACTCATTCCGCCTGCTACAAGTACAAGTTGAATACCCTTCTCAATGAAATCCAATATGGTATCCCTGATAATGTCTTTGTCATCAGGACAAACCGAGATTTCTTCCAGCGGGCAATCAAAGCCAGCCAGCTTTTTTCTAAGAATCGGAGCAAACTTGTCGTTGATCCTGCCATAAAACACTTCGTTGCCCGTAATAACAGCACCCGCCTTCATCCTCGAGAATTCCTTGACCGAAAAGATCCCTCCAACTCCCTTTGCCACTGCTACTGCCTCGTTAACAAATTCTTCTCGTATCACCAATGGAATCGCCCTCGTACCTGCCACAATCTCCCCTCTGCGCACCACGTCATTGTTATGCCTAGCGGAGCACATGACGTCAGGGACCATGTTAAACTCTATCAGGGCCTCCACATTGATCTTTAGTAAGCCCGTAACCGAGGCCTTCAAGGCTATCTTTCCTTCTGCAGGATTTCCGTCATGCTCAACGTTCCTCCCACACAGGGCGTCTGCCATCATCACTGCAGCATCGTCTTCATGATACTCACCTTCGGAAATATGAAGCACAAAAAGGTGCTCTTTGCCCAAGCGCTTCAGGTGTTCGAGGTCTTCTTCCCTAACAATATGCCCCTTTTTAAAGGCAGGCCCTTTGAACTGGCCCGGCCTTATCTCAGTTATATCATGGGCAAGCACTTTTCCCACGCATTGTTCAAGCGGAATCACCTCTGCAAATGAACTAAACTTGTTTTCCGGCACTGGTTCGCTTCTCATAGATTTCTCCAAAGCCATTTTATTATTTTAATATGGAATAATTCATATCATAATAAAATCTAGTCGTCAAAAAAAATCCGCCTCCCCATATGGGAAGGCGGGACCAGAAGCAGTTATAGTATTATACTTCAGTACCCATTCAATTGCATCAAAAACTCTATTCCTCTGTTTTCTCCCATTTGCGCTGCCCTCTGCCAGTCTTCTATTGCCTTATCCTTTTCTCCTATTTTCCAAAACAGGAATCCTCTTATCACAATTGATTTTCCATCTTCGGGTCCGAGCTCCAGTGCCCTGTTGTAATCATCCAATGCTTCCTTCACTAGGTCCTGCCTGGCATAGGCCAAACCTCTGTTATGATAAAAGGCCGCGACATCTGACTTAACCTCAATTGCTTTGGTATAGCTTTCAATGGCCTCCTCATAACGCCCCATTCTTAGGAGGCAATTTCCGGTATTATAGTAAAGCCACGGGTCTGCCTCCATACCCTCCGAAGCCCTGAGGTAATCCTGATAAGCCTGTTCAAACTTGAGCATTTTTCCATATGCAGTACCTCTGAGAAAATATACCCCCCTATCCTCAGGCTGCAGCGATACAACTCTGTTAAAGTCAGAAAGAGCTCGCTCATAATCATCCATGTATTTCAGATATGTAATCCCTCTGTTTCTATAGGCCTCCGCATAATCTTCCTTCAGTTCAATAGCCCGACCATAATCTTCTATTGCATCATTTAACTCCCC
This sequence comes from uncultured Desulfobacteraceae bacterium, assembly GCA_964508875.1. Lineage (GTDB taxonomy): Bacteria > Desulfobacterota > DSM-4660 > Desulfatiglandales > Desulfatiglandaceae > B111-G9. The sequence goes on along the minus strand of CAZDVV010000170.1, from coordinate 2,363 downwards.
CATCTTTACCCTGCTGCTAGCCCTATTGTGGTAAGCCAAGGGATTGAAAGGATCAAGCTCTATCGCAGAGGAAAAATCAGCTGCCGCCTTGTCGTACTCTCCAGTATGAAAATAGGCAGAGCCCCGGTAAAGATAGCATTCCAACCTTTCTACTCCTTCTTGGAGTACAGAGGTATAAGCATCTATCGCACCAGAGTAATCTCCTTGGGAAAAGCTAGCCCTTGCTTCGAAAAGCAATTTACGGACTTCATCAAATTCCTCAGGCTTTTCCTCTTGCACCTTTCTTATAAAGTCCGCTTTCATCTTGGCTAGCCTGACTTCCTCCTCCAGCCTCTCTACCGCCCGTAGTGCCGCTTCCGCCCGAGTTCTTGCCTCATTGAGCTCTTCAATTTTTCTATCAATCTCCTGAACCAAATCTAGGGCTTCTGCTATCTGTTCAGGATCAGCCACAAGCCGGGCCTTGAGATAATATGTTTTGCCTTCCAGCCTTTCTTCAATGATTTCCCTTGCTATAAGTTCTTTCGCAACGCTGAGCAACTCTCCCTCACTTATATTTGCAGAGTCAGGGGAGGTCTCAAGTTTTATGAACTGGGCAAGCTCTTCGAACGCCAGTTTGTCTACGTTAGACAGCGCAGCCGAACGATAGGCCTCAATCCCATTTAATCCAAGTCCTTTTGCCTTATGCTCTTTCTGGAAAGTGAATGTCCCGGCTAGGGATGAGTTACCTGTTACGAGGTATAGAGCGACATTGGCCAAGATCCTGTGATACTCATCATCAGACCTGAGCCCACTGCCCTCGTCCACAACTTGATCTAGCATGTGCTCCTCTCTTTCTCAAAATAATACCGAAGCCTTACCGTTGGCCATAAGCTGTTCACCGCCTTTACCATGTTTGTGGATCTACTGGTGTTCATCCTCGTGCTGCTTTGTCTTTCCATAACCGGGCTTCTTACGCGATAGATGTGCAAGATTGGTTCTGTCACTACCACCTGGTTCGAAGGCAATGCCATATTTGTCAAGCAGATCAAGCATGGCCTCTTCCAAAATATCGTTAATTGGCCGCTCTAGATCTATAGCCAGCTTCTTAAACTCTTTAAGAAGGTCATTTCTTACTTGGGTTGAAAACATCTTTTTCTTCATGGCTTGCACTCATATCATAGAAAAAACAAGAAATCAAGATATTCTTATATTTTAATATAATTTTTTTTGATAAACTTATTATTTATCTTTACATGTAATTTGTTAATTTGTTTTATGGATATACAGTAAACTTGATATCAATAATATACTCTTGAAATCTAGAGAGAAAAGTGAGACTTTTTGGAAAGGCAAAGACCGGACATAAAAAGGAAAAATGCGGATTACTAGATAACTCTCTATCAGTCTTGCAAATTTTGATAAAAGAATTAAACTAAGAATCAAATAGTGTTACCAAGCGACAAGGTGGAGCCAAAACCATGTGCCTTCTTGTTATTGCATACAACCATCATCCAAGATATCCGTTGATACTGCTGGCGAACCGTGACGAGTACTATGAGAGGCCCACGGCCCCTGCCCATTTCTGGAAAGAAGCACCGGAATTATTGGCAGGAAAAGATTTGAGGAGCGGTGGAACATGGCTCGGAATAACCACGACGGGAAGAATAGCTGCCATCACCAATTATAGAGATCCCAAGAGCGCAAAACAGGGTGCTCCTTCTAGGGGTATGCTTGTGAAAAACTTTCTTCTTGGCAATCAAAGGCCTTTGGAATACTTGATATCCCTGAAGGATAAAGCCAACGAATACAATGGCTTCAATCTAGTGGTGGGGAATATGGAGGAAATTTATTGGTACTCTAATAGAGGCTCGGGAATAGTACGGCTCACCCAAGGTATATTTGGGCTCAGCAATCATTTACTTGATACTCCATGGCCTAAGGTTGTTAAGGCAAAACAGGGACTTTCAGGACTACTTGTGTCAGCCGAACTCCCTCCTGATGAGGCCTTTTTTGATCTCTTAATGGACCGAACTCAGGCAGATGAGTCCAAACTCCCTGACACTGGGGTTGGTCTTGAATGGGAAAAGATTCTCTCTCCCATATTCATATCGAGCCCTGTTTATGGAACAAGATCTTCTACTTTGATTTTTGTAAACGGTGAAGGTAGAGCCCGTTTTGTTGAAAAGACCCATGACCCCGGGGCTCCTTCCTCCACTCTTAAGACCTTCGAGTTCTCCCTCAATTGATCAAAGCATGAAAAAGGCTGCAGTGGCGGCGCTTAAAAAATGGGGAACTGGGAGTGGAGCCTCGAGACTGATCTCTGGCAATGTCAGCCTTTACACCGAACTTGAAACAGAGTGTGCAAGGTTTAAGGAGACCGAGTC
>CAZDVV010000169.1:0-4451 GCA_964508875.1 uncultured Desulfobacteraceae bacterium | reverse complement strand
TTGAAAAGGGTGTAGATAATATCTTTGCTGGCCCTATCAAGGATCAGTCAGGGAAAGTGATAATTCCTGCCGGAAAAAGGGCCTCTGACAAAGATCTTCTCACCATGAGATGGCTTGTTGAAGGTGTGTCTGGGAGAATTCCCGACTAACAGCCAACCAGCCTCAGGGGGCCTTTGCCCCCTGAACCAATTTCCCTTACTAATCCGTTCACTTAGAGGAGCAGGAGGTCTTCATGGAAATCCCCTTGAACTCCCTTGAGACCGGAGAAAAGTATCTATTTGAAATTCCAGACCTTAACTTCCGGGCTGAATTGCCCTATGTGCTCCTGCCCGCGACCAATGGTTTCATTAGAATCGCATCTTTTAACCTAATGGGTATGATTGAATGGAACCGGATTTTTGGCCAAGCCCTAGCGAAGCTAATTAAGGCCAATATCCCGAACCTTGATGGTGTGGTCTTTCTCACGGCCGTAGAGAAATCCCTCCAGCTAAGCCAGGTTGTATGCCAGGAATTGGATGTGCCAATAATGGCCGTTGCATACAACAGACGCAAGCCCCACATGGAAATAGAGACCGGAAGAAAAAGGCCCTTTATCCAGGTAGGAGGCGGTTCAGTAACCAGTGGCGACAAATACTTAGTGATCTATGAGCGAGATTTCAACCTCCTTAAGGCTGCAAAAAGGGGTATCGTCATTATTGATGATGTGGTTAGCACAGGCGGGACCATTGCTGCACTCGCCACCATCCTTGATGAAGTCGCAGAAAGGACGTCCGCTAACAAAGAGGCCTTGAAAATCTTGGGCATATTTTGTGTGGCCCGAGAAGGAGAACTGAAGCCGCTTTACAAGGGCTTGTCCTACAAGATTCACTGGCTTGGAACCCTCCCTGCCCCGCAATTTCTCCCCAAAAAATCAGAGATTTGAATATGTCTTTCGGCTCCCGCGAAAACCCTCCAGCTGTCATTATGAAGGGAATCGTCAAAAAATTCCCTGAAGTTGTTGCTAACAGGGGGGTTGACTTCCGGCTTTTGAAAGGTGAAATCCACAGCCTTCTTGGAGAGAATGGAGCAGGTAAATCTACCCTTATGAATATTCTCTCCGGCTATTATCAGCCCGATGCCGGGGAGATCTTTGTCAACGGTGAGAGAGTTGTCTTTCGTTCACCAAGGGATGCCCTGGATAAAGGAATTGGCATGATCCACCAGCATTTTCAGCTAGTGACCAACTTCACTGTAGCTGAAAACATCATTCTGGGCATGCCCGGCCCCATACGTCTTAATATGGCTGCCCTCGAAAAAGAGGTGGCCGAACTCTCTGACAGATATGGACTCGCTATTAACAGCCGAGCTCGAATCTGGGAGCTTTCCGTGGGAGAGCAGCAACGGGTTGAAATCCTCCGCATGCTTTACCGGAAGGTCAACATTCTCATTATGGATGAACCTACAGCCGTCCTTACTCCCCAGGAGATTGAGCAGCTCTTTATTATCATGCGACGAATCAAGAAAGAGGGTAGATCCATCGTATTCATCACCCATAAGCTTGACGAAGTTCTGGAGATTTCTGACTACATCACGGTTCTGCGCAGAGGAAAGGTCATGAGTACTATCAGACCCGAAAAAGTGAGAGAAAAGGACGGTGTAATCAGCACTGAACTCGCCCGCATGATGGTAGGACGGGAGGTAATCCTTGAGATCGGCAAGGAATCAATAGAGACTAATAATACGCTTCTAGCTGTCGAAAACCTGTCAGTCAGGGGGGACCGGGGAGAACTGGCAGTAAAAAATGTTGGCTTCTCTCTCAAGAAGGGAGAAATCTTCGCCATATTGGGTGTGGCGGGAAATGGTCAAAGGGAGCTTGTGGAGGCACTTGTAGGTCTTCGTCCTAAAGAGAGCGGGCAGGTCCTTTTGGATGGGGAGGATATCGCCACGGCGCTAGAAAAAATCGCCTACATTCCAGAGGACCGAACGGGCCTTGGAAGTATCCCAGATATGCCGGTGCTCGAAAATTTTGCCCTTACCCTCCGAGGCCGATTCTCCAAAGGGCCTTTCTTTAGATGGAAGGCCTTAGAAAGACTGGCACAAAGCTTGGTTTCTCAATACAGTATCGTGGCACCCAGTCTGAATATGAAGGCCCGGCAATTGTCCGGGGGAAATCTGCAAAAGCTGATTCTTGCTCGGGAATTTGCTCAGAAGCCATTGCTGCTCATCGCTGAGCAGCCGACACGGGGTTTGGACATCGGCGCCACCGAGGAGATATGGCGGGCCCTCTTGCGCCTGCGAAAACATTGCGGCATTCTCTTAGTCTCGGGTGATTTGAAGGAGGTGCTGTCCCTTGCTGATAACATTCTTGTGATTTTCAGGGGGCAGGTGATGGATATCATTTCAACTCAGGACGAAGAAGGGCTGGAGCGTATCGGGCCCCTCATGGCAGGAGTGAAAGGTAGCAAATGAGAATAACACTTAAACGGCGCGTTACCCCTTTGCCCTGGACCAGGCATTTGATTATACCCGCAGCCATCTTCGCTGCTGCGATCCTTGGAACTGTTCTTTTTTTATGGGTTGGTGTCAATCCACTGCGGGCCTATCTCGAGATTTTTAAAGGGGCCTTTGGGAGCCCCTATGACTTTTCGGAAGTCCTGGTACGTGCTACGCCGCTCATACTTTGCGGTCTGTCTGTTGGCCTGGCTGGAAAGATGTTAATCTGGAATATCGGGGCCGAGGGCCAACTCGTGATGGGGGGCATTGCAGGGGCGGGTGTGGCGCTTTTCCTCTCCTCACATCTGCCAGGTCCTATGGTCATTCCCACCATGATTCTTGCAGGCTTTCTCGGCGGTGCATTTTGGGGCTTTATCCCTGGCCTTCTCAAGGCACGCTTTGGAGTCAATGAGATCATAACTTCCCTAATGCTCAACTATGTGGCCATACTGTGGCTGGAGCATCTCTATTTCGGGCCATGGCGCGACCCGGCGGGAAGGGGCTTCCCCGGTACAGCCATGTTCCCGGAGTCCACATGGCTCCCCCGCTTTTTTGGGACAAGGGTTCATGTGGGCCTGCTCATAGGATTAGCGGCGGCTGTCTTGATCTGGATTGTCCTAGCCTATACGCGTTGGGGCTATGAAATCAGGGTGGCGGGAGCAAACATAAGGGCTGCCCAGTACGCCAGGATAAATGTCAGACGAAATATCCTGTGGATCATGCTGATCAGCGGAGGTTTGGCTGGGCTGGCAGGCATTTGTGAAACGGCTGGCATCCACTATCGTCTTCAGCAGGGATTGGCGGTTGGAAACGGTTACGTGGGGATTATTGTTGCGTGGTTGGGTAGACTAGAGCCGGCCTCAATTGTCCTTATCTCCATTCTCCTTGGCGGTCTCATGGTAGGGGGTGATCAGATTCAAATCACAATGCATGTGCCATCTGCCATCAGTTTGGTCCTGCAGGGAGCAATCCTTTTTTGTGTCTTGGCCGGACAGGTCTTCCAGGAATATGAATTTTGTATCCTGCCTAAGAAAGGCTAGGTTATGGAATCTGAGATTGTATTTATTGCGAGCATCACAATAACCTCTTCAATGGCCGTTCTCTATGCTGCGATAGGTGAAATCTTTGCCGAGCGTTCCGGTGTCCTCAATCTAGGGGTCGAAGGAATGATGCTTATGGGGGCATTAACGGCATTTGCCACGACGTGCACCCTTCATTCCCTGTGGGCCGGGGTCCTGGCAGCCATGCTGGCAGGTGGCTTTTTTGCAATGATACATGGTTTTTTCGCAATCACTCTGAGAGTGAACCAGGTGGTCTCCGGCCTGGCCCTAACGCTCTTTTGCATTGGGCTCAGCAACTTTCTTGGGAGGCCATTTATAGGAGTGGTCTCTCTTAAATTCGAACCAGTTGGCCTCTTTTCGCTGGATAGAATTCCAGTTGTTGGAAGTGTCTTGTTCAACCAGAACCCACTTGTGTACCTGGCATATCTGCTTGTTCCAATTTCGTGTTTCTTTCTGGGTAAAACGAGGTACGGCCTTGAGTTGAGAGCAATTGGAGAAAATCCAGCGGCCGCCGATACAGTGGGCATAAATGTGTCTAGGCTTCGTTACTTCTATACCTTCATCGGTGGGGCCCTTGCCGGGCTCGGAGGGGCGTACCTATCACTCGCTTATACACCGGGATGGAAAGAGCAAATGACGGGCGGCCAAGGCTGGATTGCTATTGCCCTAGTAATCTTCGCAATGTGGGATCCCCTCAAAGCCGTTGCCGGCGCTCTGTTGTTCGGCTTTATAAATGCATTTCAATTCTATTGCCAAGCCGCCGGTCTGACGATAATCCCAAGCTACATTCTTCGAATGCTACCCTATCTCTTCACCATAGGTGTCCTCGTGATTATCACCAAATGGGAGGCTGCCAAAAGAAAGGTCGGTGCCCCTGCAGCACTTGGGATTCCTTTTGAGAGAGAACAATAGGGGCTG
>CAZDVV010000168.1:0-4555 GCA_964508875.1 uncultured Desulfobacteraceae bacterium | reverse complement strand
TGGCTATTTTCTTTTTTCTTTGTGCTATACGGCTAGGCGTAACTAATCCTGCCTCATAGTCCATCTTGTCATCATGAATGATTTGCGGCCCAATTTGTGTATTCTCTTAAAAAACTGAAGTTGACAGTTTACCATGATGGTGTATAATAATGATGTATATATTTGTTAGGGGGTTGAAGATGGTACGAACTCAGATTTATTTGACAGAGCGTCAACGCAGGGAACTCACTGCCCTCGCCAAAATGGAGGGGAAAAAGCAAAGTGAGATTATTCGTGAGGCCATTGACCTCTTTATCGATAAAGCGAACCGAAGAAAACGGGAGGCAATTCTGCGTAAGGCTGCGGGCATGTGGCAAGATCGAACCGATCTGCCTAATTTCAAGAGGCTGCGAGCAGAATGGGATAGGAACTGAGCATGCCAAAGCCAATTCTTGTTGACACAGATGTGCTCGTTGATTTTTTCCGTGGCTATAGTAAAGCTGTTACCTTTGTGACTTCCAACTATGATCGGATTATCCTTTCTTCTATCGTCGTGGCTGAGTTGTATGCGGGAGTGAAAGGAGAAGAAGAACAATTTATATTGGATAGCTTTGTTTCCCTTTTCCCTGTTGTGCATGTAACCGCAGAGATAGCAAGGTATGGAGGACTGTACAAGCGCGATTATGGCAAGTCACATGGTGTGGGTCTCGCAGATGCCATCCTGGCTGCTACGGCAGAGTTAGAGGGAGCTGAACTGAAGACTCTCAATGTAAAGCATTATCCTATGTTCAAGGGAGTTAGACCAGCATACAAGAGATATTAGATCCCGTAGGAGCTGCGAAATCCACTAAATCTTCTCCCCATGATATCAAGTAATAAAAGTGGTGCAGAATTGAACTTGGTTTCAAAACTTGAGACCTTACTTATTTATAGTTAACGCCATAATTGAGCCTACCAAAACTTAGTCCACGTTAGTATCTAGGCGGATATCAATGATACCCATAATTTAATTGAAAAGCAGGTGGCATGAGATTTGCTTTAATGAAATTTAAGCATTTAGACAGTCCCAGTTATTCTGGTGGTTTACTCATATCACTAAAAGGGAAATAGTTATGATAGCTTTAATCCGTAAATTGGTTTAGGTGTGTTATGAAAGTAAGCGTCATAATACCTGCCAAAAATGAAGAACTGTCCATAGGCCCTCTAATCTATGATCTCAGAAGACTATTCCCTGCTTTTGAAATCATTGTTGTTGATGATGGATCAACTGATAAAACGGCCGAGATTAGCAAAGAAAATGGAGCCACGGTCCTATCCCATCCCATGAGTATGGGCAATGGAGCTGCTATAAAAACCGGCGCTAGGTATGCCCGGGGTGACATACTGGTCTTTATGGACGGGGACGGTCAGCACGATCCAGCAGATATTCCAAGGCTCCTCGAAAAATTTGAGGAAAATTACGAAATGGTTGTTGGAGCTCGCATAATGAATACCCATGCGTCTTTGGCGAGGAGATTTGCCAACAAACTTTATAATAAACTGGCATCCATCATGACGGGTTTTAAAATAGAAGATCTGACGAGTGGTTTCCGCGCTGCACGGGCTAGACATTTTAGAAAGTTCCTGTACCTTTTGCCTAATGGATTTTCTTACCCGACTACTATTACAATGTCCTTTTTTCGTGCTGGTTTTCCCGTTTGTTATATTCCGATAAAGGCTAAGCCTAGAAAAGGAAAAAGCAATATAAGTATGATACGGGACGGTATCAAGTTTCTGGTTATTATTTTTAAGATAGGGGCTTTATTTTCACCCATGCGTTTTTTTCTGCCCATTAGTAGTTTTTTATTTCTAGTGGGCGTTTCATATTTTGGATATACCTTTTTCTGTTTGGGGCGATTTACCAATATGACTGCACTGCTGTTTATTTCTTCTTTGTTGACTTTTCTAATAGGGATAGTCTCGGAACAGATTTCAGGTTTGCACTATAAAGGAGTTGAGGAAGACCAAAGAAGAACAAAGCGGAACTCAACGGAAGTGGAGAGTAGTTAGCAGAGGCTATGCACATATTGGAAAAGTCTTGATCTAGACTATGTGCCTACCCATATTTTGAAAGGAGAAAACCATGCATTTGCGAAATAGGGTACTTGTTACAGGAGGAGCAGGATTCTTGGGCTCGCATCTTTGTGAAAGGCTACTACAGCAAGGTTATGATGTTCTATGTGTTGACAACTTCTACACAGGGACCAAAAGGAATATAATTCACCTTTTGGAAGATCCTTTCTTTGAGCTTTACCGCCATGATATTACTTTTCCTCTTTTCGTGGAAGTAGACCAAATTTACAATTTAGCCTGTCCAGCGTCTCCTGTGCATTATCAAAATGATCCCGTACAAACTACTAAGGTGTCTGTCCATGGGTCAATCAATATGCTGGGCCTGGCCAAGAGACTAAGGTGCCCCATTCTTCAAGCGTCAACTTCGGAGGTTTACGGGGATCCAATGATTCATCCTCAATCAGAAGAATATCGAGGAAATGTAAATCCTATAGGCCCTCGTTCATGTTATGATGAGGGCAAGAGATGCGCGGAAACCCTTTTCTTTGACTACCATCGTCAACACAATCTTTGTATTAAAATAGCACGGATTTTTAATACATACGGTCCAAGGATGCATCCTAATGATGGGCGTGTGGTTTCCAATTTTATTGTACAAGCCCTTATTGGGGAGCCTTTAACTGTTTATGGGGATGGTTCACAAACTCGCTCGTTTTGCTATGTTGAAGATATGGTAGATGGATTAGTAAGATTGATGAACTCATCTCCAGATGTTACTGGGCCTATCAACCTGGGTAACCCTAAAGAGTGTAGCATATTGGAACTCGCTGAGAAAATTTTGGAACTCACAGGGTCAAGCTCCCAGATAAAATTTGAACCATTACCCATTGACGATCCCAAGAAGAGGCAGCCAGATATTAGTAAAGCGCGCGAACTTCTTGGCTGGGAGCCTAGGATTAGCCTTGAAGAGGGCTTAAAAGAGACCATTGATTATTTTGATGACTTTCTGAGGGCGAACAAAGTGGGAAGAATTGGAAGCTCCGAGACATGATCCATTCAAGAGGGGGGTAATGATTCATTTGGTCTCCCCTCCGTCTAGGGAATGGGTGCTGCTGCGAAGCCTTTGCACTAAAAGATAGTAAGCCACAATCCCTCCACCTATCGTCGCTACCATCGTTATCCCGCGGATTACCAAAGATCCCAGAACTAAGACTTCGCTGGGAAGCTGAATAAGCTTTGAAGAGAGAACGTAAATTCCTTCCCTAATCCCAATTCCGTCTGGAGTGAAGTTAATAAGGGTAATGATAATTCCCAGACTGGAGAGGTAAAGCATAGACAAAAAGTGTGTTCTGAATCCGAGTGCACGGTAAGCTATTAGATTGCTAAGCGTTGAAAGAAGTAATAATCCTGCGGTCAATACCACTGAAATTAAAATTAGCCTGTGATTTGCTCTGATGACTATCCAACCTTCTACAACACTTCTCAAGACCTTAAGTATTCTGGAGTCCCTTTCGGGAATTTCAGGGCAGATAGAGGCAATACCAAGGCAGAGGATAAGAAGTGCTGAAAAGGAGATAAGGGCTACCCAGCTTAAAGCATGCGTCTGGCAATAAATCGCAGCTAAACAAAGTATCCCAATCAGGGATGCAGCCAGGAAACTGATCACGTACAACCCTGCCACCGTAGAGATAAAGCGACTATGGCTAAACCCGTATCTCTTCTTGAGGTAGATTGCCCTAAAAGTAGCGCCAGTCCCGACCGTGGGGAGAATCCTATTTAAGGATGTGTTAACGTATTGTAAAAGAATGCAGTCAAGGAGACCTACTGCAAAACCAAATTGGCGTATTATCATGTAGTTCAGGGCGCCTGTGATCAGAAGCGAAAAGGTATCTAACAGGAGGATTAGGGATATTTCTTGCCATCCTACATTTTTCAAATAGTTAAGTGCGAATCGATTCCTATATATATACCAGGCCAGTATGACCATGATGGTGGAGACAATCATTCTAGTCACTAGTTTCCTAGATTTTGTATTGGCTGAAGCTCCAAAGTTGGGTATGAGTTTACGTACAGTCAACAGTTAGTCCTCTCGATGGATAGTATACCACGAATTTTTTGGTTTACGAGCTTTCAGGGTTATATAGTGACTATGTCTAGCGTCCAGCTTGCCTAATATTGGCGGAAGCGGGTGATACCCGGCCCCAACGATGACAGTATCTATGAACCCATACGCTTGGAAAAACTCGATTAACCCACGATAGCTAAAGATTGTTTTGTGGGTCCAGGAGGGGAAATCTAATTGCTTGCCTCTATGAATCGCTAAGGGGTTGCCAATCCCTGACAGTTTTGGACTCATGTTGGTTAGGGAGAATATTTGCCACCCCATGATTGACGCAAAAATATTGTGCCACGAACTTGCGTTTTCAGTGCTAATTATGATATATCCTCCCGGCTTCAGCACCCTATATACTTCTGAGGCAAAGGAGTGTAAACACGAGATATGCTCAATTATCTGGTCTCCGTG
>CAZDVV010000167.1:0-4556 GCA_964508875.1 uncultured Desulfobacteraceae bacterium | reverse complement strand
ATTATAGTTCAAATATCATACTTTAGGAGGAGGTAAACATGAAAAAGATAGTTGTTGTCGGACTGATTGTGGTGGCGTTTCTTGTTTCTGCTGGGACATGTTTTGCGCACTTTGGCATGGTAATACCATCGGACAATATGGTCATGCCTGGAGATTCAAGGAATATCACTATCACGGTTTCCTTTTCCCATCCTTTCGAGGGAAATGGTATGGAGCTTGCCAAACCGAACAAGTTCGGTGTGTTTATCTCAGGTAGAAATCAGGATCTACTGGGTCAGCTTAAACAAACAAAGGTCATGGGACACAAGGCATGGAAGCTTGGTTACACGCTAAGAAGACCTGGGGTCTACCAGTTCTACATGGTCCCCCAACCCTATTGGGAGCCCGCAGAAGATAAATATATTGTTCATTACACAAAAACGGTAGTGGGGGCCTTCGGCAATGAAGAGGGGTGGGATCAGCCAATTGGACTTAGGACTGAAATCGTTCCTCTTTCCAGACCCTTTGGTCTTTATGCTGGGAATGTCTTTCAAGGGATCGTGATGCTTGATGGCAAACCAGTGCCATATGCTGAAATCGAAGTTGAGTATTACAACAAAGATAAAAGTGTGGTGGCTCCTACTGATTACATGGTTACTCAAGTCATAAAGGCAGATGCCAATGGAGTTTTTACCTATGGGATTCCTCACGCAGGGTGGTGGGGATTTGCCGCACTCAATACTGCTCCTGAAAAAATCAAATATGAGGGAAAGGATAAGGAGGTTGAGCTAGGTGCTGTTCTTTGGGTGAAGTTTGAGCCATGGACTGAGAAATGAGATCAGATGCACGGAGGTTCAAGAATATGAGAAGGCTACTTGTGACCATTTTGGTATTGATGTTTATTCCTTTTTGTTTGAGGGTGAGTGCAAGTGCTCAGGAGATAAGTAAAGACGAACTGATGAAGGAACTTGAGGTGATGAAGGAAAGGATAAAGGTACTGGAACAACGTATTCAAGAGCTGGAGGGAACAGAAGAGAGTGTAAAAGCGCGACCTGAGGCCCCTGCTCAATATCATAGCGGCAAAGGCCTTGCTGATAGGGTCAGGAGGCTCGAAAAGGAGATAGAAAAAAAGGAGGCCATAGGTGAGTGGGCAAAGCGAGTAAACCTGAGTGGCGGGCTGGAAGTGGAGGTAAATTGTGAGAAGATGGACTATGATGACCCTACACAGGATGATACAAGTACTAGCGACATAACCCTTGCCACAGCAGAACTTGACGTAAATGTGGATGTGTCACACCACGTGGGTGGACATATTGCCTTTTTATGGGAAGAGGAGGGAAGTGGTCATGTAGACATTGATGAGGGCTTTATCATTGTAGATGGCAAGGATAGGGTTCCGTTTTACCTTAATGCTGGAAAGATGTATGTGCCGTTCGGATATTATGAAAGCCATTTCATAAGCGATCCTATTACGAACTCCATTGGTGAGACCAACGACAGTGCGATCAAGGTAGGGTTTGCCAAATCCGGCCTGGACCTATGTGGGGCAGTGTTTAATGGAGATGTGGATGAAACGGGCGATGATGACAGAATTGACGGGTTTGCGGGAAGCATTGGATGGACAGCACCCGAGGGAATGCTCCCTGATGTTGGCCTGACAGCAGGGATTTCCTATATCTCCAATATTGGTGATAGCGATGGCCTTCAAGAGGAATTACCTCCTACCATAAAGAGCAAGGTAGGTGGGATTGGTGCGTTCTTGAGTTTGAGTTTTATGGATAGGTATTTTGTGGAACTGGAGTATATTGGAGCTAGGGATGAGTTTCAGAGGGGAGAGCTAGGTTTTGCTGGCAACACAAAGGCAAGGCCTGAAGCGTGGAATATGGAATTTGCCTTTAGGCCAGTCGATGCCTTGGAGATTGCTTTCAAATATGAGGGTAGTAATGATCTTGGAGACTTTGAGCCTGAAAGCCAGTGGGGTATGGCTATTAATTATGAGCTTTTTGAAAATACCTCGGTGGCTATAGAGTATCTTAGGGGCAAGTATGAGACTGATGACACGCGAGACCTTGTTACAGGCCAGCTTGCCGTAACTTTCTAATGTATACGGGTGCACCACATGGCTTGAGGACTGTTGGGCACAGGAGTCAAGGTCTAAAACGGGTGTACATTTATTGCTTTGATGTGCTGAGTGTGATAAGTGAAAAAAAACTAATGATAAATTCTCGCGTGTTAGAGGTCAGATAAACATGGGCAATGGGACTCAGACAGGGGGGTATTCCTCTTACTTTTTGGTTACGACCTGTGCCTTTGTGACGGCACTTATCGCTTCCAACATAGTGGCAGTGAAGCTAATCTCAGTTTGGGGACTCGTTCTGCCAGCAGCCATTGTGGTTTTCCCCTTGAGCTACATAATCGGAGACGTATTGACCGAAGTCTATGGTTACGCTAGTGCCCGGAAGGTAATATGGCTAGGATTTACGTGTAATCTTTTTGTTGTCCTTGTATTTTGGATTGGCAGAGTATTGCCAGCGGCATCTTTTTGGAAAGGGCAAGAGTCCTATGTACAGATCTTGGGATTTACTCCCCGGCTACTTGTTGCTTCATTCATAGCATATCTTATGGGAGAGTTCTCCAATTCCTTTGTGCTGGCAAAGATGAAGATAGCCACTAAAGGTAAATGGCTGTGGACAAGAACCATAGGGTCCACTCTGATTGGGGAAGGGATCGACTCCCTCGTATTTATAACCTTGGCGTTTTACGGTACCATGCCTCACAATATTTTGCTTTTTACTATTGGGACCCAGTGGTTAGTAAAGTGCCTTTATGAGGCGGCTGCTACACCTCTAACATATTTGGTGGTAGGATTTCTGAAAAAATGTGAAGATCTGGATGTATATGACTATGACACCAAGTTTAACCCATTCCTTTTTCCTGGCAGTGAGCGGATTAAGTGAAATGCCCGCTGCAACGGCAGCGGGCGTCCTATTTGCCTTGGCAGGGTTAGCTAGAGGCGGAACCTTCAGGTTCTTGTTTTTTCTTATTTAGGATGTCTAGACCGTAAAAGGTGAAAAAAATAGCAGATTCTATGTCAAGGGCAGCAGCAGAGCGGGCAATTATGAGTGGTACATAGGCCATGTCAAGGCTACCCTTTGAAGCTATAAATGCGGCCCTACTCTGGACCTGGCCTTGGTCAATGGCTTGCGAGATACGTGTGCCCAACTCCGCATCTAGAATCTCCCTAACTTTTTGCTCTATTTAATTTTCCAAATCCTTGTCCATAATTGTTTCCTCCGCATAAAGTTGTTAATAGTATTAACTTTGGTGCTAAAAAAATTAGTCTAATTGACTCTTGACTGTGTGCATAGCCCCTGTCAGCAATTCCAAGTAAAACAAGAGGGGCTGACGTTCCTCTTCCTTAATCTGAAGAAGTAACTTTCCGTATATTCCGTCTCGGAACTCTTCCACCTCTCTAACCTTATTAGACCCTTTGGGGGTAAGGCATATTAGCTTAACCCGGCCATCCCTTGGATCTTCCACTGTGTCCACCAAACCCTTGTTCTTTAAACCGCCCATTATCTTTGTGACCCGGCTCTTTGCCACGTCTAATTTTTGGGCGATACCTTTGACAGTGAGATATTTTTCGGACTTGAATAGCATCAAGCATTTGACCTCGGCGTAAGGAACCCCCAAGATCTTTGATTCGTAAAGGCGCCTTTCTTCACAACAATCCAAGATCTCACTGATGAGTTCCTGGAGTTTGGAGATCTGGTATTTTGCCAATTCTTTTTCTGGAGGTAGTGTGGCAACATTCATAGCATGAACAAAATATATTACGGGAGATAACGTGTCAAGAAAAAAAATTCACAAGCCCATGAACCTTGAAAAGATATGGTGCCCTTGGTAGAGTCACCTCTTGCGCGAGATGGTATTGCGCAAACAAGACAGTTTAGAGGTAAAGACATGGAACATGAAAAAGAAAATGGTCACAGTAACAGTGGAGAGGAAAGTTTCGAGGATCTCTTGTTAGCCTATGAGTGCAAAGAACGGAGACAGGTTCGGGTGGGAGACCGAGTGCAGGCTGAGGTCCTCTCTATAGGGCGGGAAAATGTCTTCGTTGACACCGGTACAATGATGGACGGTGTGGTGGACAAGGCTGAGCTCTTGGACGATCAAGGCCAGCTCACATGCAAGATTGGGGACAGATTAGAGTTGTATGTTGTTTCTGTCTCAGATGGGGAAGTAAGGCTTTCTCGTGCTTTGACTGGCACTGGAGGGCTTCGGGCTCTTAACGAAGCGTTTGAAAATGGAGTGCCAGTAGAAGGAAAGGTGATTGCCAGGTGCAAAGGGGGATATGAGGTGAACCTGATGCAGCGCAGAGCATTTTGCCCTGCCAGTCAAATGGATTTGAGGTATACCGAGGATGGGCAGGAATTCATAGGAAAGACCTATAGATTTCTCTTGACTCAATTTGATGAAGGGGGCCGAAATATTGTTGTTTCAAGGCGAAAGTTGCTCGAAAGAGAACTCCAAGAGGGGAGAAAAGAGTTTCTGGCAGAGATTAGAGAGGGACAGAT
>CAZDVV010000166.1:0-4558 GCA_964508875.1 uncultured Desulfobacteraceae bacterium | reverse complement strand
CTGATTAACACATCCAGGGGTCCTGTTGTGGATGAAGGGGCCCTGGTAAACGCGCTTCGCAACGGACATATCGCAGGGGCCGCACTTGATGTGTATGAACGTGAGCCTTTGGTTCACCCGGAGCTCCTGAAAATGAAAAATACTGTATTGCTGCCTCATTTGGGAAGCGCCACATCAGAGACGAGGAGGAAAATGGCCCAACGTGCCATAGAAAATCTTCTCGCCGCGCTGAGGAATGAAAGGCCTCGCGACTGCCTTAACTGGGAGCAGCTAAACAAGGCAACCCCTTAGCGCTTACCCACTTTTGGCGCTATGCTTAAATGAATTGCTTGCAAGATGTAAATAACATATCTTTCACGGCACAGGGGACGAGATATGGACGTTACTGTGTGCAAAAAAGAAAAAAGCCCTTAGGTAAGGAGTCTAGCAGTGTCAACTATCATGCCAAAAGGAGAGAAGATAAGAAAGGCAGTAAAATGGATTTCAGATACGCTTCAGGAAAATCCAGACAAGAACCCCATGGAGCTAATTCCGCTTGCTTCTGCGAGGTTTAACCTTTCGCCCAAGGAGGAGAATTTCCTTGTCTCATTCTATACTGAAAAACAATGCTAAGATAATTAGCGTGAGCGCTTAGGCCTCGAGGAGGCCTGTTTTTCTTGCTCGCCTTATCAGTGCCCTGATTATGCTGAGCCACGCGTGGAAAGACAATGGAATTGCAGTTCCGGACATGATCAATGGCAGCCAGCTTCCTGGCAAGTTGCTGTTCACATACGCCACCCAGAAGGTTGAACAGGCAAGAAAAGCCACAGAGACAAAGAACACAGTCACTAACCCAGAGACGCTCCACAAAAGCACAGAGGAACGAGGGTGCATTCGGCCAGGATTCATGGCTTAGCTTCCTTGATTTTTCGACTTAAAAATTCCACCTCTTTTCTGACCTTTGCTTCTGCCCTAATCTTTCTCCCTACTGTCTCGAATGCATATAGCACAGTGGAATGACTGCGGTTGACTGCCTTTGATATTCTCTCTAAGGTCTCCTCGGTATGTGTTCTACAAAGATAAATAAATATATTTCGGGGATAGGTATGAATCTTCTTTCGTGACTTAGAGGCGAGCATCTGGGGGCTTATCTTATAATACTTACATACCAACTCTCTTATGCCTTCCATATCAGCAAGTTCGCTGGAATTGGTAAGATATCTGAGGACTTCGCGAGCAAGATCTTGGGATATCCTCTCGTTTAACAATTCTGATTTGGCCTTCAGACAATTAAGAGCACTTTCCATCTGTCTGATATCCTTAGTCAGTTTCTCTGCTAGCAGCTCTGCCACAGCATCTGGCAAGGGAAGCTTCTTCTCTGAGGCCTTTTTTTGGATTATCTTTACCCTGGTGTCAAAGTCGGGACTTTCAATGGTGGTGACGAGCCCCCCGGTGAGCCTTGAGGAAAGGTCTTGAGACAATGAGGGAATATCCTTGGGCGGCAAAGAGCTAGTGAATATGATTTTCTTCTTGTCATTGAAAAGCGCATCCAAGGTGTGTCCCAGTTCTACCTGTGTCTTTTCCTTTCCGCTAAGAAAATGAACCTCCTCCAGTAAAAGGACATCGCATGCCTGGCGGTATTTTTTCTTGAATTCTTCAATTCGTCCCCGCCTAAGGCATGAGATCATCTCGTTGGTGAATTCTTCAGCTGTAATGTAATATACCCTCTTGTCCGGAAAGCTCTCCAGGATCTTGTGGCACATGGCCTGGGAGAGGTGGCTTTTGCCTAGCCCTGTGCCGGCAAGCATCAGCAGTGTGTTGTAGCCCCAAGCAAAATCCTGGGCCATAGCCTTGGAAGCAGAGTAGGCAAACTCGTTACAGGGGCCTACTACAAATCTGTCAAAGGTAAAGTTGCGGTTGAGGTTGATGTATCCCCTAGGAGGTCTGTTTCCAAGATTGGGGAGACATAACTGCTGGGGTATGTCGGAGGGTGGGGTCAGGAGCTCGTCAGGACTATGGGGCTGTACCTTGAATTGGATGTTAAGGGGCCCCAGTCCGGCCTTGTCCAGTTTTTCCTGGATCAGTTCTTTGTAATTCTCCGCCACCCAGTTTTTTGAGAATCTGTTAGGGCAACCCAATACTAGCGTTCCGTTACGCCTCTCCAAAAGACTCAGAGGACTTATCCAAAGAGAGAAACTATTTTTGGGAAGCTCGGAGCGAATTTCTTTTTTGATCTCTTCCCAGATCTCTTTCATAAGACCTCCTGTCTTATCCAAAAATACCGAGGTTTGAGGTTAGGAAGTTAGAAACTGAAGGAAACACGCCATAGGTTGCTAATAGGAGCCCTTTGTATAGAACGAAACGTTTGGTGTCAAAGGGACAAGGCCCGGAGTAATACTTAGGTAGTTGAGAGATTTCGACAGTCGCTAAGTTGTATTTATCTAATGGTTTTTTCACTGCGCTGCCATAACTTCCTATAGTTTATGAATAAAAAAGGAGCCTTCAAACATCTCGTTATAAGTGGGGGTTAGGGGTTAGTTGGGTGTTTGTCAAATATTTTTTCCACAATGGGGATCTTTGAATTTCTGTTTTTTTCTCCTTTTTTCTCAAAAATTCAATTTTTTTATGTATATTTTTCCGAATTTGCCACATGGTGGTGTAAATTTTACTTAGCGTTGACTCAATTCTGTTAAGAAAATTTTCACATGATCAGTCCACTTTTTGGAAAAATGTCAAGAAAATGGGATATTTTTAAAGTAGGGAGGGCTACTGGAATTCTAAAATTGTTTGCCTGGCATTGCTCACTTGTGATATTTGAGCCCAAGCTAAAAGAACAAAATTCCTGTGTTTCAAGTTTTACGTGAGCGGTGTCATCTGTGGGGGAGAGAAATGAGTAAAATCAGGGTCGCGGTTGTAGCAGGGGGATGGTCATCAGAGAGAGGGGTATCACTCAGTAGCGGTCGCACAGTGGTGGACCATCTTCCCAGGGATAAGTATGTGGTAATCTTCTATGATCCTCTGACAGAACTCGATACGCTCATACGGGACAAAGAGCGTATCGATGTGGCGTTTCCTGTTTTGCACGGCAGGTTTGGGGAGGACGGATGTATTCAGGGATTGCTCAGAATTCTTGGTATCCCATTTGTGGGTTCCAGTGTGCTTGCAAGTGCGCTGGCCATGAACAAAAAGGTGGCAAAAGAGATGTATAAGGCTGTGGGGCTAGATGTGCCTAAAGACATTTTGGTTAGAAAAGGCGATCCTTTGGATCCGGAGCGAATAATTGCGGAGCTGGGAGAGCGGGTTATGGTAAAACCCGCGGTGGAGGGGTCAAGCTACGGCATATCGCTGTGCCAAGGGGAGCAAGAGATAAGAGCGGGCATTGAAAGGGCACTGGAGCTGGACGATGAGGTGCTTGTTGAAGAGTATCTTGCGGGCAGCGAGGTGACCTGCTGTGTGTTGGGGCGGAGAGAGCTGGAGGTTCTGCCGCTAATTGAGATACGGCCAGGCCCCTCATATCCATTCTTTACCTATGAGGCCAAATACGAACCAGGGGCCTCTGAGGAGATTTGCCCAGCCCCCCTTGATCAAGATACCTGGGAAAGGGTGGTTGACATGGGCAAGGCAGCCCACAGGGCCTTGAGGTGCAGGGTTTGGAGTCGGACTGATATGATAATTAGCGACAACCGGATTGCTGTGCTTGAGACAAACACCATTCCTGGAATGACACCCAACAGTCTGTTTCCCAAGGCGGCGAAGGCAGCAGGCATTAGCCTTTCAGAGCTCGTGGACAAACTGGTTCAACTGGCCCTGGAAGAATCAGCAGATTCTTGGTAACTGCTCTCCGGTGAGGATTGTCACTATTTTGGTACCCCCACCCGTGTGCGTAGCAGGACTCGTCCTGTATTGCGAGAGGTTACCTTGCCCATGATTGCAGTGTTTTCCCTAAGGTCGTGTTTTTGGAGTGATTTCAAGCGGTTGCTGACGTCTGGGTCGGCTACGAAAATAAGAACTTTTCCTTCGTTTGCAATGTAAAGGGGGTCGAGCCCGAGGATCTCGCATGCGGAGCGCACCTCCTTTCTAATGGGTATCTGATCTTCAAAGAGCTCGATGCCAACGCCTGACTGTTCGGCAATTTCGTTGAGCGCTGTGGCAACGCCCCCTCTAGTAGGGTCTCTAAGCACATGAACGCTGTCCGAGCTTGAGAGCACTTGCGCTACTAGAGATGTCAGTGGAGCAGAGTCGCTCACCAGATCTCCCTGAAAATCCAGGCCTTCACGCTGGGTGAGCACTGTGATTCCGTGATCTCCTATTGGACCGTTTATCAGGACAACATCCCCAGGTCTGGCATTGTGTGCTCCCACTTCTAGCCCCGGCGGGACCAGGCCTATCCCAGAGGTGTTAATAAATATCCTGTCAGCGTGACCGCTGGGCACTACCTTTGTGTGTCCTGCCACGAAGGACATGGCTCCATAACAACGGGCTGAAGTAAGACACGGAAGGCCGAGACAACGTGTCAAGAGAAAAGGCGGGGAGATGTTTCACGTGGAACATTTCTTTGAGCTTTTCAACGGTGGTTTTT
>CAZDVV010000165.1:0-4606 GCA_964508875.1 uncultured Desulfobacteraceae bacterium | reverse complement strand
TTTTAAGAAAAGGGAGAAAAGGATTTTTCCCTTGACCCGAACCTTCATGGTCCTGGTAATATATTCGGAACCGTAACAATCAGACTTTTTAAAGGCCCTTACCCGGGTGACATTATCCTTTCTGCCTTCCAGAGCCTCCCGGGCTGGAGCAGCGGTAAGGATGATGTTGTCCGAACAGGGTGCTTCATAAGACCAAAATGCCATATGAGATCAAAGACAAGGAGTTTGCTAATGGGCAAGGAAGAGATCTTTAGGATAGAAAAGGATCAAGGTATTGTGTGGTTTACTCTGAACAGGCCTGAGAAGTTAAATACAATGAATATGGCCTTTTTCGATGGTCTTTTACACCATTTCAGAGAGTTTGACGCAGATGATGATGTGAGGGCCGTCGTGATCAAGGCAGAAGGGAAGGGCTTCACCGCAGGTATAGATTTTATGGAGCTGGGCGGGCTTATTCAGGGTGAAGGCGCAAGGTTCCGCAGTAAACTTGCAAAGGAGATCTCAAGACTCCAAGAAAGCATAAACGCAGTGGAAAAGTGCAGAAAACCCGTAATTGCTGCCATACATGGTCACTGCATTGGAGGTGGCGTTGATCTCATAACTGCTTGCGATATACGACTTGCCTCAAGGGATGCGGTATTTTCCATCCGCGAGACAAGGGTTGCCATAGTGGCTGATCTAGGTACCTTGCAAAGGCTACCTTACATCATAGGTCACGGCTGGTTTAGGGAATTGGCCCTCACGGGCAGGGATTTTACGGCCCAAGAGGCCCTCGACATGGGCCTGGTAACAAGGCTTACGGATGATAGAGACAGCCTTTACGCAGAAGCAGAGAAATTGGCTAGACAAATAGCCTCTTGCTCGCCGCTCGCTGTCCAAGGGGTGAAAGAGGTTATTCTTTATAGCAGGGATAATGGTGTTTATCCTGGCTTGGACTTTGTTGCCCAGAAAAATTCAGCCATACTTCCATCAAAAGATCTTATGGAGGCCTTCACGGCCTTCATGGAAAAACGCCCACCAAAGTTTGTTGGGGATTAATCGAAACACGGCCCAAGGTTTAAGGCTAAAGGTCCAAGGCTAAAGGAAAAAGGACCCGTTAAGCTCGGGCCGTCTCCCTGTAAGGAGTCAGATCCGTTCTGGAAAGGACCTTATTGGGAAGCGCTAACAGCAATAGACGTATCAGGCCCCCACACTCCCGGAATAGCTGTCCCGCAAAACTTACATTTACCCTTCTCAATATTGAACTGGCCGATTATATATCCTTTTCTCTCAATGAGTATCTTGTGGCAGTTGTGGCACCACGTACTTTCTGCCTCATGGCCAGGTACATTACCTATGTAAACATAATGAATCCCCTCACGAAGGGCTATGTTTCTCAATCTCTCCAGTGTGCCAATGGGTGTAGGAGGCAAACGGGTAAGTTTATACCTGGGGAAAAACCTGAGAAAATGAAGAGGATGGTCCGGCCCCAATTCCTTTAGGATCCAATCACACATCCTCTTGATCATCTCATCGTCATCCACATAAGTAGGGACCACAAGGGTTGTCATCTCAAACCATACGCCCTGCTCATTCAAGGTCTTGAAGGTATTGAGCACTGGCTGGAGCGAACCCCCATTAAGACACTGGTAAATTTCTTCATCAAAGGATTTCAGATTGATGTTTGCTGCATCAAGAACCTTACATAGCTCGAGCAGCGGCTCGCGGTTTATGTAGCCATTTGAAACCAGCACATTGTTGATTCCCTCCTGATGAGCCAGCTTGGCGGTATCATACATATACTCATAAAACGTTATGGCCTCAGAATAGGTGTAGGCGATAGAAGGGAGCCTCCGTTTCTTTGTTTCTCCCACCACCTCTTCAGGGAAAAGCTCATAATGGCTCACGTCCTCAGGTCTCCTCTGAGATATCTCCCAATTCTGGCAATTGAGGCACCTGAAGTTACATCCAGTGGTTGCGATGGAAAAGATCCATGTTTTTGGATGAAAGTGAAACAGGGGTTTTTTTTCAATGGGATCCACATGTACGGCACAAGGATTCCCATATGTAAGGGAGTAGAGCTTGCCTCCGATGTTCACCTTCGACCTGCAGATGCTGCGGTCCCCAGGGGACAAGTAACACCTGTTCGGGCATATTTGGCACTGAACATCAGTTCCATTGGACGCATAGTGAAACCCCTCAATGGACCATTTCCATAGCTTTTCAGGGGCATCATGCTTGAAGATATGACCCTTGACACTCTTCCTGGAGTTCTTGCCAAAAAGCGCATGTGCTGGTACAGGGCAAAGTAGCGCTGCTGAGCCGAATCCAAGGCATTTTAAGAACTCCTTGCGCGTCATTTGAAATTTCGAATTCACATTTCCCCCTTTAGGCTTTGCAGCAACTATGCATTCTAAAGGATTTTCACCATAAGCCATAACTCCGGGCAATGGAAAATTGCATCTCTATCTGCACCAGGCAGGCGCTCACGTAAGCTGTGCCATTTTCATGCTGTGGTCTTGCACAAAAATCATTGTAGTAGCGCCTTTACACAAAATCAAGGCAAGCGCTGCTGGAGCTATCCCCCACATGGGAATAAGCACAGTCCCCACCAACAGGGTACCCACTGCGGCCCCCGCCAGATCGGAGGCCAGACAGCCTGCAGCCGGGCTTCTTTCCTCTCCAATTGCGTGTGCAACAGCAGGGAATTGAAATCCACAGACCATAGAAAATAACATACCGTAGAGCAGGAAAATCCATGAACTGAGTTCTACCTTCACCCACGCAGCCCATATGAAGAAGGCCGCCAGCATTACCACCAGAGCAACCTCTGAATACAAAAGAGCCCGTCGCCCCATTACCTTGTACCTGTTCCCCAAGGAAGCCCCTGGTAGCAGGCCAAACAAAAAGGCTGTCACTATCACACCAATCTTCAGATATACATAACCGAAAAGGATTTGCACCGAATAGACCACAAGCATCTCGGCGCCCATATTTGACATACCGGTGGTAAAAAGAACGTATTCCTCTTTTCTCAGGAATACCAGATAGACAACAACTGTGATACCTAAGGCCACTGCAAAGGGAATAGGGCTTGTTCCTTGCTTGGCAAACCATTCCCTCAACGTAATTCTCATCAGAATAGGTTCAAAGTCACTATTAATCTGCTTAACAGTGCTCACATCTTTATTAATTCCGTCTATTCTTTCAGAAGTCACATTTCCGTAGAAGAAACCTTCTACGTAGGATGTCTTGATGCTGCGTTGCTCGAGAAGTTTGGGTATATCCGAGGACAGCTTACCATCGCTACAGAGAAAAAACGCTTCGCCCCCGGGGATAACGAGCACATTCTTGAACACTTCTTTTGCTGTATGGTATAAGGTTCCTAGCTTCAATTTCCTGATTTTACTTATAAAGTTCTGGGAATATTGCATGTTAACAGATAACACCCCATCGCTGGTGAGCCTACTCTTTGCAAGGGAGAAAAACTCTATAGTAAAAAAACGATTTATCTGAAAGGTGTCAGGGTCAGGAAGATCAACAATAATGAAGTCGTACTTTCGGGATATTTGTTTTAGAAAGAGCCTCCCATCAGTGTTTACCACATGCAGCCCGCGCATTGGCGTGATAACGCCCATTTCAGCGGCGACAAGTGTAAGCCTCGGGTCCAGCTCCACATAGTCTATTCTCTCTGGTTGATACTTGGACAGTTCTGCGAGTGTCTCTCCCAGTCCCCCAGATATCAGGAGCACATTTCTCACTACCCTCCTCTGGGAGAGGACATAGTGCACCTTCTCTTCTGCCCGCATAACATCAGCATCTGAATAAAGCGGGGTGCCAGATTCCCAAAACGTATACTGTTCGCCCTCCTGGGATATGATGATTCTACCATAAGGGGACTCAACATATCTTTTCACATCTCCATATTGCCCCCGTAGGGTCCGGAGCTCAAATGGCCGATCCATGGCAACGACAACAAATACAGATGTCACCACGACCAAAGCCCCTAGCCATAGTGGCTTTTTCTGCTTCACAAAAATCGCCGTAATAGAGGCAAGAAGACAGAATGATGAGAATAACACGACTCTAAATGGAGTGAGAAAATAGACCAGTACAAAGCTGAAGATTACGCCACCAAGAATATCACCTATATTATCTGTCAAATAAAGCTGACCACTGTCAAACAAATGGCCTGCAGCGTTAACCACCTTTTGGGAATATGGCAATACAAAACCCGTTATCAAGCAGTAGGGAGCGCTGATCAGGGCTACATAAAGCACGATTCCATAGAATCCTGGTGATACTCCGTGGATGAAGAATACGTCTCTTAGGTATCGAATGAGCACGATTTGACACAAAGGCCATATTGCAAAGACAAGAAGAAGACCGAGGTACAAATTAATTGAAGGTCGGCGCGATGCCTTGGCCAGAAGACTTCCTACTCCTGTCAGCAAAAGCCAGGCAAAAAAGAAAACTGAGATGGTAATTTCATTACCATGGAATTGGGTGAGGAATTCCCTTACTGTGACAAGCTCAGTGGAAATGGAGGATATTCCGGTTCCAATGATGGACCATAGGAGTAAACGCTTAAGGTTCACTACATCCCATTCCCCTTAATTTTTAATAG
>CAZDVV010000164.1:0-4617 GCA_964508875.1 uncultured Desulfobacteraceae bacterium | reverse complement strand
TTGCATTGCCTATCCACGCTCCCCCTACGATATACCCTATTTCTGAAACGATTATGTATGTGAGCATACGCCGCACATCCCGTTGGGACAAAGCCATCACAGCACCTACTATAATGGCTATGCAAGCAAGCCAAACAACTCCTCTGCTTATCTGAATTGATGAGAAGGCAAAGGAAGGAGAAAAAACGGAGATAATTAACCTTATCATGACGTAAGCCATGACCTTTGTCATGAGTGGGGCTATTAAGCTAGCGGCCGGAGAGGGCGCATAAGTATAGGCATTTGGAAGCCAAAAATGAAGCGGGAAAAACCCCATTTTTATCATTATCCCCACTAGACAAAATATGAAGGCCACAATAATGGCGCTAGTGTGGTAAAGCGGGGGAAGAAGCCCTTTTACATCAACCATATTGAGGGATCCGGTCATGATGTAAATGTAGCCCACGCCCAGTAAATAGAAGCAGGCTCCTATTGTGCCCATAAAGACATAGTTGAGACTAGCCAGGGGGGCCCGGTCTGGATTCCCCATGCCGATTAATGAATATCCAGTTATGGAGGCGATCTCCAGAAGCACGTAAAGATTGAACAGGTCACCGGTGACAACTATTCCCAACAATCCCACAATGAAAAGGAGATAAAGGGCATAAAAAGCTCCTTTACGATCAGGAAAGATCCGCTCAATCTGACCGCTCGTGGCAATCAAATTAATAAAAGCAACGGTGGAAACCGCTAACAAGACCAGGGCATTGAGTGGATCAATCTCGTAGGCAATCCCCCAGGGTGGCGCCCACCCCCCCAGGTGATAGGACACATGACCGTTGATGAAAACCGTTTTCAGGAGACGAATGGAAATAAAAAAGGGTATTGCAAGGCCAAGGAGGGCCAAAGGAAGGCAGGACTTTCTGTGCAACCAGCTACAACCATAGATTGCAAAGGCGGACAACAGTGGCACCACAACAAGAAGGGCTGGATAATTTTCGGTCATGACTCCCTTATTCGCGTGAGGATTTCATCTTCCTCAAGAGTCTTATATCGTTGATAAATCTTTATAGCCAAAGCCAGAGCCACGCCGAACGTGGACACGGATACGACTATTGCAGTGAGCATTAACACGTGAGGAAGTGGATTCACATAATGAGCGGGATCTATGCCATGTGGTGTGTGGCCAGCACCATGTTCTATGATGGGAATCGTTCCCCCCTTTTTGGAACCTACTGATACATAGAAGAGAATAATGGCGGTTTGGAAGATGTTCATTCCCACCAGTTTTTTGATGAGGTTATTCTTTGCAATCATGGCGTAAAGTCCGATCATCATCAAGACGATATAAAGCCAGAAATTGTATTTGGCTACAAGATGTGTAAACAAGAATTCCATTTGTTCCCTTCACTCCATTGTCCCATCATTCCAATCTTAAGGGTGGTTCACAATCCTTCATCGTGCTTCCCTTCAGAAGCCACGTTGTTGTAAATACAGACCATGACAGCCATCACTGCTATGCCAACACCAATCTCCACTCCTAGTATCCCGTGGGATCTGGCCATTATCTTGCTCACTGGCAATATCCTTGCGAGGGTCCCGTAATTGAGAAACTCAGCACCTAGAAGTACGCATATGGCCCCAATACCGGAATAAATGAACACACCAAGCGCACTCATTATGCCGTCTATCTTCTCTCCAAAACGCTTGATCGCGGTGCGTAGGTTGAAGGCAATGGCTACCACAATGATACTTGCACCAAGGATTACTCCTCCCTGGAATCCTCCTCCAGGACTGTGGTGCCCATGGGCAATTACGTATAGGGCGAAAAGCTGAATAAAAGGGACAAGGAACCGGGACACAGTGTTTATAATGAGGTCATAGGGGGTCCAGATGGCGTCAATTTTTTCAAACTCCTTTGAAGTCGGAGAAATTTGCTTGCTCCCCTTTACATGTATGGTAATACCGGTAGGAATGTGACGATAAAACACGTCTTCGGGTTGTGCTTCGAATTTTCTCAAAAGCATGAAGCAGGCTATGCCTGCACAAAAAATGACAGTGGTCTCGAACATGGTGTCGTAGCCACGATAGTCAGCTAGAATGGAGGTTACAACATTGGGCACGCCTGTCTCTTCCAGGCTTTTCATGAGGTATCTGGGAGAGACGTGCATACTGGCGGGGGAATGGGGATCTCCCCATGGAGGAAAATCCTTTGTGGCGTAAAGCAGCAGCCCCCCGCTGAGAATTACTATGAGCAGGGCGAGTTTCTTCAATCCTTTGTTCTCCTTGTAGTTCTGAAGACAGCCGCCACGAAAAATACCGTGCTTACCCCTGCTCCCACTGAGGCCTCGGTAAAGGCTACATCCACAGCAGCCATTATTGACCAAAGGAGACACATCATAAAGCTGTATGCTCCAAACAGAATTGCAGTGGCTAAGAGATCTTTCACTGTGATGGCTGCAATGGCGCAAACTATTACCAGTGTCAGGATAGCTAGATCTAATTGCCAAATCATCGGTTACTCCCTATGCATACCCTTTTCCCATGGTTTCAGCCCCGCTCTAACTCCGGCATCCATGATAGCGTGTGTGGCGGTAGGACTGGAGATGAACACAAAGGTCACAATAAGCATGATCTTTATACTTGTAAGGACACTTGCGACAGTGAAGTGGTGTAAATTAAAGACGGCCACTGAGGTCATCATTAGTAGTGAACCCAAAGTATCAAGCTTTCCAGCAGGGTGAAGCCTTGTGTAAAAATCAGGGAACCGCAGTATCCCAATCCCTCCTCCCGTAAAAAAGACCAACCCAAAAATCATCAAGGTGACTACCAATGCATCAAGCCACATATCATTTTACCTCATTTGTATGGAGGTTCCTCATACAGACCTTTTCTTTTCTGGAAATAACGGGATGCTCCCAATACGGCTATGAAGTTCAGCATCGCATAGGCAAGGGCAATATCAACAAACATGTCAATTCTATTGTAAATGAGCCCTATTAGGACAAGCAGGACAACCGTCTTGCTCCCAATCGCGTTTACCCCTATCAGCCGATCCACCACAGTAGGACCTGCTATGGCCCTATACAAAGACAGGACCATTAGAAAACAGAGGTAAATCCCCACGTATAGAAACACGTTATGCATTAGTCTTCCTTAAGGGCCTTGGCAATGCGGGCTTCCATTTCTCCTGGTAGCCCTTCTGCCGACTTATCGTCAATGGCATGAACCTTGAACTCTCCATCAATGGACACGAACAAGGTGATTGTGCCAGGGGTTAGGGTAATGGAGTTGGCAAAAGTTACGATGGAAAAATCACTTTTCAACTTGCTTTGAAATCGAATAATCTGGGGGTTTATCAGCTCTAGGAGCCTCGGGTGCAGAGATAAATATAGCACATGGAGATTGGCAATAAAGATTTGGTATATCAACCATGGAAGGTAGGAGATAAAACCCAAGG
The DNA here is from genome assembly GCA_964508875.1 of uncultured Desulfobacteraceae bacterium. Lineage (GTDB taxonomy): Bacteria > Desulfobacterota > DSM-4660 > Desulfatiglandales > Desulfatiglandaceae > B111-G9. The sequence goes on along the minus strand of CAZDVV010000164.1, from coordinate 1,178 downwards.
CTTTCTTAATAAGATGGCGAGGCAATCCCGTGGGGAACAGGAGGTCAGAGGAAAACCTTGAGACGATGCCACAAGATATGATTCCCAGGATCATATGAAAATAATCAAATCGCCCCGAAAGAACCAGCCAGAGAGCGAAAGAGACCAAGAAGGTGACGATAAAGGGGCCGGACCTTTTTCTCAATAAGCAAGCACCTGTCGTCTCATTGTTAGGCATGGGATACCCCGTATGCTTTCCCATGTGACCTCAGCAAATTTCTGAGATAAACTTTATCTTGAACTGTCCGCTGTGAATTCCAATTATTTATTGGTTGTGAGCAGAAGGTATTGATATCACGAATGTGGTTCCCGCACCAAGTTCAGTTTGAAAGCTGATTTTTCCTCCTAGTTTTCTCATGATATTCTGACAGATGGGCAATCCCAAGCCGGTTCCAGTGCCGGGCGGCTTAGTAGTGAAAAACAGGTTAAATATTTTCTCTCTATTTTTTTCTTTGATTCCAGGCCCATTGTCTGATATGGCCACTTCAGCATAATTTGGTTTCGCTTCCGTACGCAGGTCTATCCTGCCCCTTCCGTTGGGCTTCTCTCCAATGGCATGGATAGCATTGGTGACCAGATTCACAAGTACCTGTTCAAGCATTTTAGGGTCTGTAGTGACATGGACAGGCTTCTCTTCAAATTTGTAAACGATTTCAATATCCTTATATTTTAGTTCTGGTTGCAAAAAGGTTATGGTTTCTTTAATAAGTTCATGAAGATCAACCTTCTTTTTCTCGGGTGCGGAATCTCTCGAAAATCCGAGGAGCTGATGAGTGATCGCTCTGCACCGCTTGGTTTGTTCCAAAATGTGGTTTACGGCCTTCTCTAATTCCTTCTTCTCTCTACGGTCACTACCAGCATCAGCATATCTTCCTGTATGAATCTCTATAGCATCGGCTCCGGTTTTTTTTGCTATCTCTATTTGTTTAGTATCAGGATCCACAAAAAGGCTAACCCTTATACCTTTTGAGTGCAAAGTTTTCACCACCTCCTGTATTTTTCTGAAGTGAGTTATAACATCAAGACCGCCTTCGGTAGTTAATTCCTGCCTCCTCTCAGGCACCAATGTTGCCTGATATGGAGATACTTTCAAAGCGAATTTCACAATATTGGTACTAACTGACATCTCCAGATTAAGT
>CAZDVV010000163.1:0-4631 GCA_964508875.1 uncultured Desulfobacteraceae bacterium | reverse complement strand
GAAGTACGAAGATCTCGCATATGATAGAGGAACTCACCTCAAGTGGACGCTCCGTCTGCAAGTTGAGTGCCGGACAGTGGCTTTCCTTTTGGGCCGTTATCCATTAACACCTAATGATCAATAACGAGTAACCGGCAACTGTTAACTGATAACGCGCCCCAAAGTGCGGCTTTCGTCCCCACTCACAGCCGCGGGCCGGTCCCGGATTCTCACTGGGTTCCCTTTTATCCCGCCAAAGATCAACAGCGGGTGAAGCCTCAGAATTGTCGAGGCACCTGGGTTGATTTTCTCCTACCAGAGTTGGCCCCCTTCGTCAACTGGTATCACTTTCTGCAAGATCTTTACTGCGTAGTAGGGCATGAAACCATATTTCTCTTTTTCGATATTCTGAGTTTTCAAAAGGGACAGCAATAATTCGCCTGTTTGCTGGTATCGCCCATCCCTACAGCAATTTTACCAAGGCATCAACATCTTCTACTCCCAATTAATCCCGCCCCCAAGGCCCCAACCATTTGCGGATCGTCTGGAACTAGTATTTCAACGTTGATAGCCTCTTTCACCAATTGACGTATGCACACGTTGCGGGCTACCCCTCCTGTGGACTAATTCTGACAAACCCTTTTGCACCACCTCCTTTGCCCCCTCAAATCTTTGGCAAAGGAACTAGTCTACACGCAACTGCGATAGAGACTGATTAGGCCCTGGCATGAACTTCATTCAATGATGGTTTGGGGGAAAATTTTCCGGCCTGCCCCCGCGCCTACCGTAGCCCCGGGTAGCTGTGATGATGTTACTTCAGGTGAAGCCGAAAAATCTCGTCATGGAAATGCTCCCTTTGAAACTACACCTGATGTTACTCTTGCAGGAGACTTTAGATAGGAATACCCGATACCAGTTCCATAAGCTTGCCTGGTGAGGAATGTTTCTAGCTGTCTATAACCTAAATCAAGCGCCCGTCATCATGCGAAATGGCTGTTTAGAAGGTAAAGATTTAACCTTAATATGCCGAAATTAAATTAAATAAGATAATGCAATGAACCGGGACTTAAGGGGTCACACTATAATGCAAGCTCCCATTTCCAACGATGCCAACAAGGTAATAACGCCCGCTACACGAGCGCCTATACTTGACAGCCATCGCCTAGCCCGTATTTATAAGGGCAACCAAAAGGCTGCCATTGTAACAACACTAACAATTGCGATCCTATTGGTATTTGCCCTCACTGCCTTTTGGGTTGATATCTTAGAGTTCAAGCATCTTGTGGGTATCATTCTTTGCGGATTGCTTCTAATTGGCCTCAATGTGCCCCGTCTGTGGGCAATAAAGAAATGGATTAGGACCTGGGAATCCTATTACACCCTCTCTCTTGCCTCTGATATATTGGGGATTTTTACTTTCACAGCCATAATGTATCTGCTTGGGGGCACGGATGCTTCCTTCCTGACCCTTCTTTATGCCGTGCTTGTATGCTACGTGGGGGTCATGGCACCCAAAAAGTTCTCTTTTCTGCTCGCTGGTATTTGCGCCCTCGCCTTTCTCTCCATGGTAGCACTTGAGACATTTGGGATCCTCTCACATCAATGTGTCCTGGCAACCGCGCCCCCCCTACCACAACATCAGCTTATCATCAGTATCGGTGTAACAGTGCTCCTTTTTCTCGCAGCCTACGTATCGGCCTTCACCGCTCAAGTATTCAAATCTATCAAGGAGAGTCTCCAAAAGAAAAACGCAGCTCTTGAGAGAACCATGAAAGAGATGGCTGCTGCCAAGCAAGAACTGAGAAAGGCCCAAGACGAACTTGAAAAAAGGGTGCAGGAGAGAACTGCACAGCTTAGCAGGCTTACTGACCACCTACAGGCTGAAATACTTGTCCGTGAAAAGGCCGAGAGAGAATTAAGACAGAGTGAGGAGAGCTATCGCAGGATATTTGAGAATTCAATAGCAGGCTTTTTCCAGAGTACTCCAGATGGGAGATTCTTAAAGGTCAATCAGGCGTTTGCAAGAATCCTTGGATACGACTCGCCTAAGGATGTAATTTCCAGCATTACTGACATTTCAACCCAATATTACGCAAACCCAAAGGACAGAAAGAGATATGAAGCCGAGCTTGCACAAAAAGGCCATCTCGAGAATTTCGAAACTAGGGTTATTAGAAAGGACGGGTCCATCATTTGGGTGTCGAGCTGCACGCGGGGATACTTTGATGACAGTGGTAAACCCAGTCGTTACGATGGCGTCATCATTGACATCACTGAGCGAAAACAAGCAGAAGAAGAGAGGGAAAAACTTCAGGAACAACTCATACAGGCCCAAAAAATGGAGTCAGTAGGGAGGCTTGCTGGTGGAGTAGCCCACGATTTTAACAATATGTTGGGAGTAATTATGGGACATACGGAGCTTATGCTTATGAAAGCCACGCCTGAGTCCTCCTTTTACAATGGATTGATGGAGATTCGAAATGCGGCTCAACGATCTTCAGACCTAACCCGTCAGCTCCTTGCTTTTGCCCGCAAGCAGGCCATCCGCCCGAAGGTTTTGGACCTAAATGAAACCACTGAGGGTATGCTTAAGATGCTAAGGACACTTATTGGCGAAGAGATTACGCTCGCCTGGAAGCCTCAGTCCCAGCTTTGGCTGGTCAATATAGATCCCAGCCAGTTAGACCAGATATTGGCAAACTTGTGTGTGAATGCACGGGATGCCATCGGGGGCATAGGAACCATCACCATTGAGACCAAAAACGTCACGTTGGATGAGAGTTTCTGTCATGTCCACAGGGGCGCCAAGCCAGGCGAGTACGTAATGCTTGCTGTGAGCGATGACGGCTGCGGGATGCCAAAGGACATCATGGAAAAGATTTTCGATCCCTTTTTTTCCACAAAGGAACCCGGCAAAGGAACCGGGTTGGGGCTATCCACTGTATATGGAATAGTAAAGCAAAACCACGGGTATATAGACGTGTATAGCGACCCAGGCAATGGAACTACCTTCAGGATCTACTTTCCTAGGCACATAGGACAACGGGAGTCTCAACAACACACTGAGGAACAACTCCCACAGACAAGTAATGGAGAAACAGTTCTCGTCGCTGAGGATGAACCCCTAGTTCTCAACACAATAAGAGACGCGTTGGTCCAGTTGGGCTATAAAGTGTTTTCGGCTGTAGATCCAAATGAAGCCTTGAGATGGGCTCAGCGGTATTCCGGAGAAATCCACCTATTAATTACTGACATCGTAATGCCTCACATGGACGGCAAGGAGTTGGCCGAGCATATATCGTCACTGCGCCCCAATACCAAGATCCTATACATGTCTGGATACACTCAAGACGCAATTGTGCAAAACGGGATAGTTGAAGAAGATGTACACTTTATTCAGAAGCCATTCACCCCTGCTGAACTGGCTAGGATGGTGAGGAATATCTTGAAAGGACAGGACAATGGGCCTAGCAAGGAATACCAAGCCAGCACTACTTTCTGTTGATGACAATCCTGTTAACCTGCGTCTGGCTGAACTCATTCTCCGAAAGGAAGGGTATGAAGTTATCTCTACCCAGGACGCACTGGAAGGCATAGATATGGCGAAATCCTACTTGCCTGACATAATTCTTCTTGACATTACGATGCCAAGCATGAGCGGCTTAGAGGTATGCAGAATCTTGAAAAGTGATACCACAGCCGCATCAATTCCCATCATCTTTGTTACTGCAAACACGGACAATCAAACACTGAGGGAGGCATTTGCTGCAGGAGGCAATGACTATGTCAAGAAACCACTGAACAGGGAGGAACTGCTCGCTCGTATTGGCACATGTCTCAGAGAACGGGCCCTTGTAGGCAGGCTAGTTGAGCAAGAAAAACTTGCGGCAGTATTAGAGACAGCCGGTGCTGTGTGCCACGAAATGAATCAACCTTTGCAATTCCTCACGTGGGCTTCAAGCGAGCTATTGGAGGAGCTTCCCGAAGATAGCAATTTGAAAAAGCAGGCTTCTCAGATCAAAACCAATGTAGATAGGCTGTCAGAAATAGTGAGAAGGCTAGCCAACATAACCACATATCAAACCTGCCCGTACGTCAATGACCAGTCCATCATAGATCTCAGCAAAGCCTCCATCACCTAGTTGTTGATTCGGAGCAAGTCCTGATCACTTATGAAATCATACCGGCATATGGTACATTGCCCCTGTGCGAGTGAAGTTTCGCAAAACGAAGGCAGCATGCCGAGCAGGAAAGCGACCACTGCCAGTCTTGCGAAAGTAGCCATAACTTGAAATTTTTGCCCTCCCTTAGTATGTTACGTGATAATAGTGCAGTAAATACTCATCAAACATGAATCCATTATGCAAGATCACTTTTATCCAAAATCGGTTCCGACTTCAACGCAGGGCAACGCCTGCCTGCCGAATGCAGTCAGGCAGGGGATGTTCCCCCCGCCTGCGCCGACGCTTCGGCGGGCAGGGAAGCGGCGTGTTTTGGACCCGTAGCTAGGATGGTGAAGGGGCCAAAACCCGCAGTGAGCGTAGCCACGATGGCGTAGCGAGCGTAGCGCCTGCCTGCCCGACGGGCAGTCAGGCAGGGAAAGGGCTCGAGGTTGAACACACAATTGGTAGAAAACCTTAAAACAGGGAGGT
>CAZDVV010000162.1:0-4694 GCA_964508875.1 uncultured Desulfobacteraceae bacterium | reverse complement strand
CTCACCACTTTTTCTTGCGGATAATGTTGAAGACAAGCCACAGGCCTAGAATCGCAGACACGAGATAGCCCACAATACCAAGGGCTGGAAAACCAAACAGCAGGGGCTTTACTCCCGTTGTAATGATCATGGAAGATCCTATGATAAGGGCAGCAATGATGATTCCAAAAGTGAGACGATTCGTTATTGTCTCGAGCGTTCTTCTCAGCCCCGAAAGATTCTCATGCTGGAATCGGAACTTTAGTTCTCCTTTATCCAAAATCTCAATAATATGCTCTATTCTTCCTGGAATATTCTTCTGCAAGTAAAGTAGTCTATAGAGGCCTTTCTTTAAGCCTAACCAGAGAGCTTCGGGTTGCCATCGCTTTCTGGCAATTTTTTCCACATGGGGTTGGGCCTCTCTTATCACATTCAGCTCGGGATAGAGCTGCCTAGCAGTGCCTTCGGCGGTTACCAGCGCCTTCGCCATTATTGCCATGTCGGCTGGAAGCCGTATGCACTGCTCCCTAAGTAGATGGACTACATCCAAAACAAGGCGGCCTAGGTTGATCTTGTACAGTGGGACTCCATGGAAGGAATCAAGAATGTCCAGGATTTCCCTTTGAATCATTTTGGGATTTGCGCCTGCACCTATTTCAGCAAACTGGGAAAGAATCCACAGAATCTTGTCCGTATCTTTTTCAATTATGGTTTGTACAAAATCAATCAACCCGTATCGAGCTTCAGTGCTAAGCCGCCCCACCATGCCCCAATCCAGAAGGCATAACACATTGCCATCCAGAAGCATGATATTGCCAGGATGAGGGTCGGCGTGAAAGAAACCGTGATCAAGTATTTGTACAAGAGTGGTCTCCAGTATGGTCTTGGCCAGGTGCTCCTTGTTAGCAAGTTCCTGTTCGCTTACCTCCTTAAGTTTCTTGCCTTGCATTAGCTCCATGGTCAAGAGCCCCTCTGTCGTGTAATCATCAAATACTTCAGGCACTCGCATGTTAGCTATTTGGGCCAGATTGTCCCTGGCTATTTTCATATTCCTCGCCTCTCGGGAAAAATCCAATTCGTGGGTGAGGCTTCGGCGTAGCTCATTTACTAGATTTGGCAAGTCCCAGATGTGCAAACGCTCCATTCGTTTCTCAAGCCGCCTTACGATGGCCTCCAGAATTGCCAAATCTTTCTCTATTATGGAGCGTATGCCCGGCCTCTGCACCTTGACCGCAACCACCTCCCTGCCTGTATCAAGCACGGCCCTGTGGACTTGTGCAAGGGAACCGGCAGCAATTGGGGCCTCATCAAAGCGGAAAAAAACGTCTTCCAAAGAACTACTGAGCTCTTCCTCGATTACTGCCCTGATACTTTCAAATGAGACGGGAGGCACATCATCTTGTAGCTTTCGGAGTTCGTCGATGAGTTCAGCAGGCAATAGGTCTGGCCTCAGACTCAAGAGTTGTCCGAATTTTACAAAGGTGGGACCAAGATCTTCCAGGGTATGACGAATCCTTTCCCACGTGGTCATCTTGTCCACATCCGGATGTATCCTGGCAAATAGATGCCTGCCCGGCAAATCTAGACGATCAACAATATCGTCTAGGCCATACTTGAAAAGGGTAAAAACTATGTCTTTGAACCGACCAATTTGGAGTAATGCCCTTACATCCATTTCTTGCTCTCATCTACTGTTCATTCTTGCCTTTTGCATCATCCTCCAAAAGGGTCAATCTCTTTTCCAAATTTTCGACTCTTTGCAAAAGCTGCTGAAATTCTGCCTTCTTTGCAATATCTAGATTCTCCAGCCCTTTCTTCACCACTTCCGCCACCCTGTTCTGGATTTCTTCCCATTGACGCTTGCCACCCTCCACTAGGTCATGGGCAAGCTTATCCGCCTCCTCTTTTGAAAGCTTGCCCTGTTCCACCAGATGGCGGGTTGCATTATTCACCTTCTCCCTAGTGATTACAGCAGCGCCAAGGCTTGCTAGTAAACTCCTCTTTATAAGCTCTAACATGGTATCACCTCCTGAGGTAGACCTGGATTATGGGCTAACGAACGATATACCCAATCCTGGGTAATGGGATGGCAGGGAACATCAAGACTGCTCGAATAGCGTGCCAAGAGACACTGCCTATGGTCTGTCATGTCAGGGGAACGCTGGGCAAATTCTCCACGGGTTTGGTTAGCAAAAACTCTCCCTTTTTTATCCATCCTTTTAGAATCTCAGCTACTTCGCGAGACCTCACATACGATGTAAGAGGTACTGTCGGCACCTCTTGGCCATTGAATTTCATGGTTCCACTTTTGAGCTCGGCATAGCTCACGGTCCCCAAGCTTGTGGCCTCTCCTTTTGGGTAATCATTGCCATAATCTATGATATTGGTGAAGATCTCATCGTCTGAGACCCCCGTGAATCGAGCCATATCCTCGTTTAGTATTGGTATGGGTACACCGACCCCCACAGCCAGTGAACACCCATACCCTAACATACTGACGCCTACAACAAACCTGGGATCCATCTCCTTCATATTTCCCATGACCATTAAGGTACCTGCGGGCTGCATAGGCACGCCGTTCTTTGTTCTTTTCACATTGGGATTGTGTTGCGTGCCAGGCCCGATAATATAACCTTTTGCGCCCCCCAGAAATATTCGGGTCCCAAGGCCGATGGTTAGGAAACATGGATCATTCAGCAGTGGGCTGAGTTGCCCTGAGGTGGCATAATTTGCATTGCCCGCGTGGGGTTTCAGCACGCCCATATAGGTATAAACTGTCTTGTCGCTCAAGTTGATGGCACAGTTGTAATTCTGGTAGGCATTCCTGGGGTTGAGAAGTACTGCATAAGGCAAATCAGAGAGCCTGACCCTTTTCTTTACCTCTTTATTAGGATAACAATCTGTACCATAGGCAACTGCCCTGAGGTACACCTTCTTTCCAGCAATGAGGTCCTGGATAACGTGTCCTCCACCGTATTTGAACTGCCCGGGATGAACTCTGTTCAACGCGTCATCCTCCGCCGGCTCGGTAGCTCCAATATATATATCCACTGCGGCAAGGCCCGCATATGCAGGTACACCGTTTAGCCATACCTTAGAGGCCTTTATTCCTGGCTTGGTGTGCCCAAAGTTTATGAATGCCCCGGAAGAACACATAGGTGAGAAGGTCCCGGTAGTAACCACGTCAACTTCCTTGGCTGCCTTTTCAGGTCCTTTACTTTTCACTATTTCGGTCATTTCATCAGCGGTGACAACCACTACCTTTCCCTTTTTAATCCTTTCATTGATCTCTTCGATGGTCTTAGAAACTTTCTTCCTGGGCATATACTCTTGGACCTCCGGTTTTAAGTAGTTAACCTATCATAATGACAGTGAATCCTTGAAGCAAGGAAAAGTTTTTTCTTTCATCACCAATCACTCCTGGGCCGTTATTGCGCCAATGGGCAAGGTATTTAATCTGATACTGCTTAAGGGAACCTTGACTTTTGAACCGCCTTTCTATAGCAGTTCATAGAAAAGAGGGAGGTGCATCCCATTAAGTTTGCGGCCTGTCGTATTTTGGATGTGCACATATTAAGAAATGGCACAAGGTGTAGGGTGCAGGGTGTAAGGGGGATTTCTTTTTGAACTGGAGGAGAAGAACATGGGTAGAGCCTTCAAGATTGGAAACGTCTCTGTGTCAAGGGACGGCAGTCTGTTTGTCATCGCCGGGCCCTGTGTGGTAGAAAACCGCGAACTCACTCTTGAAGTCGCGCATTTTCTAAAGAACACTGCAGAGCAACTGGACATTCCTATTATATTTAAGAGTTCCTATGACAAGGCCAACCGCACCTCTTTGACCTCTTTCAGAGGTCCAGGCCTTGAAGATGGTCTTGAAATCTTATCCTTAGTGAAAAAGGATATTGGCCTGCCAGTCTTGTCTGATGTTCATCTGCCTGACCAGGTCAAAAAGGCCAGCAGCGTGTTGGATGCCCTTCAGATTCCAGCCTTCCTTTGTCGACAAACCGACCTGCTTCTCGAGGCCGCGCGAACCGGGTTGCCCATCAATATAAAAAAAGGGCAATTTCTATCTCCAATGGAAATGGGGCAAGTGACTCAAAAAGTAACCTCTGCTGGGAACCATAAAATTCTTCTTACCGAGCGGGGTACCACATTTGGTTATAACAATCTGGTCGTGGATATGCGCTCGGTGCATATCATGGGACAATTGGGATTTCCGGTGGTTTTTGATGCCACCCACAGCGTACAGCTGCCTGGCCAGGGCGGAACACAGTCCGGGGGGCAAAGGGAATTGGCACCGGTACTGGCAAGGGCTGCCGTTGCTGCTGGCGCCGATGGTATTTTTATGGAAGTACACCCCGATCCTGACTCTGCCCTATGTGACGGACCTAATTCTCTTCCACTGGAACAAGTCAAACCGCTGTTAATCAAATTGAAGGCCGTACACAAGGCCATAAGAGGTTAAAAAGTATGGGTGATAATGGGTCTAGATACAGGTTTGAAGAGTTGAAGGAAATGGCTAAAGCTGTACGGCTTGTCCTGCTTGATGTTGACGGGGTCCTGACTGATGGAAGCCTATGGATAGGTCCGGACGGTGAAGTTTTTAAGCGCTTTAATGTAAAGGATGGGATGGGCCTTAAGCGATTAATTGCAAGTGGTATTGAGGTGATTTTCATTACCGGCAGAAAATCTGATGCAGTGAAAAGGAGAGCCAA
>CAZDVV010000161.1:0-4708 GCA_964508875.1 uncultured Desulfobacteraceae bacterium | reverse complement strand
TTTACCGCTGAGAGTGTAGAAAAGGCCATACGTGACATGGCCGAGGAGTTGCAGATCAAGCCGGGCATACTTATTAATGGAGTGCGAACTGTGGTGACAGGGCAGGCCGTGGGTCCTGGCTTGTTTGATGTGTTGGTCGCAATAGGCAAGAAGAGAGTTGTGAGCCGGCTGCGGAATGCTGAGAAGCTGTTCAACGAAGGCTGATAATCGATGGAGGCAGGGTCAATCTATGGAGCAGAATTGCATCTTTTGTCAGATCATAAGCGGTGAAAAACCAGCAGAGTTTGTATATAAAGGCGAGTCTGTAGTGGCATTCAAGGATATCAAACCTCACGCCCCGATTCACATATTAATCGTGCCCAGAAAACACATTCGCAGTATAAATGATCTAGAAGAGAAGGACAGAGAGATCATAGCGGAACTGATCTTCAGGGCTCAGAAGATAGCCGAAGAGCAAGGGATAGCCAAATCAGGCTATAAATTGGTATTCAACGTGGAGCGTGGTGGAAATCAGTATGTTTTCCATCTGCATCTTCACCTTGTGGGCGGATGGGACAAGAAGTAAGTCTAGTCAAGATTCTGTGTCATCTTTTTGGCCTAGGTATGTCAAAAAGATACCAGGAAAAAATTGCCTCTAGCCTTGTAGATTTTTCCATCAACACCTTCTTGCCTTTGTCATTCGTTTAATTCCCTCTTGGATATCTCTTCTTTGCGATATGGGATTTTTCCACGATTTGCAGAGTTGATAGGTATAAACTCCCTTCCTGGCTCATTTGGATGGCGGCGTTATCCCTGTGGCACCCAAATTGCACAATTGATATGCAAATGCCATATTGTGACAGTAGGAGCTGTGTGTGGCTGCAAATCTGGATAGAAGTTAGAGCAGAAACTGAGAGCGAATGCGGAGCACTGCTGAGGCCAAAACAATCACAAAAAAAGGTGTAAGAGACGGCCCATGATCGGGCTCGTCCAGGTGATTCTCCCTCCGCAAAAGCCATGGGCCGTCAAGGTCCGTGGCTTTTGTTATATGAGGGTAACATTAAGGGTAAAAGGACACCATTAAAAAGGAGGAGTTATCCATGGCATCAAGTAGAACCAGCGCAGCCATCAGGAAGGGCCGGAGGCCTTTGGAGGGAGCGCAGAGCCGCATAATGGAAGCAGGGAGCCTGGGTCACCATATGAACGAAGTGCGCAGTGGCAGGAGAAAGTTCGAGAATGCATTTCAGGCCATTGCCCGCATGATCCTGGAAGATGATCGAATGGTAGAAAAGGTTCTAGTTCATGGAAAGAGCACATATGACTTTAAGATATTCAGGCAGGGCAAAAAGCATGTGGTGGGCATGTTTGACGAAATTAACAGCTTTGTATCGTATGTCAAAGATGCTGCGGAAGGGGGTAGTTCCGGAGAGATGGCATTTGTACTGGTGGGAGAACCTGGAAATGGCAAGACATTTTTTGTGGAGTTTTTGTGCTCAGCGTATAGAAGATTCCTGGCAAAACCTGAGAACCGTCGTTATACATTCAATTTCATAAACCTGGATCGGATCGGGACCTACGGCAAGATCAAAACAATACAGTCACAAACTTTTGAAGACCCAATGATCCTTGCCATGAATCTTTTTGAGGATGCAGAAGAGAATAAAAGGTATCTATCAGAGTATGGGGGATTCACTGATACGGAAATTGACCATCTGTACCGCAATTATCGCCCATTGGGTGCATGCAGCGATTACATATTGGCTGAAATCCGAGAATTCACTGATGGCAACCTCTCTCAAATGATGGATTTCATCCGAATAGTACCCGTGCCTCTAAGTGAGACACTCGGCACTTTAACAGGAAAATATTCAGCCAAGGATAAGATTACCTCTTCTGCGGTAGACCTTTTGGGTGAGGAGTCAATCCAGCGTCTCTTGCACATAACAGATCCAAACAACCCATACAGGTTTGATCTGCGAAGAGGGGCGCTCGCCAGGGTTGCAGGGGGAGGCATCCATTTTTGTGACGAGATTTTCAAGAATAAAAAAGATCTGGTTCAGGTGTATCTAGGTGTTATCCAGAACCGCAACATTGAAATAGATGGATTCAAGTGGCCCATTGATACGCTTATTATTGCCACCAGCAACAACAGTGAGTTCAACCGCTTTCTTGCAGAAAAGGAAGAGGCACCAATAGTTGATAGATGTAGGATTTGCTATGTGGCTCACAACACACATTATAAGCTACAAAAAGAGTTAACTTCCTATGCGATTGGCAGTGAGGCTAAGACCACCCTGACCAAGGAAAAACTGCATCAAGATCCAAACCTGAACTATGCCGCCTCAGTGGCTGTGGTCTTGACGCGTTTGCCGAGATCCGAGAAGCTCACTCCTATTGAAATGATGAAGCTTGCTGCAGGCGAAGTAGCTGGGGAAAAAAGCATTAAGACCTTGGCTGAAGTCATAGATACGCTGAATCAGGAGCCCGATATTACCAAAAGATTTGGACAAAAGGGCCTCGGGCAAAGGGATTTAGGCAGGGCACTCCAGTTACTTATGGAGACCTCTGAGACGAACGAGGGCAGGTGCATGTTTGCTGAGGATGTGTTTAAGGCCGTGGAACGGGTTGTCCTTGATTATGTCACAGAGGCTGCGGATAGGGCAAAGTATTTGGAAGACCTGAAAATTGCAAAGGGTCTTTACAGGGAGCGGGTTATGACGGAGATGTTCAATGCCTATATGGATGAGCCCTATGCCATCCGCAAGGACGTCATGGACTACGTGAATATGGTAATAGGCATTGACGCGGAAAACCTTGGGCCAGATAAGATGTGGAAGTACAAGGACCCCCAAACAGGGGAGCTCAAGGCCCTGAAGATTGATGAGAAATACGTCCACAGTGTAGAGGAACGGCTTGGGCTCAAGACAAAAGAGCAGCGTGACAGCTTCAGGACCTCTATCAGAAAGATTTACGGGCAGAAGATCTCTGTGGAGCCCAATTATGATTTCATGGACAACATAGAACTGGTAAAGGCCGTAACCGACGTGCGGCTAAAGTCTGATATTGCCGGTGCGGGAAGTCTCATAGGTGCACTTGCCAATCGTACCAATGAGGAGAACCAGAAACTGTATGATCGAATGATAGATACGATGCTGAACAAGCTGGGCTATTGTCGCACCTGTGCCCAGAAAACCATCGAATACTTCTGTACACAGAACGATGAGAACTGATCGTTACTATTCCAGGGACACCCTTTACATGTGGAGCGATCTTTTCTTGCTCCAATCTCATTTCTTTCCCAGGTATACCGGGGTCCATACGATCCGGTCCCTGGAAGAGCTTTTGGAGCGAGACAGACAGAGGGAAAAGGACGGATTTCCTCGCAAGATCAGAATAGGGAGGCTCATTAAGCCTGGGAAAGGGAGGGGGAGTAAAATAGTTATTGTTCCAACGACGGTGGAAGAGAAATTCGTGCATGATCTTACACATCATGGAGAGGGTGGAGATGGGGGCGCCACCGGAGGCTCTGGGGAAGGCCATGAAGGAGAGGTTGTAGGGGAAGAGCCCATCTATGGCCCAGGCCAGGAGGGATCTGGGGGAGCAGGGCAAGGGCAAGGAGCACAGCACGAGATAGAGTCTGCCGCCTATGACTTGGGAAAGATCCTTACGGAAAATTTTGAGCTTCCTAATCTGCAAAACAAAGGTAAACGAGCTTCCTTGACCCGCTACACCTATGACCTTACTGATCGGCATAAGGGTGCGGGACAAATACTGGACAAAAAGGCTACCCTGCGCAGGATAGTTGAAACTAACATACAGCTTGGGAATCTAGATCCAGAAGATGAGCTTGATACCTCGCGCCTCGTGGTCTCGCCTGACGACAAGGTATACAGGATCTTGTCAAAGGAAAGGGAGTTTGAGAGCCAAGCCGTGGTATTTTTTGTCCGGGACTATTCAGGTTCCATGAGTGGCCTCCCAACAGAAATTGTCGTGTCTCAACATGTTCTGATCTATGCGTGGCTGCTCTACCAGTATGAAAAACAAGTGGAAACACGATTTATCCTACATGACACTGAGGCAAAGGAGGTCCCGGACTTTCACGTCTATTACAACAGTACAGTGGCAGGAGGAACCAAGGTGGAATCCGCCTACCAACTTGTAAACAAGATCATAGAGGAAGAGGGACTGGCAAGGGATTACAATATATATGTGTTCCATGGCACGGATGGCGAGGATTGGGACACCGAGGGCAAAAGAACGATGCCGGAACTGGAAAAGATGGTGAACTACAGCAACAGGGTAGGTATAACCATAGCAAGGGCCAACGCATCAGGCGGATCCATAAGTGTAATGGAACGGTACATAAAGGATTCAGGTCTGTTGGACAAACAACGCGAAAAGCTTCGAATGGATTCGGTAACTGGAGAACCTGATGACGATAGGCTACTAAAGGGTATCAAAAGGTTGATAAGTTGAAAAGGGCGTAGGGCGCAAGGCCTAAGGCGGAACATAAAGAGGAATTCCAGATTCTCATGATGGAGATGTGCAGGATCTGGACGTGTTCATGCGTGGTGGGGAGAACACAAGTCGGTTTGGCATTTTGTGAATTTGGCATTGATTTGACATTTGACATTTGTCATTTGGCATTGGAGGAAGCATGGTATCTCCAACATAAAGTTATACAGAGCGTCTTAAATAATTGCGCATAATCGTTGAAGTTGGTGATTTG
>CAZDVV010000160.1:0-4744 GCA_964508875.1 uncultured Desulfobacteraceae bacterium | reverse complement strand
GACGAAGAAATGCCACGGACGCCCACGGGTAAGATTCTTCATAGAGTTCTAAGAGAGAGGTATGGCAAGTGGAGCGGGGCACGTTAAAGGTTTATGTGAAAGAGCACGAACGCGAGAATGCGACTAAATAAACCATAGGAGGGTGTTGATATGTTGAGCAAAGCGTTTATTCCGTACAAGGCTTACTATTCCACTCCATTTTGCCGCTGGCAGGGGAGTCTGGCCAACGAAAACTCCATTGTGCTGGGTGCGAACACAGCGGCTAGGTGGCTGAAGGAAAAGGGTTGGGACCCCAAGATGATAGATTACCTAATATTGGGTATCACCATTGGGCAACATCACGTTTTTTATGGAAGCCCCTGGGCTGCGGCCATGATGGGGGCTGATCACATCCCAGGTGTCATGATAAGCCAGGCATGCACCACTGGAACCACATGTATATACAATGCAGCAGTAGGTGTAGAAATGGGAATGTATGAACTGCCTTTTGTCCTTACAACAGATAGATGTTCCAATGGTCCTCATACGGTGTGGCCAAATCCTATGGGACCTGGTGGGCAGGTGGATTCAGAGAACTGGCTCATGGATAACTTTAATTATGATCCTTGGGGCGGAACGGCCATGATTCAGACGGCAGAAAATGTGGCCAAGGAAGCGGGAATTACGAGGGAACAGTGTGACGAGCTTACGTTGCGGCGATATGAGCAATACAAGATGTCACTGGAAAATGACAGGGCTTTCCAAAAACGGTACATGTTTCCCGCGGAAGTGAAAGTATCGAAGAAAAAGACAATCTTGATCGAAGAAGACGAGGGTATTTATGAAACTACAGCCGAAGGTCTTGCTGCCCTCAGACCTGTCATTCCAGACGGAGTCCATACCTTCGGCTCTCAGACCCACCCTGCTGATGGAAACTGCAGCGTCATAGTCACAACGGAGGAAAAAGCAAAGGAATTGAGTGCTGATCCGTCGGTAAGAATCCAGGTTATTTCCTACGGTTACGCCCGAACTGAGAAGGCACACATGGCAAAAGCTGTTGTACCGGCTGTGAAAATGGCCCTTGACAAGGCAGGGATCAGCATAAATGATGCAAAGGCCATAAAGACGCATAATCCGTTTGCCGTCAATGACCTTTACATGTCTGAACAATTTGGCATCGGTTGGGAAAATATCAACAACTATGGTTGTTCGATGATATTTGGCCATCCCCAAGGGCCCACTGCCACCCGATGCATCATTGAGGGGATTGAAGAAGTGGTTATGTTAGGCGGTGGCTACTTGGTATGGGGTGGTTGCGCTGCGGGTGATACCGCCGGAGCTATTGTAATCAAGGTGAGCTAGGATCTTCGTCGGAATAGGTAGCTTAAAAGGCGCGGGGACTGGTACCGAACAAATTGCTGCCCCGCGCTTTTTTCTTCCATGGTGTCTGGAAAAAATTCATACTTCGGTGCTATAATGCATAGTGGATTTGCATTTTTCGTGTTGTTTGAGACAGATTTGCCCCTTTAGGTAAATATTTCTGCATCGCTTAAAGATTTAGTTTGCAATATACTATTTTTGGGTGCATGATATTTAATAAAGATTATTGCCTGCCAAATGTATCCGGCATTTGCTCCAACCAAGGCAGCCAATTCTTTTTGCACTGCGCTTCAATTCTCCTGGCTAATACTAAAATTTGTCCTTTTTGAGATAGCAAGTTATCCTGAATTACCGATTATCCCAAATTACGGTCACCCAAAGGGATAATGCAAATGTGTTTTCCAGCGTAATCACCCCAACCCTTAAACCAAGGAGGTGTGCAGATGAATTGGAAAGAAAAACTAAAACTTTGTTTGTGGAGCGCCGCTGGTGGTGCAGTTTTGTTGGCGATAGTCGGGTTCACAGTAGGTGGATGGGTAAAGGGCAGTACCGCCCAAAGAATGGCACAGGAAACCGCTAATGAGGCAGTAGTAGCCCGCCTGGCCCCAATTTGTGTCCTGCAGTTCATGCAAGACCCAAATAGCGAGGAACGACTCAGGGAACTGAAACAAATGCAATCCTGGAAGGCAGGTGATTATGTAAAAGCACACGGATGGGCGATAATGCCAGGTGAAAAAGAAGCCGATTACGATGTCGCCAATGAATGTGCTAGGCGCCTGGCAGAACTTGAAATGTAGCAATAACTTTACCAATCCTGTCTCTTCTGCAACCGGCAATTTGGCTTCTTATCCCCCTGAGAGCCAACATAGATGAAGTTCAGAAGAGATAGGAAGTGCTTCCTGACTGTATTCCGCAATAGGTTTACCATCTAAAGAGTGCTCTGCACAGTTGAAAGTCAGAATTGAGTTGATGTAAGAAGGCGGTCTGAGGTATTAAGAGGATCACAAGAACCGGACTGTAGGTGGGTAAAACAGCATATTGAGGAATAAAGCTATGGGCAGATTATTCAAACACATTGAAACAAAACTTATCCATTCAGGAGACCCGGATAAACCAATAGAAGGAGCAGTGGCCCTGCCGGTGTTCCAGTCTTCAACGTTCGTATACGAAGGCGCGGAAAGCTATCACGATCTCAAATACATCCGGCTCAATAACACGCCAAACCATGTGGCACTACACAAGAAACTTGCGGCCCTGGAGAACGCGGAGGCTGCCCTCGTGACGGCAAGCGGCATGGCGGCTATCTCCACGACCATTTTGAGTCTGCTTCGCTCAGGTGATCATTTCCTGGCCCAAAATTGCCTCTATGGTGGCACGCACGACTTTCTCACCAACGATCTCCCGTCGGTCGGCATAAGCTTTGACATTGTAGATGGCAATGATCCTCACTCCTGGGAGGCACATCTCAAAAAACAAACTCGCATGTTTTATGTGGAAACCATAACAAATCCCCTGCTTCAGGTGGCAGATCTGGAGGGTATTGTACAGTTCTGCAAAAGGCATTGCATCATATCGGTAATAGATAACACCTTCGCAAGCCCCATTAATTTTAGGCCTCCAGAATGGGGATTTGATTTGTCCATCCATAGCGGGACCAAATACCTCAACGGCCATTCAGATATAGTGGCCGGGGCGATAATAGGAAGGGCAGACCTGATCCAAAGGATTACTCACAAACTGAACCACCTGGGTGGATCACTGGATCCCCATGCGTGTTTTCTATTGGACCGGGGGCTCAAGACCTTGGCTGTGCGCATGAGATACCAAAACGAGAGCGCACTGATGATCGCCCGATTTCTCCACGATCATCCATGGGTTGAAAAGGTTTACTATCCAGGACTCGAAAGCCATCCTCACCACGAACGAGCAACCCGGCTTCTGGATGGATTCGGGGGCATGGTAAGTTTTGAACTGAGAGGTGGGCTGGCTAAAACGAACCGCTTCATGAAAAGAATACAGATTCCATTTGTGGCTCCTAGCCTGGGAGGTGTGGAAAGCCTGATCACTTTGCCTGCCACAACTTCCCACTCAGGCATGAGCCCTGAAGATAGACACAAACTAGGAATTTCCGACATTCTTGTCAGATTCTCGGTGGGTTTGGAGGCCACAGAAGATCTGATAGATGATCTAAGACAAGCGCTTGAGGAATAGGGTTAGCGGTGGACCCTCGACCGCTTTGAATGGTTTCATCTGGTAGTCATGATAAAATGTGGCTAAACCAGGGGGGGAGGATAATGGGAAATACCCTTGCTGCCGAAGAACCGACCACCGTATTTTGAGATGTATCTATGCCGATTTTCCTGACTTCTAGTAGATGTCTTCAATAGGATGACTTCCTGCGTCTTTTTTCTATGTATACTCCTTTCCAACCAAAAAAACCTTGAAAAAGGGCTCGGTGTTATATACAGTTCGCCCCGAAATACCGCGGGTTAGATTCTGGCTCTTTTGTCAGGTTGCTACCTTCCTATTGGATTATTTCTTGTTCGCGATTACGGGACTCTTAATATGGAAATATTGATTTTGACTGTTGCTACCCTGGTTGGACTTTATATGGCAGCAAACATCGGGTCCAATGACCTTGCCAATGCTATGGGGACCTCAGTAGGCTCAGGAGCCTTGACTCTTAATCAAGCGGTGGTTATTTCCATTATAGCTAATGCCGCAGGCGCGGTTCTTGCCGGTAGTTACGTGACCAACACCATTAGCAAGGGAATGATTGATCCTACCTTATTTTCCCACTCTCCCAATGACCTGATGATAGGAATGTTCGCCTCGTTGCTATCGGCCGGCATCTGGGTGAATCTTGCCACTTACCTTGCATTGCCCGTATCCACCACCCATTCCATAGTTGGAGCGGTGATAGGCTTTGGTTTACTAAGCGTGGGAGCAGGGGCGATCAGTTGGGGCAAAGTAATTTCCGTCGCGGCCAGCTGGGTGGTTTCGCCTGTAGCAGGCGCTATTATAGGCGGGGGAATGTTTTATTTCCTGGACAAAGGGATCATGCGTTCAAAGGACCCAATAGAAGCCTCCGAGCGTTGTGCCCCTTTCCTAATTTTCTTGGTGGTAATAGTCTTGATCCTATCCTTCATTTTCAAAAGCCTGAAAAATCTTCATCTCCACATTGGCTTCATACAAACTGTCCTTTTTTCAATGCCTGTGGCAGCAGCGGCCGGCATATTGGGCAGGAAATGGATTCGCTGGCAAATGAAGCCGAGTTTGACCCCGTTTTTTGCACCTAAAGGTGCGTCTCCAGTGGACCGCTTTTTTTCACAACTGCAAGTGATGACGGCTTTCTATGTAGCATTTGCCCACGGAGCAAATGATG
>CAZDVV010000159.1:0-4789 GCA_964508875.1 uncultured Desulfobacteraceae bacterium | reverse complement strand
CTATTGGATCAGGTCTTATGAACATCAGTGGTGTCCTTGCAGGGGCAGGCAGTGGCTTCCTTGCGGCTTGGCTGGGATATGGCACCTTTTTTGGGGTGAGCTTCCTAGCCTCCTTGCCCGGCATGGCCCTGATATTCTTGATCCCTTTCCTGGATGAAAAGGCCTAATTCCTTATTGTGTGGGTATCTACCTGTTTTTTGGGTGGAATCTTGCTCATGGCCCTAGCATTGCTAGCGGTCAAGCAATTTTTGATCGCCAGGTTTCCCGTGTCTTGTCGGTTAAGACAATGCAGGAAAACGGCATATTCCCTGCCTGCCTGACTGCATTCGGCAGGCAGGCGTTCCCCTGCTGATGGACAAAAACGGTTTTTGGACACGGATGATCGAAAGAGTTTAATGAGCGTTTTATTTGCCATAAAGGACGTCTCAATTATGCGCAAGCCCTTCGGATCTTCGAGGCCATGTGGAAAGAGACACAAAGCCTAGGCATATTTCCCGTTACAGATCTTATGTAAGGAATTGATGTTGACATAAGAATTGCGAGGATCCCTAATTCATGTTCAAAATCATCCTCTAGCAGATAGCCCTTTACCTCGAAGAATATGGCCTCCCTACAAGCCCCGCCAGTCGCCTGATGCCTTCCTTTATTGTCTCAACGCTGCAGTAAGAAAAGTTTAGTCTAAGTTCGTTCTTTTTCTCCGTGCCCTGCGGATAGAAGTTGCTACCTGGTATAAATGCCACTTTGCGCTCAAGGGCACGATGAAAAAGCTCATCTGTATCAATGCCGTTATCAAAGCTCACCCAAATAAACATGCCGCCTTCAGGCTCAGTCCATCTAACACCTTCGGGCATGTAGGTTTCTAGTGCCTCAAGCATCGCATCCCGCCTGCACCTGTACAGCTCTATGATCTCCTTGATATGCTTCCTGATCAACCCTCTTTGAATAAATCTGGCCGTCACTCTCTGGGTTGCACAATCGGGACTGACTGTAACCTTCTGGGCCCATTTGACCATCGGATTAATGATCTCAGGCGGCCCTGCTGCGAATCCCAGCCTCAGACCGGGGCCCAAGATCTTTGAAAATGATTTCGCAATAGTCACAAGCTTTGGGTCATCGTACTCTGTCCTGGCAAGCTCCCACAGTGTGATTATCCTCTCGCCGCTGAAACGCAGTTCGCGATATGGTTGATCTTCAAGAATCGGGACATCAAATTCTTTCGCTATCTCTACTATCTGCTTTCGCCGGCTGAGATCCATCGTCTTGCCGGTTGGATTTTGAAACTCAGGTATAACATATATGAACTTTATGCGTTTCCCTTTGGCCAACTGCTCCTGAATAGTATGGTTCAAGACCTTAGGTATCATTCCGAGCTCGTCCATTTCCACGCCCACCATTTGAGCTCCACAGGCTTCCATCGCAGCAATGGACCCCGGGAAACCAGGAGCCTCGCAAATAACCACATCCCCAGGGTCTACCAATGTCCGTGTAAAATAGTAAATAGCATTGGTAGAGCCGACCGTAATCATAATCTCGTCATCAGAGAGATATGGTACCTCCTCAAACTCTTTTATCACCTGTTTAAATACTCGGTCTCCATCGCTTGCGCCATACTGGAGTATTTCATCTCCCTCCTCGCAAATCACTTCCGCAAATATTTCTGCCAGGTGGGCTTTTGGAAATGATTCAGGGCTCGGAAGCCCCCCAGCAAAGGAGATCATACCTGGTACCCCTTTCGTCAGGCTTAAGATCTGTCTGATGAAAGAGTGCTTCATGGAAGCTGTTGACTTAGAATAACGGCTTTCAATTTTCCTTCTCATTATAATCCTCTCATTGGCGTCGCCGCCCTTGGTCCGTTTGGAACAATCACACAATACGCTTTGTTCTACCCTAATGCAGATTCCTTGCGCATATCACGTCAATGCCTGCCTTGATCAGTGCTTGTGCCGTTGTGTTGACAGCGTCGTGTTTGTCCAGGTAATTGCGCTCCATGGCTCCCATAAGTCCTTGCTTCATTATCTCTTCCTTGGACATGAAATACTCCAAGATATCTGAAGGGTGCTCCCTAGCCCTTTCCACATCTTCATCTCCGCCTTCATGCTTGGCAGAGATATTGGGAACTTCTTTCGCTACTTCTACGAGTTCTTCCCGCCTGTTATAGGGTTGTACGACAATTGATTTCCACGTCTCTGTTATGTGGTGCTCGAAACGAACCATCTCCTCAAAACCCAGCGCCCTTCGAACCTTATGGCTGCTAAGGATGGTTTCATTATTTACGGAATTGGAAAAATTAAGCCCCGCGAGGCTGGTTGTCCCATCATCTCTCGAAAAAAGCTTTGCTCCCGCCAAGATCCAAAATACGGAAAAAGGATTATCGAGGCCCATATACACTGAAATCTTGAACTCATTATCAATACCAAGTTTGTGAAGCATGAAGGCCAAAAGCACTGTACCTGGATTGATGTTCAATACCTGACGTATCCCGTATTCAGTATAGTAGTAAAGATACTCATCAACCCACTGCAGGGGGTGGTCATTGGGTTGGCCAACACCACCGAAATACCCGGTAATGGTTTCGGGTCCGCCCAGATGAATATTCGACCCATCTGTTCCTTTGGTGTCTAGGGTCTCTACATAGCTTGCCCCGATTATTTGCATGGCTGCAGCAACGGCCAGTGTATCGCCCTGGTCACTGATCTGTTCTTTCATATTGCGGACCCTGATGTACCGGCCTGGCATAAGCTGCTCGCGCTCAATAGCATAGCGGGCTTCCGATATTAGCCATGGGAAAAACTGCAAGGCTGATATTTCAAGTGTTACTGCGTTATCTGTGTTAACTTGTGCGGCCTGAGCCCCATCACCCAGAACCCTCCTCTTATAACTATCCAAGCTTATAAATGACCGCTTCTCCCTTTGCTCTTCAAGCCATTCAACATCGGCTAAATAAGGAGAGCCGATATCTTTCAATCGTTTCTTGAGATTATGGAGTTCGCGTGCCTTTGCAGCTTTTCTGTTTATCTCCTCAGGCCCTCCATATTTCTCCACAATCTTGAGTAACCCGTTAACTAGCTCATTATTGGGACCAAGTATGAACCTATTGATCTCCTCAACCCTGTCCAGAGAAATTCTCAACCGCTCTCTAAGGTCAGTCATAGCTACCCCCCTTTTTTATTCATAATCTTTGATTATCTCTCTGAGCTTTTCCTCCTCCCCCTTGATCATGTGGTAGCAATGGGCATCTGTGGGGAAGGCCCCTGTCTTCACATCCTTGATGTACTCCCTAAGCGCATTGGTTATAACTTCTGCGACATTGGCATACTGTTTGACGAACTTGGGTGTAAACGCAGTGAATTGGCCGATCACGTCTGAAACGATCAGAAGCTGACCATCGCACTCTCCACCCGCACCAATTGAAAGCACCGGGATCTTCAGCTTGCGTGCTATGAAACCTGATACCTCAGGAGGTACTGCCTCAATGAGCAGCATATGAGCACCTGCCTCCTCTATGGCCAATGCGTCTTCAATAACCAATCTTGCTGATTCGGCTGTCCTGCCCTGAGCCTTGTGCCCCCCTATCTGCCCAGAACTCTGTGGCGTAAGCCCAATGTGGCCTATAACAACAATGCCTGAATCCAGGATGGCCTTTATCCTGGAAATAACGCGCTTTCCACCTTCCAGCTTAATGGCATCAACCCCTGCCTCTTTGATGAACCTAATGGCGTTCCTGGCTGCCTCCTCATCTGAGACCTGATAGCTACCCAGCGGCATGTCCCCCACAACAAACGTATTGGGGGCCGCACGTCGAACGGCCTCACAATGCACAATGCACTGGTCCATAGTCACGGGCACCGTGCTGTCATAGCCGTATACACACATGCCCAATGAGTCCCCGACAAGGATCATGTCCATGCCAGCAGCTTCAGCAAACTGGGCAGTAGGGTAGTCATACGAGGTGATCCACGTTATTTTCCTCCTTTCTTGCTTCATTCTCACAAAGTCATGAACCATAAGCTTTTTCTTTTCCATTGTGTCCTCCTCCTTATATGTTCTAATTGTCACGCTGCAATGCCCGCTAGCCAGAAGGGCGCAAACGGATCACTTCTGCACTTCACATTCCTTATTCCATATTCGAGATTCGGAGTTGCTCGTTCCGCCAATTACTCAACCCATTCCCATCATTCCGCTCCAATGGGAATCCCCTCGTCGCCCTTAATCTTAGAAAATATGACGAAAGTCTCTGATCTGCCGTATCCGTCCAGTGAAGCGATTTTTGTCTTTACCAGTCTTCCCAGTTCCTCCAGGTCCCGAGCCACCACATGCAACAAATAATCAAAGCGTCCCGTCAAGTGATAGCACGCTCTCACGCCCTCCAGGTTTCTTACTCCTTCCTCGAACTTCCTTATGGTCTCTGCCTCATGCCTTTGCATGGTAACCGAGACAAACGCCTGAATCCTATACCCCAGCTTACCGGGATCAAAAACAGCTCGATATCCTTTTATAATCCCCTGCTCTTCCAGTCGCCTGACCCGCTCAAGCACTGTCGACTGAGCCACACCCACCTCCCGAGCAAGATCAATATTCTTGATCCGCGCATTTTCTTGAATGACCTGAAGGATCTTTCTGTCTAATGAGTCCATCGCTGAGTTCCAAGTACAGGTGTATCGAATTATATTCGGGATTTCTTGATCATACTGCCATTTTCTTCCTCTATTGCCTTATATATTAATATTTTATTCCATTGTCAACACCTTTTTGTGAATATTTATCAATCGAATCAATGGTGTCCAAGATA
>CAZDVV010000158.1:3358-4843 GCA_964508875.1 uncultured Desulfobacteraceae bacterium | reverse complement strand
GATAGGCCCCCGATTTCATGGCCGCGAGTTCCTTTGTGCCTATCATATGGTGCGTCTGCCTGGTCAGTGGCACATGAATGGAAACAAAATCGGACTCTTGAAGCAAATCCATGAAATCCACGTACTGCACCCCAAGGTCTTGCTCATGCTCTGGGGCCAACCTGTTTCTGTTGTAATACAGCACCTTCATCGAGAAACCATGGGCCCTTC
The DNA here is from genome assembly GCA_964508875.1 of uncultured Desulfobacteraceae bacterium. Classification (GTDB taxonomy): domain Bacteria; phylum Desulfobacterota; class DSM-4660; order Desulfatiglandales; family Desulfatiglandaceae; genus B111-G9. The sequence continues at coordinate 4,633 of CAZDVV010000158.1, read as the reverse complement.
TTGCCACTGCCTTGCCGATCCGCCCAAGACCAACTATACCAAGCGTCTTCCCAGAGACCTCAGTGCCTAGGAAGCCAAAGGGAGTCCAGGCCTGAAATCTGTTTTCCCGCACCATCAGGTCTCCTTCTACAACCCGGCGGGCCACCGCAAGAATCAAGGCCATCGCCAAATCAGCCGTGGCATCGGTGAGAACGTCAGGTGTGTTCGTGACCAAAACCCCTTTTTCAGTGCATGCCTCGAGATCAATGTTGTCATAGCCGACCCCGTAGTTGGCCACCACCATTAATCTATCAGCATTATTCAACAATTCTCGATCTATCTTGTCGGTTATGGTGCAAAGAATTCCATGCTTGCCCCGGAGTAAGGACCGGAGCTCCTCCGGATCCATGGGCTGATTGCCATGGTGAACGGTCACAGAGTGCTCACTTTTTATTTTGGAGATTAGATCATCAGGCAGTGCAATGCTCACAAGGACATTCATTTTCAAGGCCTCCTACAGTCTTTCAAATGGTCACAATCAGAGCCGTAAAGAAACATCCCCCCACTTTAGGTATTTGGACACGCCATCATCGCTTGCCACCATGAGGGTGCCATCTTGCATGATATCAATGGCCTTAGCATGAATTATTTCATCCTGATCAACGATCTTCACCTTACGACCCAATATTATGGAATAATGTTTATATATTTGTAAAAGGGTGTCTTTATTGCCTGAGCCCAACATATGGTAGCAATCCTGCACATGTATAAGGATATTACCAAGCAGTCTAGTTCGGCAGATCCGCTTGCCGGTCTCGGCCCAAACACTGGTTGCCCTCTCTGAACCCGGTCCCATCTGTTCAGGAGCCCAATTAACATTAAGCCCTATTCCGATGACAACGTAATCAAGCATCCCCGATCTAATTGAAAACTCTCCGAGGAGCCCTCCCAGCTTTCTACCCCCGACATAAATATCATTAGGCCATTTTATTCCAGCCTCAAGTTTGCACTCTTGTTCAAGACCCTTCACAAGGGCCACCGAGCCAGCACAGTTGAGAAGAAATAGGGCTTCTACGGTATCTTTAGGCCTTAATACCACTGAGAAAAGCAAATTGGCCCTTGGCTTTGCCAGCCATTTTCTTCTCATCCTGCCTTTTCCAGCGCTCTGATACTCTGCCACCACAATGGTGCCTTCCCGAGCACCCTTTTCGCACAGCTCCTTGGCATACTTATTGGTGGAATCAAGATGCTCCCTGTAAACCAAGCCCCCCTTGAATATTGACTCACCAAGAATAT
>CAZDVV010000158.1:0-3258 GCA_964508875.1 uncultured Desulfobacteraceae bacterium | reverse complement strand
GCAGTTCGAACACCCTCTGCCACCATGGTCATGGCCTGGGTAATTTCCTCAATGCCCTTACCCCTGCCTATTTCAAGCCCCACAGTCCTGTTTCTGCTCAAATCTCCCGTACAGGTAAGAACCAAATCACCCATCCCAGCAAGTCCTGAAAAAGTCAGTGGATTTGCTCCCATGGCTACACCCAAACGGCTTATCTCGGCCAACCCTCTAGTGATAAGTGCAGCCCTAGCATTGTGGCCGAACTTCAAGCCATCGCACGCCCCAGCGGCAATAGCAATGACATTCTTTAACGCGGCCGCCAACTGGACCCCTGTAAGGTCTTCTGATACATAAATCCTGAAATATTCCCTATAGAGAAATTGCTGCAAGGCCTTGGCTCTTGCCTGATCTTTGCAGGCAATAGTTATGGCCGTTGGATAATGCCTTGAGACCTCTTTGGCAAAACTGGGCCCAGCAAGGCATGCAAAATGATCTTCTGGAAACTCTGGAAGTACCTCTTTTGCTATCTCAGACATCAACATGAGGGTTTCATTTTCGATTCCTTTAGTTGCACTCAGTATGACCGCCTCTGGCCCAACGAAAGGCCGTAAGGTCATGAGCACCTCTCTAAAAACATGGCTTGGAACCACCATGAGTATTAGGTTCTTGTCCTTCAGAGCCCTCTCCATTTCATTGAAGGCTCTCAAATTATCTGACAATTTCACTCCCGGTAAAAAGGTGTCATTTACTCGTTCCTGATTTATTCGTGCGCAGACCTCCTCTTCTCTCGCCCATAGGTCAACTCGATGCCCCCCCTCAGCTATCAAGTTGGCTAGGGTAGTGCCCCAACTTCCTCCACCTATTACAGCTACATTATAACTCAATCCTCAACAACCTTCGCTAGACCCACAACTCGCTGGCCATGATCTAGCTGAATAAGTTTTACACCTTGGGTGTTGCGACCTATCACAGAAATATCACGTGCCCTAACCCTTATTATCATCCCATGCTCTGTGACAATCATCACCTCCTCATGATCTGTCACCTGGCACGAGCCAACAACAGGGCCATTTTTGGGGGTGCACTTTATTAGAAAAATGCCCTTCCCCCCGCGTGATTGAACACGAAATTCCTCTATCTTGGTCCTCTTTCCAAAGCCATTCTCAGTAACCGTTAGTAGGGTCGCACCATTGCTAAGGACCTCCATCCCTACAACTTCATCGCCTTCTGCCAACTTTATACCAATATTGCCAGCCGCCACCCGGCCCATGGGCCTCAAATCTGTTTCATGAAACCTTATGCACTTTCCGTGACGAGTGCTCAACAGTATATCCTGATCACCATTGCTCATTCGAACATCTATCAATTCGTCTCCTTGATTAATCTTGATTGCGGCGATGCCAATGGATCTGGGCCTACTGAAAGAGCTCAATTCGGTCTTTTTCACCAGACCTTTTTTTGTTGCCATGACAAGGTACTTGGCAGCTCCAAAATCTCTCACAGACAATGTAGTTGCTACCCGCTCGCCCTTCTTGAGATTCAGGAGATTAACGATTGCTTTACCCCTTGCCGCCCTACCCGCCTCAGGAATCTCGTGAACCTTTTTCCAATGGACTCTGCCCTCTGTGGTGAAAAAGAGCAAGTAGTCATGAGAGGAGGCCACGAAAAGGTTCTCAACAAAGTCCTCTTCCTTTATCTTGACCCCCATGAGACCTTTTCCACCACGTCTTTGGGCCCTGTAGAGAGTTATGGGATTGCGCTTTATATACCCACGGTGGCTGATAGTGACGGCCATGTCTTCTTCCGCTATGAGATCTTCAAGGTCTATCTCGCCCTCCTCTTCAAGAATTTCTGTCCTCCTTTGATCTCCATACTCAGCTTGGATCTGAGTAACCTCATCGCGGATAATCTGCATCACCATGGCTGGATTGGACAGAATCGCTCTGAATCTCTCAATATTTTTTATCAGATCCTCATACTCAGAGTTGATCTTCTCCCGTTCAAGCCCGGTTAACCTTTGAAGCCTCATATCCAGTATGGCCTGAGCCTGAAGCTCGGAAAACTCAAACTCTGCGATCAACTTCTGTTTAGCCTCTTTGGGATCTGAAGAAGATCTAATTAATTCTATGATCTCGTCCAGAAAATCCAGCGCCTTTTTGAGCCCCTCTAGGATATGCGCCCTCTCTTCGGCCTTTTTTAGATCATACCTGGTCCGGCGCAATACCACTTCTTTTCGGTGCGCCAGGAAGTGCTCGAGGATCTGCTTTAGGTTGAGGATAAGCGGCCTGCCATTGGCAATCGCGAGAAGAATAATTCCGTGAGACACTTCCATTTGGGTGTATTTGTACAATCTGTTAAGGATAACCATTGCATTGCTATCTCTTCTTATCTCCAAAACGATCCTCATACCCTCGCGGTCTGACTCGTCTCTTATGTCAGAAATCCCCTCTATCTTTTTGTCTCTGACTAGCTCTCCAATCTTTTCCAATAGTTTGGCCTTGTTGACCTGGTAGGGTATCTCACTAATTATGATTCTTTCTCTATTTGCTCCCACCTTTTCCACATATGCCCGCGCCCTAATCTTGATTATACCTCTACCGGTCTCATAGGCCTCTTGGATACCCTTGCGGCCAAGAATAAAACCGGCCGTGGGGAAATCTGGACCCTGTATGACATCCATGAGCTGTCTGGGTGTTATATCTGGATCGTCAATGAGTAGCTTAAGTCCTTCACAAATTTCAGCAAGGTTATGAGGTGGTATGTTCGTGGCCATACCCACAGCGATTCCTGCCGAGCCGTTTATCAAGAGGTTGGGAATGGGAGTGGGTAATACAACTGGCTCCATCAATGAACCATCGTAGTTTGGAACAAAGTCAACCGTGTCCTTTTCTATATCAGTGAGAAAGTCCTGCGCCAGCTTTGTCATGCGCACTTCTGTATACCTCATGGCAGCAGGGGGATCCCCATCCACTGAACCAAAGTTTCCTTGCCCATCCACCAATGGATAGCGCATGGTGAAGTCTTGGGCCATCCTTACAATAGTGTCGTAAACTGCTGCATCGCCATGGGGATGATATTTTCCAATTACATCACCTACCACTCTTGCGGATTTCTTGAATGGCCTATTGTAGGTATTCTTTAGTTCATACATTCCGTAAAGGACACGCCGATGCACGGGCTTGAGCCCATCCCTTACGTCGGGTAAGGCCCTACCCACTATAACGCTCATGGAGTACTCCAGGTAGGACCTTTTCATCTCATCTTCGATCTTGACAGATT
>CAZDVV010000157.1:0-4877 GCA_964508875.1 uncultured Desulfobacteraceae bacterium | reverse complement strand
TCAGCCTTGTGGCAGTCAATACAGGTGATATTGGCTGAGGCATGTCGACTGTGTGCCCAATCCACGAAAATACCGGGGCTTTCCTTCTTGTGGCATTCAATGCAGGCCATCCCCTCTTTTGGGATGCTGCGTTCAATTCGATATTCTTTTTGTTTGGCTTGGTTTGGCGCAGTTTGGGCATCTGCGGCAAGCAAGCCAGGCCCCGCAAGGCTCGCCGCAATTCCTGCCACCGATAAGATCGAAAAGATTCTCTTCATACTCATCCCCCTTCCCCTTAAAGTCCTAAGCCTCTGTAAACCCCTTTAAATTGCTTGTATTCATAAATTGTCCTGGGATTGTGAACAAGGTTCTCATGGCAATCCACGCACCGTTTTTCATAGCCTGGGCGAGCGTACATTACGTCGCGGTGTGCCAGCATTGCCCCTCTTTTATCAGGAATATAGAGGAGATTGCGGTGGCACTTGAGGCATTGTTCATTCTTAAAAGAGGCATAGGCTCTCTGGCGGGCCTCTTGATGGTCATATTTTCCGCCGATAAAATGAACTACAATATCCTTAATTCCGTGAGCGGTTTTTGAATAAAAGAAATTAAACGTGTCATGTGGCGCAGGAAGGTGACAATCCGCAGTCAGCCACAAATCCTTGGCCATTGTTTGCATGAGTCGATGTTTTCCATGTGTTGAAAGCAAATTGGATTTCATGACAAGAGGCACAGAATTGTGGGGTGGAGGTACGAACCATTGTGTAATAAAATACGCTGAAAAGAGGGAAGGCAATGACCACACCAATAGCGATAAAGATGGCTGCTTTGATGTATTTTGTGATTTGGAACCTCACTGGATAAGGGTGGGCGATAGGTCGTGGGCATTTAATCTAATGTAGAAGTTTACCAATGAAATGTCAAAATGTAAAGGAAAAGAGTGTGACCCAATTTAAAATGTGGTAGAAACCCTGCAGCCTGAATTGAGTCGAGGCAGGGAGAAGTATTTTTGCGAATGGAACCTTCCGCAGATGGGTTTTGGATGGGAATGCACTGGCGTTAATAATCCTTTAATAAAGGGATAGTTAGGGAGGCACAGTTATGAAAATAGAATTTCAACCAATAGGTACCATACACACACCCTATGATGAAAGCGCGCCATATCAACCCGTAGAGGACAGCGAAGGAGAGTTCAAGATAGTATTAGACCGCTCCTACCAGGAAGGCCTAAACAAGCTAGATAAATTCAGATATATTTACGTAATTTACTATGTGCATAAGCTGGATAGGTCCCCCAGTATGCTGGTCAAGCCACCCTGGGCAAAGGGAATGGAGGTAGGGCTGTTCGCGAGCCGATCTCCAGTAAGGCCCAATCCCATTGGGTTGAGTATTGTAAGACTTAAGAGCATAAAGGGTAATGTCCTTTACACCTCAGGCCTAGACGTGTTTGACGGAACTCCGCTGTTGGATATTAAGCCCTACATTAAAGACCTTGATTCTAAGGAGGACGCCAACTATGGGTGGCTGGATGACCTTGAGGACAAGGACCATCTGATATTACACATAAAGGGGATTCCGCACGAATATTAATGGAATTGAAGAATGCCCCCAGCGCCGGCTTCTTGCCCCTTTTCCCAAGATTTGATTTCCCTAGAACATAAGCCGGGATCGTATTCCTAGGCTAAAGTGGTTTTGGCATGGTGGTTGCACGATTTAAGGGCCTGGACGTGTAATTTTGGATAATATTTGAAGGGCTGAACCCAAACAGGGAAGATCAATGACGCTTGTGGCATTTTTTTTGGCAGGGTCTCGGGTCCTAATAGGGGTGAAATGTGAAAAGGGGTCAGATACTTCAAAACGAAAAGCAATCCTTGACGGAGATGGATGGTCTGGAGGAGCGCTTTCGGTTTTTTGCCGAAAATGTGAGAGACGTGATGTTCATACAAGATATGAACTTTAGACTGATATATGTAAGTCCCTCAGTAAAAAGTGTTTTCGGTTATGATCCCGAAGAATTGCACAACGTACACAAGATCCAATACATGACTCCAGAGTCTTATGAGCGAGCTTTACGGGATTTTAGAAGGTACGCCGCCTTGGCACAAAAGGACCCTAATATTGATATACCTCTCATGCAATATGAATACGTGCGAAAGGACGGATCTACCTTCACCACCAAGGAAATTGGAAAGGGTACAGGCCTGGGCCTAGCCATGGTCTACAGCATAGTCAAGGCGCACGAAGGGTACATAACTTGTCAAAGCAAGGTAGGCCAAGGGACTACTTTCGATGTATACCTGCCGGTTTCGAACGGTCGAGGCCCTTTTGACACTGTAGTAGAAAAGAGCCCTGTTAGCTATGCCAACACGGGTGCGCGAATCCTTTTGGTAGATGATGAGGAAATGATACTGAAGACAACCAGGCCGATCTTAGAACACTACGGGTTTGAAGTCCTGACAGCCATGAGCGGCGAAGAGGCCCTTGAAGTTTTCAATTCCAAAGAGGATAAAATAGACTTGATTATGCTGGATCTGGGGATGCCGGGCATGGGAGGGAAGCGATGCCTGGAGGAATTGCGGAAAGTGTCTCCCTCCATAAAAGCAATAATTGCCAGTGGCTACGGCCCAGGTGAGCAGGACAACGAATTGGCGACATTGGGAATTTCAGGATTTGTAGGTAAACCCTATAAGGTGGAAAAGTTGATCGGGGCCATAAACGAAGCCCTGAGTTCACCATAAATTGGTATTAGCTATGCGTTGCTGTTTGGTCCTTCCCTTTCAACATACTTTGTCAGTTCAACCAAGGGGATTCCCAAACAATACAACACATGGGAAATTTGGTCTGTCTTCAGCACCCCGTCGGTTGTCACAGATTCCTCTCTGGGGCGATACGCAATTGACAAGCCGGCATTTCTTATAAAGCCCGAGCGCGGAGATCCATCGCCCACGGCTATTACCTGATCTGGTTGGGCGTGCTCCATATTCATGATGAACTCCAGTATCTGCGCCTTTGAATCGTCAGTTATAATCGGTTCTTCCAGCTCTCCGGTAATGGTTCCGTCAGGCGCTACCTTAAGGGTATTGGCAAATGCGTAGTCAACATCGATCCCTTCAAAGAGTTTTTTCAAGACTACCTCCAAGCCTGAGGACAGGAGGGCGATCTTAAAACCCATTGTTTTGAGGATGCCCAGCAGTTCGCGCGCGCCGGGGTTGAGTGCCAAATTTTCAGCAAGTTTTTGCATCTCGGCGTGGGAGATGCCTTTTAGCTTATTGATATTTTGTATCAAGGCCTCTACCTTCGGCCTCTCATTAGGTAATGGAGCTGGCTCTGCTCCCCTTGCACGAAGGAGCCGATCTAGGGCATAGAGCATCCGGGAAATGGAGGCCTCCTCAATTAGAGCAGATTCCACATCAAAAACTATCAGCTTCTTCATTTTTTTGTGGGCGGCTTCGTCTTGTATTACCACACTTTGCCCTAGCTGCTGGCAGATTTCCTTCAAACTGTCTTTCATTTCCTCAATAGGGTCCGGTGTGGTATGGGGAGGTGATGTTGCTGAGGCATCCACAACCATTTGCATGGAAAAAAACTCTCCCCGCGCTATCATCCTGCAATGCTCAATATTCACATTTCTCTTTGCCAAGAGCTTAGAGATTTCAGCCATTATTCCTGGCCTGTCTATGCCCAGCACTGTGATAATATAACGCCCACGGCCTACCTCATCCGAGGTTCGTTTAGAAGGAATTTGTTTAAGGATTATTTTGAGCCCCGTGTCATTTTCTAGTGCCCTGAGCTTTTGCAGGATATGGTCAAGAGAATGGGAAGAATTGCTGAAATCAATCTCAAGGTAGACTGCAAAAAGACCCCTCCTGCAATGTTCTTCTACGTCAATAATATTACCACCAAGATCAAGAATCCTTTCCGTTATTTTCCATACGAGCCCAGGGGCGTCGAGTCCGATGGCCGAGAGGGTTATCTTTTTGTCGTAATTGCCCATATCTTAATCTCCCGTATCCGACAATCTACCGGTTCGAAGATACGCTAAACCTTTTTGTCCATAAATACAAATAGTTCTTCCTCATAATACCTTCCTTCTACGATTTGGCCAGGAGGAAGTCTCATAACGGTCTTCTTTTTCAAAAACTCAGTAAACTTCTTGTCAATTTCTCTTAATGAGGTGGTTTCTTTGAACCAGGATATCGGGACATTTACGTTAATGGGGCGGGCGGGTATAACATGGCGTGTAGTTTTCGGTGCGAAACTTCTCTGCTGTCTAACGACTTCTTCCACCATCTCCTTTGTTATCTGGGGTGTCCATATGATAACTTGGTTCTGATTAAGGTTTTCGCAGAAGCCTTGGTCTTCGGCGACCTCGCCTGGAATGTACTCTGTATTTATACCTCTTTGTCTCAGTTCCAGCTGAATTTTTTCCAGGTGATCGTATGCCCCTGGTGCGTCGCAGATACTGTCCTGGGGGAAAAAGAGGATAAAAAATCGGCCACCCTGTTGAAGGCCAAAGCTCAAAGGAAATCTTTCTAATTTTTCTCGAAACTCTTCTTTTGTTCTTATGGGCTCCACAGTTGCTCCGTGCCGGTAAAAGGTCCCGATTACCATGTTCAGGTCTTCCACATTGGTAAGGAGGCGAAACCAGCACCGTACCTGTGTTTGTTCGTGCATATAGTCGATCTTGCAAACCGGTATGTAGAGGAATCCCAATTTCTTAAAGGTGTATGTCCTATGATGGCCATCCAGTATGATGTTGTTGGTGCCGCATATAATGGGATTGTGGAGAAGTGCCCAGTTCTTGAGCTGGAGAACAAGCTTTTCAGCGGCTTCGGGTATGATTCTTTCGTGAACGTACAGGGAAGAGACAGGCGCGGCTTCCAAAATTAATTTGATAT
>CAZDVV010000156.1:2596-4889 GCA_964508875.1 uncultured Desulfobacteraceae bacterium | reverse complement strand
CCTTCCTGGTCGAAAAAAGCCATATTTCCTTGGGCTATAGTGTCCAGGTAGGGGCTTTTTCAGGGTTGCAAAATGCGGCCCAACTTGCGCGTTGCTTGCAAACACAAGGCATTTGGGCCTTTTATTTCAAAGACAGCTCTGGCTTATACAAAGTCAGGTTTGGAAATTTTCCTTCTCGATCCTTTGCCCTGAACAGGGCCCGTTCATTGCAACGGCGTGGTATAATACAAAAATTCTACATTATCAAGCCAGAGCCACTTGCCCGAATTCTTTCAACAAAGAGGGGAAAAACAAAACTGCGTAATCGAATTGTTAGGACCGCTTACAGCTTTATTGGCCTTCCTTATAGATGGGGCGGGGAATCCCCTGGAACCGGCTTTGACTGCAGTGGCTTCACCATGGCCGTATACCGATTAAATGGTCTCAATTTGCCCAGATCATCATATCAACAATGGAGGTACGGAATACCCGTTTCTAAGGGCCATCTTAGGGCAGGAGACCTTGTTTTCTTTGCCACTTCAGGACACGGTAAGGTTTCCCATGTCGGAATCTACATAGGAAAAAATCGTTTCATACACGCACCGAGCAGTGGTAAACGGGTAAAGGTCGACTCCCTAACAGCCTCTTATTTCAGAAAACACTTTCTTGGGGCGAGGAAGTATATTTGAGTTAGGAGTCAGCTAAAGTTAGAAGTGAACTAGAGCTAGAAGAAAGCGGTAACCCTTAAATGACAAAATTTGACATTGCCTCCGGCCAAGCTGTGTGATCGTTTTAAACGTAAACTGGCCGAGGGAGCCGAAAACTTATAAGGGAGTCATAATGCAAATAGATATGCATTTTTATGGGGTTTATGCACTTTGCAGGGCAGCAGGCCTCAAGGCGGAGATTTCCCGAACCATCGCTCATGCGTCCCAATTTGTCGATGATGCCATTGACGCAGAGGTTGTCGCCCTTCGGGACGGAAGGGGCCTTCTGCCCACCATGACAAGCCATAGGCCTATTGATTATCAAAATACATTGCCGGGCGATCAATGGAGAGTATGGATACCATTTCATTTTTTGCCTGGCGCCATACACAGTACGCCGAAACTTACGGACCGCAGGCAAGCCCTGATTGAGGCCCTGGTATGCCGTGAGGACAGTAGCACGGCCCGAAAGATGTTACGAGATGCGTTGAGGAAAAGGAATCACAAGTTATGGCCTCATTTGATAGGTATTGTCTCTCATGTCTATGCAGATACCTTTTCACACAGCGGATTCCTTGGAATTGCCAATGACTGGAATAAGGTGAAGGCCGAGTCCATCAAGATTACAGGCTCCCATGACAGCTCCATTGTCCACTATATCTGGGCAAAATACGAAGAGTTTAAGACGCGCTTTGTCAGCGATTTTGCAGAGATTGTTCCCGTTGGCCATGCCGCAGTGGCCACCTTCCCAGATAGGCCATACCTCAAGTGGGAATTTGAGTATGAAAAAGACGGTTATGCGCCCGTCAAAATGAAAAGAGATAATCCGGCCATATACATGAGAGCCTGCAAAAAGCTTTACCAGTTCTTCTCCCGCTTCTCCCGCATATGTCAAAACATCAGTGATCCTTCTGCCTCCAGGCTGTGGGATGATATAGAAAAGCCCCTTCAAAAACTCATATGCTACGAGGCGCCAAAGCAGGACCGTGTGGAACGGTGGAAGAAGGCAATTGCCAGTGGTAAGTTCTGCAAGCCAACCCCTGCGGATAAAAAGGTCCATTACAACGAAGGCCTGTGGCGGCCAAGACGAGTTGAGTACCAGCGAAGCCAAGAACTCCCAATCGAGCAAACCGACGCCTATCGTTTCATTCAGGCAGCACATGAACACAGAAGGTATGTGCTGCTGGAGCTATTGCCAGCGGCGGGGATACTGGTATAATATAGCCACTAACTAGGCCACTACATCATCCAGGGCCTAGCGCCTACAAGAGGAGGGCGGTTCTATAACTGCTTCCCGGGAGTTCAACCATGGCAAGATTGGTAATAACGGTCAAGCATATTAAGGGCACCTGTCCGGTTTATAAGCTCGGCGACAAAATAGTGCTGGATGAGGGTTACAAGTTTAACCTTAAGGAAACTGACAACGTATGCATGCACTCCCTGGCCTCCATTCTTCCCTATTATGTTGCCCTTTACAGGGGAGTTGATCCCCGGGACATAGGTCTTTCCAATAAGAGCGGTGTAGCATATGTCCAGTGTCTTGACCCCTGCGAGTATACTGGAGGGGGAACGGTAGTATTTGAGATAAAGAAAGAACAAGGGAAGGG
>CAZDVV010000156.1:0-2496 GCA_964508875.1 uncultured Desulfobacteraceae bacterium | reverse complement strand
TTTTGTCTGTCGGCATCTCCCGACAGACAAAAATAACGTTCGCCTCTGTGATCTCTGTGCCTTTGTGGTGACGATAACATCGTACACAAGCAACCAATAAGACTCAAATTCACCTAAAACATGATAGCTTTCCACTCAGGTTCCATCCTCACTTATCCCTTGAATATACCAACCCTACCATGATAGAAATTCACCGTAAAGGAAGTCAAAAAACTATAGGAAGGCACTCGTGGTTATAGAACAGGCAAAACAGGTTCTCAAAATAGAGGCCCACGGAATCCTGGGACTTGTGGACAAAATAGGCCCTGAATTCAAGAAGGCCGTTGACCTGATACTAAAATCCAAGGGAAGGGTCATCCTTACAGGCATGGGAAAATCCGGGCTTGTGGCCAGGAAAATCACTGCTACCCTTAACAGCACCGGTACTCCCTCCCTCTTTCTTCATCCAGCAGAGGCAATTCACGGTGATTTGGGCATGGTAACACCCGATGACATCGTCCTAGCTATCTCCAACAGCGGTAACACGTCCGAAATCAATACTATTCTCCCTATCCTGAAAAAAATGGGGGCAAAGATCATATGCTTCACAGGCGCCCCCGGCTCCCCAATGGCCCTTGCTAGCGACATAGTTATAGATGTAGGGGTGGAACGCGAGGCATGCCCTTTGGGTCTTGCCCCCACAGCAAGCACCACGGCAGCCCTTGCCATGGGCGATGCCTTGGCCGTGGTTCTCATTAATAAACGGAGATTTGGCAAAGAAGATTTCAGAAAGTTTCACCCTGGTGGCTCCCTGGGTGAAAGGCTGGCCGTCAAGGTAAAGGAGATAATGCTGACAGATAATAACGTGCCTATGGTTGAAACGGGTACAAGCGTAGGCAAGGCACTTAAGGAGATTAATGAGAAAAAAATAGGGGCTACCCTTGTTGTAGACGGGAACAAAAGGCTCAGAGGTATCGTCACTGACGGAGACCTCCGGCGGGCATTGCTGGATCACAAGGAAATTCATAATCTTTTGGTGGACAAGATTATGTCGCCTTCTCCCAAGACCATTGGGGAAGACCAGACAGCAGCCGAGGCATTGGCTGTGATGGAACTATTTGGAATCACCCATTTGGTAGTGGTGGATCGGACCAATCGAGTAAAAGGGATTGCACATCTTCACGATCTTCTGGGAAGGGAGGAATTCAGGCTCAATGGAATATCAGGATCCGCCCCGAGGGTTAATTCTTGATCTAATTACCCCGATTGAGAGCGGGGATGCTATTGATATCGGTGGGCTTCAAAGACTACTGGAAAAGGTGGCTGAGCACGTCCATGGCATCTTGATCGCAAGCCGGTGGGCAGGACAGGGAAACATCCTCAGCCTGAAGGTACGAAAGCAGCTCCTGGAGGGGACGATGGCCATTGCTCCCCGGGCCCTTCCCTTGTTTGTTTGGATTACGGGAAAAGATGAGGCAGAGACCAGGCGCAACCTGATTGCCCTTCAAAAGGTCACAGAAAGCAGGCAGTACGATGCCCCTATCTACTGGGTAGATACCCCCCTGCTTTACCACAGCAACAGAGGCCTTCCCACTCTTTACGATGAATTATTTCGCCTCGCTGAACGTCCCTTCATATTGGTGAACGATCCTCAGTCAGTGGCCCTGGTTCGAAGCGCCATCAAGCGAAAAAATATCCGTACATCAATACTAAAAGAAATGGCGACAATGGATCTTATCTGCGGGCTGATCTTCCTGGGCTCAATGGACCGTGCTTACAATTACCAAAAGGCCGTAAGAAAGCATTCCAATTTCAGGATATACGACGGGGACGAGGCCCGCTTTCTGGAATTTCCCAGCCTGAGCGGGGTAGTATCACCAGGTGCCAATCTGGCGCCTGAGAAGTGGAAGATAATAACCGAGTCATCTTTGCACCTGAATGAAAGTGCATCCGACTATCCCGACACCATGAAACAGTTGTGGGACACCGGGCAGTTCCTGCATGAGTTGCGTGATTTTTACTCCAGCAATCCCCCCGCTGCCATAAAATGGGCACTTGTACAGACAGGCATTCTTGAAGGTATTTATGATACTGAATGGAGTGGGACAGACGAAAAGGGTATAAGGGAGAATCTTATTAGGCTGCTGTCCCAATAACACCCCCTCGCAGCATGTTTCAGAAATGCAAACCTGGCTTCCTGTTATTTAACCTATCAACTTAGTTCATCCCTGCCCAAAAACTAATTTCAGGTGTGAGCAGGGTAGACACTCGCTTGCCAAGGCGGCAAGCCAGCAATGAAATGTTCCTCCCCGCCTGTCCGTGGTTATGAGGCAGTAATCTCGAACTCAGGTGGTTCAATCATATATTTCTTTACTGCACAGAGGTCCATGGACCTTATGATTGCCTTCTTATACTTTTCATCAAAGCCCTTCGGCAACTTGAGATTGATTGAAAATTTGCTATAACGTTTTCTCTCATCGTCCCATTCACATTCCATCGTCAGATGCATCCCTTCGG
>CAZDVV010000155.1:0-4932 GCA_964508875.1 uncultured Desulfobacteraceae bacterium | reverse complement strand
AAAGAATGTCTTTAGAATCCTGGCGCAGGGCGAAAAGTGCTGTCTCGGGGATAAGTACGAATGGCGAGAGCTGCCGCAGCCTCTCCAAGATGCCCGGGGACACAAACCAGAGATTCACACTTGTATGCTCTCCAGTCCCACGAATCTTTTTTGCAAAAAACAGTTCAGTCTCAAAAGGTGAAAATGTAGCCATATCAGTTTTTACCGCATCCCTGATCTCCCCTAGGTTTGCAAAGGGAAAGCTTCTTATTGTTTCAAAATAAAACTCCTTCCCTAAAACCACAAATCTGGCCTTACCCTTGAAACCAGCCCCTACCTCCTCGATACCTCCCCTTCTCCAGATAAAACATTCATTCTTTCCAATGTAAAGTATCTTCCTGGGGCTAAGGCTCGCTATGAACCACGAATATTTGCTTAGCTCCGCCATTGGGTCACCATAAAGGGGCTATCTCGTGTTTCTCTTTTAACAATAACCGCCTGAAGAGTGTCCTTCGCCTTTCCGACTTTCGCTGTCACCTCGATCCTAACCCAGCCCGAGGGACCGAAAATATATCTCTCGGTGGACGGAATGCCTGTTAAGTCTTTAAAGGCCTTCTCGGTTAAAACGCCATTTTTTCTCATCGCAATAATTCTGTCAACAACAGAATCGTTTCGCAATATAGCGCGAAGCAGCCTATCACTCATTGTCAAGAAGTTTATTGTTCCCGTGCCCCAGTATGCTAGATCATCTTTGATTTTATCGAACATACCCGGTTCAAAACCCTTTACAAGCATGATTTCTTCTGGGACCTGAACGTAGAAATTCCGGGGACCGTAAGGATAACCCGCAACCCTATATTCGTAGGACTCTGCACCGTTGAGGTGTTTCAAGTCATCCCGATCCTGCCAATCCAACAAACAGTCTACAAATGAGTTGCCTTTCTTGGTGTCTTTGGAAACATATGTCATGAGCATCCTGATATATCCTGGATGAAAAAGGGGTGAAATCATCCCAGAAACGTCACGGAGCCTGACTGTCACATCCTCAGAGACTGTAATCGGGTCACCATACAAATTGATAAATTCAGACCGCCCATTTTCGCCATGCACATTCAAACCTGTAGGGGTAAATGTTGAAGTGAGAACGTCATAAATCATTTGATTCATGGCGCTGTGGCATTTCAGGTAGGCATCGGTCCTGTCCCTGATTTCGCCGGCTAACCTCACCCTCTCGTGGACAGAAATCGCTATCGCTGTACTGATGACCATAATAATCATGGAGATCAGCAAGACAGCAAAAAGCGCATATCCAGCCTCAGAATTCCCGGCGGAAAAAGGACTGTTTGAACACATTCGTCGGTATGATCTGACAATGAAAGGTTTCACGGTTGCCTGCTCGCACCACGGTTAATTCGAGCTTCCTGGGAATTGCCATATTTTTTTTCCCATAAAAACTATTCTGCCACTTATATACGATTTCGGGAACACTCCCGGCTCCCCCGACCTTGTGTTCTTCTTGCCAAACACCAAAATATCTGAGCCTAAAATCCTCTACATTGTCAAAAACGATAATCTTGTAACTAAAAGGCCCGGAAAAGTTATCATACTTGAGGTAGAAATTGCGAAGCGGTTTTTCTTCGTAGATGACCTGATATCTGGGTCGCGCTCCTTCATTTATCTGCTTTACCCCTAATCTAGCAATTGCCGAGAATCCTTTCGCGAAAACAGATGACAGAGTGATGAATTCCATATTATGCTCTGCCCCAATGAAAAAAGGATAGTAAAGCCCAATTCTTTCATTGACGGGGTCTGTAACATAATAGTCGTAAATAGATTCCAGAGATGACCCTAACAAGATATCAATACGATACCTCTCTGTCATCGCGCTGGCCTTCACTCCACCTTGCTCCCAAAGCCTCATGAACAAAGAATAAGATAACGTAGCCAGATATATCAATGAGGCAAGGATGATGCTTGAAATAAGAATCTCAATTAACGTGAAGCCAGCTTCATTATAAAAAATCCTATTTTCATGCTTTTGCTTCGCTGTCACAAGATAGGGCCTCTGCATTATCTTTCCTTTTTATCCATCGGAATATTACCGCTTAAACCAAGAGAGTTCATAATATTCATAGCCTTTCTCCTGAACGACACCTGCTCTGTGATATGAGACAACAACATCTATTTTGTTCAGGCTAACCAAAAAACGTCCATAAGCCAGTCCGCCTGTAGCTTCGTCATACGAACTAATGATATTTCTTGAACTCTTTATTACCTTCGAGTTCCACTTAAAGGTCACATATCTTCCAAGACGGCCGCGCCCCTCAAGCCTATGCGTCATCAACTCCTGCTTTACCTGAGACATTATTCTGGGAAATGCATCAGCAATAGCAACATTTGCGGTAAATTTATCAATAACTCTTACCGAACCTCTATATGCCAAAGTACCTAAGGAGAGAGCTGAAAATAGAATTAAGCCAGAAATTAGTACCTCAATCAGAGTAAAGCCTTTGTTATTGAGAAAGATCAAGAGCCCTTTTTCGCCCCCTCACATAATAGTTTAACTTTTCGGTAGCCGAAAAACCGTTGGCATTAAAAGTAAGGGCAGAACGAGAAAAACGGATATATTCGAATCGTATTAATACGCCTTGATTTGTTATTTCTAAAGTGTGATCGTCAAACCGGATGATGAAAGGGGTTTGCCTAAGAAAAGATCTTGATTTAGCAAACTCTAACACCTCTCTCAGCTTCTTCTCTTCCGCCGAGGCCTTTATTCTCTCATAGGTAGCAAAAAGCTTCGGCGCTACCAACGAGGCCAAAAATCCTGCTATGATAAGTACTGCCAGCAACTCGATAAGGGTAAACCCCGCATCGCGGAGCCTAGGCCTCGCAATTATCCGAACGGGCCAATACATCCGAGCACCAAGACTAAAAACTAATATCGCTCACTGATACAATGCTCAACAGCATCACGACCACCAACGAACCTACTATCAACCCCATTACAATAATCATGATCGGCTCAATCAATGTAATGATATCTGTGACCATAACCTCGTATTGAGTCCTCAGCCGGCCTTCTATCTCCTTAAACACCGCTGCAAGGCCACCTGTCTCCTCACCTACTTCGATAAGTGCGTTGAATTCTACAGCGAGGAGCCCAGTTTTCGAAATGGCTTCACTCAGGCTCTTTCCCTCCCTTACCTCCTTCTTAACAACTAGCAGCTTTTTCCTGATGTACGTATTGCCCACTAATCTTACTGAATGGTCAAGTGCTTCGCTCAGAACTACTCCGCTCTCCAAAAGAACAGCTAGGGACGAGGCAAAACGCAAATTCTCCAGTTTGTAAAAGAGCCCACGAATTACAGGGATTCTGAGGACCATGACATCAGCTAGTTTCTTTAGGTAGTCATTTTTTCGATAATAACGGCCCACAAGCACCACCCCAATTATCGCAGGGAAAAGGAAATATTGGTACTTCCGAAATAGCGCGCTAATTGTCAGAAAAATCTTTGTATAACCAGGAATATTTACCATTGCTGAAAAAATCGTGGAAAAGCGTGGTACTATGAAATTGAATATGAAGAATACTGCCAACACGCAAACACAAAAAATCACCAAGGGATAAATCATCGCTTGGCGGGTGTCTGTGATTATTTTTTGTCTGAAACGCAGGTTAGCGGCTAGATTGTCGAAGATGCGCGCAAGCTCACCTGTTACCTCGCCGATCCTGACGAGATTAATATAGAGAAGGTCAAAAATATCATGGTATTTTTCAAGGCAAGCAGAAAAAGGGACTCCTCTCCTCACCTCCCCATAAATATCTTCAATGATCCCGGCTAGGCTAGCGTTCTTTATTCCGGTTTTTGCTATATACAGTGCACGATCTATCCTTACTCCATTCCTTAGAAGCAGAGATAGTTGGGATGTCAAAAATTCCAAATCGGAAAGCTTAGGTCTTGGTTTGAACAGGCTGAACCCAGTTGACTTATTTTTAGCATCCTCTACCTCTTTAATCTTTACCGGAATCAATCCCTGATTTTTTAGTTTCGCTTTCGCAGATTCCTTATTAAATGCCGAAAGATCTCCTTCGTGCCTGGAACCGGCTCCGTCGTAAGCAACATAGACAAACCTGCCCATTATCCACAAACCCTCACAACCTCTTCTATGGTTGTGATGCCCCTCAAGACCTTTAGAAATCCGTCCTCCTCTAATGATCGAATGCCGTTTTTCTCCATGTACTTCCGAGCATTGAGGGTAAAAGTATTATCCTTTGGAATCCTTTTAAGCTCCGAGGCGCACCTAAGGTATTCCATGATTCCTACGCGCCCCCGGTAGCCAGTGTGATTACAAGAGGGGCATCCTACAGGCTCCATAAAGTTCACTGTATCTATTTGATGCCTCTTGGCCAGTTCCTCAAGCCCGTATGTCCTAATCTGAGACGGATCCAGTTGTGCTCGTCTGGCGCACTCCGGACAAACCCTTCTAACCAGGCGCTGGGCTATTACCGATATCAGTGAAGCATTGATAAGATATTCCTCCACCCCGAGATCGATTAGTCTGGTATATGCCGAAGGAGCATCGTTAGTGTGAACTGTACTGAAAACAAGGTGCCCAGTAAGGGAAGATTGCATGGCGACTCTAGCCGTCTCCCTGTCTCTTATCTCGCCGATCATGATTACATCAGGGTCCTGGCGGAGGATGCTCCTGAGCGCTGTTAGGAAGTCATAGCCAATTTCGGGTCTTACCTGAATCTGGTTGATACCATCAAGTTGGTATTCTACTGGATCTTCAATAGTTATAATCTTCTTATCCTCGCTATTTATTTTATTTATGCAGGAATAGAGCGTTGTGGTTTTTCCACTTCCCGTGGGACCTGTTAGTAAAATAACTCCACTGGATTTGGAAATATCCTCGCTCAACATGCTTATAAGATCAGGTTCAAGCCCCAGA
>CAZDVV010000154.1:0-5026 GCA_964508875.1 uncultured Desulfobacteraceae bacterium | reverse complement strand
ACATCAGTTTGCGTCTTGGTTACCATTTTAATATGATAGACGCCTATATTAGCGAGAAGATCAACGACAATTATGCATATTTTAGGTTCCTTGGTGGGGTGACGGATTTGTCGAGAAGATCCCGCAGGGCGAAGCTCGTAGGGGAAATTCTAACCATGAACGATTTTAGGGTGGATCTTCGAGGAGATCTGGTGGTGGCAAGAGTGAAAAAGATGGGCGTTGAAGAGATGAAAAAAAAGTTGAGAATTGTGGGCACATTGGTGGCTTTCACTAGGCAGTTGGATGTACAAATGGTGAATGATAATCAAATCATGAAATTTATTGAGGCATTTCAGACGCTTTGTGTCGATGCGACCACTGTCCACTAAATTTCAGGAGTCAGGAGAGGTGTGATGGAAGATCATAAACGTACGAGTATCTTGGTGTTGGACGACGAACCCATTGTTTGCAAGAGGTTAAGATCTGCGTTGGAAAAGAAAGGTTACGAGGTGGAGATCTTTTTTCGGAGCTCAGATGCGTTTAAACGTATCACCGAGCGTAATTTCGATATCGTGATCACAGACCTAAAAATGGAGGGCCTTGACGGGATGGCCTTTTTGACAGAAGTAAAAAGGAGATCACCATCAACAGAAGTTATTGTTATTACTGGTTTTGCCACAATGGAGACCGCAAAGGAATCCTTCCAAAAAGGGGTATTTGATTTCTTGGCCAAGCCCTTTAAGCTTGGAGAGATACAGGATGCAGTGGAAAGGGCGGAGAAAAAAATTAAAGGAAACATTTCTTAATTAGGTGGTGGTTATGGTAAATATTCTTGTCTCAGTAAATCCTGATCTTGCCTCTAGTATCGCCATTAGGTACGCGGGGCAAATCTCTCAGTTCATGGAGATTGCCCTCCAACCCATTCACGTCAAAGAGCCCGAACAGAAAGACAACCTTTTTGGCACGGGATGGGTACGTCACACCTGGGAGCAGGCCCTCGCCGAAAAGGGAGAGGAAGAAATAAACCTTCTTATTAGAACTGAAAAACCTCATTGTCCTGCTCTGGCCGCCCCGCGGGTGGTGGTAGGGGAGCGGGAAACAGAAATACTAAGAGAGCTTCAAATTGGCAAGTATGACCTTTTCATGGAAGGGGTTCTGGCTTCTTTTGACGAAGCGGATTTTAAGAAATTGGTCAGTTCAAAACTGTACCAAAACGCACCTTGCCCTGCAATCGTGGTAAAAAACCTTGTGTCCTTGCAAAAGGTCGCTTTGCTTAGCTACGAAGGCCTCGAACCTGCAAAGTTTATGGACGATGTGACTGATATACTTAGACAGTTAAAGCTTCCACTTGAGGTAATCCACTTGGTTCCAAGGAAACACATAAAGGACCTAGAAGTAAATGAAGGAGGCCAAAATACACAGGAATTCAACAATCTCGTTGATGCCATTGGAAAGAAGGGCCTGAATCTCGAAAAAGGCCAAGTTTTAACCGGGCATCCGAAAGACATTGCTGATTATCTGAGCAGATATGGCTTAGTCGTTTGTGCTGTTAGGAACGTATTGGACAAGAAGAGCCCGATTTACACGGTGTTGGCATTTACCCCAAGTCCAATTTTCATATGTTGATGCCTTGCTTTCGAGGAATTCGATGCCCTGGCTAGTTTCCAGGATGTTTGTAAAAGTTGCACGTAAGGCTACCCCAGAGTAAGGCTTAAAAAACGGGAGGAGTTAATGAGAATACTTGTTGCCCTAGATACTAACCCATATAGCAAATATGTAGTCCATGAGGTGGCCAAACTAGCAATGAACACATGGGCAGATGTTACCCTGCTTGGAGTGGAATCAAGAAAACCTGCTTCATCGGTAAATGGAGTCCAGTCGCTTCGAGACTTGCCAATTGTAAGGAAGCTGCAGGAGTTCAGGGAAGAATTTCTCGGCCACTTCAAAGACGAATCTGTTTCGCCCTATGCGAGGAAACGCTGGGACTACGAGCTGGTAGACAGGGGAAAGGACGTGTTGGAAGAGATGTGCGTCTGCAAAGGAATGAAGGAATTCCGTGTGAGAATAAGGTTCGGCCAGCCCACGAAACAGGTACTTGTCGAAGCCGCTGAAGAGCAAAGCGACCTTATTGTACTCGGTTGCAGCAAGGGTGAACAGTGCACATGGGAGCAGGATCGAAATGCCCCTGAAAAAATAGTAAAGGGCGCCCCCTGCTCTGTGCTTGTGGTCAAAGAAGAAAAGAAGCCGAATAAAATTGTCTGCTGCCTTGATCATGACAGTGTGAGCCAAGAGTCCCTTGAGTTAATGAACCAGATGGTTACCCTACACCAGACGGACCTTACTCTCGTGGGGCTGACAGAGTCAGATCACCTCAAGGAAGAGGTGGACCGCAAGATGAAGCAGATCTTACAGTATTATACTGCCCAGAAAATTAAGGCCTGGGTATCAGTGGTGGACGTATCCATGCTGGATAGATTTGTGGCGGATGCAGCAGAAAAAGGTCTTATTGCATTATGGATGGGCCAGCGGTCTTTGATAGGGAAGTTCTTTTCTCAGGATAGGGTAAGGAAGCTTGTGCGTGGGGCACAATCTTCCGTGCTTATTTTGAGATAATAGACCCATACTACGCCACAGACATGGCAGATGAATCATTCCCCCCAAATAGATTCTACCTAATCTTGTATTTTGGCGATATCTTCTGGACGCCCTAGAACTATAAAGATATCACTGTCCTTTATGACAAAGTCACCCCCTGGTGCCATAGTGAGGCGATCAGGGACAAGTTCGCGGATCGCGATCACATTCACGCCATATTTTGCCCTCAGGTTGATCTCTCTGAGGGTTTTGCCAACAAACCGGTTTGGAGGGGCCACCTCCAAGATACTGTATTCAGGAGACAGGGGAATATAGTCCAAAATATTGGGATTCGAGAGGCTTTTGGCGATTTTTATGGCCGTTTCCTTTTCGGGAAATATTACTTCGTCAGCACCTATTTTCTCCAGTATCCGACCGTGATCCTCGCTCCTGATCTTGACCAGAATTTTTTTTGTCTTCAAATCTCTTAGGTACAAGGTTGTGAGAATGCTCGCGCTGAGATTGTCTCCCAGGCTCACGATCACTGCATCCATGTCCGACACTCCTGCTGACTCCAGCAGTGACCGATCCGTTACATCCCCGATTATGGTGTGAGTAGCAAATTCCTGAATTTTGTTGACCCTTGCTTCTTTTCGGTCAATGCAAAGCACCTCATGTCCTTCTTCATACAGGGCCTTAGCCACAGAAAACCCAAAGTTACCTAGACCGAAGACTGCGAATTTTTTCATTTTCTAACCTATAAAAATCTTTTCTTCGCCATAATGAAATCTTTTGGCAGGAGCTTTTTTGGCCAGGGAAAAGGCCAAATTTAGAGGGCCTAATCTGCCAAGGAACATCATCACCATAATGAGAATCTTGCCAACATTTGTCAATGTAGATGTGACACCCATACTGAGCCCCACTGTTCCAAAAGCCGATACGGTTTCAAAAAGATATTCCAGGAATTTCCCTCTTGTCTCAGGGTGAGCATATCGACCGGTTTCAGCTATCATTACAAGGCAGGCTACCACTGAAATGAGAACCACAGAGCTTATAATTATGGTAACTGAGCGGCTGAGAGTTTCTCGTGGGATGGTTCTTTTGAATACTTCTCCTTCTTCTTTTCCCTTGAATCGATTTTTGGCTATGATTAGCAAAACAGCAGCATTAACGGTCTTTACTCCACCCCCACAAGAGCCAGGTGATGCACCTATGAACATCAGTATGATTAGTATGAATAACGTGGGGTTGGCCAATGTGTAAATATCTATGGTATTAAACCCAGCGGTCCGGGCCGTAACTGACTGAAAATACGAGGCAAGGATTTTTCTTCCTAAAGGAGCCGCAACCAAGGAGTCATTTGATTCAAGGAAGAAAAACAATACTGTCCCGCCTGCTATGAGACATGCTGTTGTGGTAAGCACAATCTTTGTATGAAGTGATATTCTTGGCCTTCCGTTATCAGAGATCTTTATCCTTATCCAGTCGCCGATTTCAGTAAGTACAATGAAGCCAAGTCCTCCCACAATAATAAGGCCAGTGATTATGAGATTGATCCACCAATTAGACTGAAGCCTTACAAAGCTATCCTGGAACAATGAAAAGCCCGCGTTGCAAAAGGCCGATATACTGTGGAATACTGCGATCCAAAAACATCTAGAGGGCGAACAATCCTCTGGCCAGGCTAGAAATAGCAACAATACACCGATAGCTTCTATGACAAATGTGTATAGGAAAATGGATTTGACCAATTGAAGCACATCGCCCCTTTGGCCTGTGGTAAAACTACTTTGAACGATCACTCTGTCTCTGAGGCGTATGCTGGATCCCAACAAGGTATAAAAAAGTACGGAAAATGTCATGATTCCCAGGCCGCCAATTTGGATTAGGCCTAAGATGACACCTTGGCCAAAAGGTGAAAAGTAGCTCCCAGTATCCACCACAATGAGCCCCGTAACGCAAACTGCCGATGTGGCGGTGAACAGGGCATCAATTACATGTATTTGCCCACTTTTGGTGGCCCATGGGGTTAGAAGAAGCAATGCCCCAAATACAATGAAGGCAAGAAAACTCAGGGGCAGGACTTGCTGGGGGGAAAGATGGTTGAAGGCCTTTTTCATATCTCTAAGAGCGGCGTGTCAAGCCCGCCCTTCCATCGTCAGGTGCTTGGGGTGAGCAGTTCAGGCCCTTTTTTTACTAAAGGAGAGTTTACCTTTAACGATTCCCGCGTAAATAAATACCATAATGATTTGCCAAATTGCCACCGCTATCCACGATGGAATTAGGGACCACAGCAGCCCACCGGTCACAAATGCGGGTATGATCATAACTATTCCTATCGCAAGCTTTCTACTCAAATCCATTTACTTCCTCCTCAACGCTACAACATAAGAGATTCAGAAGGTACCGTGATGCAATTGCGGCGCGATTATAGAAAAAAGAAGATAAGGGGTCAAGAAACTTAACGAGGTTG
>CAZDVV010000153.1:0-5042 GCA_964508875.1 uncultured Desulfobacteraceae bacterium | reverse complement strand
TTTTAGAAAAACTGATATTAGAGGGCATGAGTGTTGCGAGACTTAATTTCTCCCATGGTACTCGGGATGAACATGCAGAGAAAATCCGACTCATCAGAGAGCTATCGGCCAAATTGAAAAAACCAATTGCCATCCTTCAAGATCTGTCCGGTCCCAAAGTGCGAGTGGGCGAAATCCCAGAGCCAGGGATTATGCTTGAAAAAGGACAGCCCTTTGCACTCACAGCAAAAAAGGGTATAGCAGAACCCGGAAAGGTGACAGTGTCTTATGAAAATCTTCCTAATGAACTTAAAGAAGGCGATATCATCCTGCTTGCAGATGGATTTATGGAACTCCGCGTGGAAAAGATTGAGGGTGATGAGATCCACTGCATTGTGGTGCGAGGCGGCCTTCTCACTTCACACAAGGGCGTCAATATCCCTACCGAATCAATAGGAGTTCCTTCCATCACTGAAAAGGACAAAGAAGACCTCCTATTTGGCCTGGAACATGAGGTTGACTACGTGGCCCTGTCCTTTGTGAGAAGGGCTGAAGACGTGAGGCAATTAAAGAATATAATTTCTGAGAGAAACAAAAACACCCCTGTCATTGCCAAGATAGAGAAGTGGGAGGCAGTAAACAACATTGAGGAGATATTGGAAGTGGCAGACGGCATCATGGTGGCAAGGGGGGACCTAGGAGTAGAAATTCCATTGGCTCGGGTGCCAATAGTGCAAAAGAGGTTGATAAGGAGGGCCAATATGGCAGGAAAACCTGTAATCACTGCCACCCAAATGCTTCGCTCAATGGTAGATCAACCTAGGCCCACCAGGGCAGAGGCAACAGATGTAGCTAATGCTGTATTAGATGGAACGGATGCAGTCATGTTGTCTGAGGAGACGGCAAGCGGAAGCTATCCCGTTGAGGCAGTGCAAAACATGGCTGAAATAATTAGAAAGGCGGAGGAAAGATTCCCACACGGAAAGTACCTTGAACTAATGCCCCACGAGTCCATTTCCGAATCTGTTTCTCATGTGGCCTGCGTGCTGGCACGTAATTTGGGCGCTTCAGCTATTATAGCCACTACACGCTCGGGCCAGACCGCAAGGTTTATCTCAAGATTCAGGCCAAATCAGGGAATAATTGCCCTCTCTCCCCAAGAGGATACAGTACGCCAACTTTGCCTAGAGTGGGGGTGCTTCCCTAAATTAGTAGAAGAACCAAAGGACACTGATGATATGTTCGAAAAGGCCTCACGCCATGCTATTGAAACGGGCCTGGTCTCAAAAGGAGACCTAGTGGTAATTACAGCGGGTCACCCGGTTTGGGTAAAGGGCACTACTAACATGCTGAGGGTACACACCCTGTGAGGACTTAGGCGTCATCACCTGGCATTAGGTTTGGCCAGGAACCACAGCAATCTTTCAACCTTCGAGGGCAGGGACTATGCGCATACTCCTGTGGTACTGCGACAAATTTTCATGGCAACCTACTCTAAAGACCCTAGAGGATGCTGGCGAGGCATCGCCGGAACACCATGAAAAGGTTATTGTTGCCTTCATACATGTTGAACCCCAAGACGTGAGGGAGGGGAGTTCAGCAGAAACCAAGTTAGTAAAAAACACAAAGTGGCTGGCCCGAAAATGGGAAACCAAGAAGATCATACTTCATTCCTTCTCGCATCTGGGAGATGAAAAGGCAGACCCTAAGGATGCCAAGGCCCTCTTGCATAGGGCAGCCAAAAGGCTTCAAAGCGCAGGGTATGAGCCGATTCACACACCTTATGGATATTTCAATGATCTTGAGCTCGCAGCTCCCGGCCATCCTCTCGCTAGGGTCTACAAGAGCTTTTAGCAGAAACTCAGACAAGGAGGAACAATGATCGCTGTTACTGGCGCAAGGGAATTGAGAAACTTGATACAAGAATTTGTGCGATCTTACGCGAACCAGCCAGGCACAAAAAATTGGTGGAGAGACCCGCTCCTCGCTACAGCCCGAATAGATGAACGCTTCGACGTTCTTCCCAATATTGCCTCAGACGATCATTTACTACCCACAGACTTGCTTCCAGGTGCTAGGAGTTTGATAGTGTTTTTTATTCCGTTTACTAAGGAGCTGATTGAGGAAAACACCATCGGCCCTTTCCCATGCAGGAACTGGGGCCTTGCTTACGAGGCTACGAATGAGCTAATCGGACTTATCTGTGAACGAATAAAGAACGTCCTCGCTGTTCAGGGATATATGTCTGCTATTACACCTGCCACGCACAACTTTGATCAAATCAAGCTCATGGCAAAGTGGTCCCATAAACACCTCGCTCATTTGAGTGGACTGGGGCGAATTGGTATGAACGCCCAACTCATCACCCCAGCGGGCTGTGCCGGGAGATTGGGCAGCCTGGTTACAGAGGCAGACCTTGGTGATGCGCCCCTGGTCACAGAAGATGAACTATGCCTTCACAAACGGGGTGAGGAATGCCTAGAGTGTTTTGATCGCTGCCCTATCCAGGCATTGGGTGAAGAGGGTATAGATCGGCAAAAGTGCTGGGAAAGGCTCAAGTACAATCTGGAGAACACCGAACAGCTCGTCGGTCTTCAGGATTCCACCCATGTATGCGGCAAGTGTGTGGTGGGGCTGCCGTGCAGCTATAGCACCTGCATTTCAGAAATCTTTAGGCACAGCCTCTCCTCAAGGAAACGATCTCAACATGGAGCCCCATAGATAATCCCATGGCATGGTCCTCATCACGCGGCCTGTGTTCGCTGAGGGTTACAGTATGGTCATCCGCCTGGTGCGAAGGGCAACATTGCGCTGAAGCAGATGGTAATCCCATTCTTCCTTGCATAAATGAGGAGCCTTTTGCGGAGGCAGACGAAAAAGCTCAGTGGCACTCTTGACCATAGTCATTGACCATGGTAAATTCATGCCAAAACGTGTATTGCTGTGGGCTTTGGATTGTGTGTTTGCGGGCTCTCAGTCGAGCAACAGGAGGGATGTCATGGAAACAGTACCAGTATCAAAATTTAAGGCAACTTGCTTAAAACTCTTGACAGATGTCAAGAAAACAGGGCGGTCAATCCTGATTACCCGTAAAGGAGAGCCAATCGCCTTGGTCACTCCCCCGCCCCCACCTCCAAGAAAGAAGGAATGGGTTGGCTGCTTGAAGGGATCGGCCAAAATAGTTGGGGATATAATTTCGCCTGCAATAAACGAGAAAGAGTGGGAGGTACTTGAGAGGTGAAATACCTGCTTGATACCCATGTGATCCTGTGGAGTGGTATTGAGCCAGAGAGGCTAAGTAGTTCCATTGTAAGTCTGCTCCAGAATGAAGAAAATGAGCTATGGTTTTCACCCATAAGCATATGGGAGATCCTGGTCCTTGCAGAAAAAGGCAGAATTCAGATTAAGGCTACACCGGAGAGTTTTGTGAGAAATATTATTGAGCATCTCCCCCTGAAAGAGGCTATGCTGAATTCAGAAATAGCAATTGAGAGCAGGAAGGTCAGGCTTCATCACCAGGATCCGGCTGATAGGTTTCTTGCTGCTACCGCTATTATCTATGGATTGACCCTGATTACTGCCGACAGAAGATTGATTGATTCGGGACAGTTCCCTGTATTGAAGGCTTTTTGACCCGATGGAGGAAATATTATGAAAGCGATGGTTCTGAATGAAGTGGTTGATCTAACAGAAAATCGCCAACCCTTGGAGCTGGTGGACCTTCCCGAGCCCAAGCCAGGGCAAGGGGAGGTCTTACTAAAGGTGCTCACCTGCGGGGTTTGCCATACGGAGCTCGATGAAATCGAGGGCCGCACCCCTCCGCCTCGCTTTCCAATGGTCCTCGGGCACCAGGTAGTGGGAAAAGTGGAAAAGCTGGGCTCTGGGGCCAGGCGGTTCAAGATCGGCGATAGAGTGGGTGTGGGATGGATCTATTCGGCCTGTGGGCAGTGTGAATATTGCCAGAGAGGAGATGAAAACCTTTGCGAGCAGTTCCAGGCCGCGGGACGCGATGCCAATGGGGGTTACGCCGAGTATATGGTGGTTCCAGAGGGCTTTGCCCACCCCATACCAGAGGTTTTCTCAGACTCAGAGGCAGCCCCGTTGCTATGTGCCGGTGCAATTGGATATCGCTCCCTTAGACTGACCGGCATTAGTGATGGTCAGAATCTTGGGCTAACCGGCTTTGGTGCATCCGGTCATCTGGTCATGAAAATGGTGCGCCACCGCTATCCCAATGTTAAGGTGTATGTGTTTGCCCGTAGCAAGCATGAGCAAGAATTTGCAAGAGAACTTGGTGCTGTGTGGGCAGGAGATACAGAAGAGGAAAGCCCGGAGAAGCTCCATAGCATTATTGATACAACACCTGTGTGGAAGCCGGTGGTGGAGGCCCTCAAAAATTTGCGCCCGGGCGGGAGACTGGTAATCAATGCCATTCGCAAGGAGGACATTGATAAGGAATATCTACTTAAGATTGATTACCCGTCATACCTATGGATGGAAAAGGAAATCAAGAGCGTTGCTAATGTGGCCAATACAGACATAAGTGAATTCTTACAACTCGCAGCTGAAATCCCGATAAAGCCCGAGTACCAAGAATATGCGCTTGAAGAGGCCAACAAAGCGCTCTTGGAACTCAAGGAGAGAAAAATAAGAGGTGCAAAGGTATTAAGAATCAGTTCATAGGCCCGTACTCTCTTCCTTTTTTGTCTTTTTGTCTAAACCTGCCCCCTCAGTCTATGCATATGCAAAGAGACCGGGCATAATTATGCCCTGTGAAAGTCCTTGCCCTGGTAAGGGGATCTTTGCTATGAAATGCCATCCGTTGCAATTGAATCTCCTTAAGATACAATTTACGAGAAAGATATCAGTGCCGATAGATAATAAATCGGGGGAACAAGCTCAAGAAATGGAAATAGGTGGATGAAGAAAGCGCGGCAACTCCTCTCAATCATTTTTCTTTCCTCAATTTTTTTGTTAGTAGGGACTCCCAGGGCATCCGCCGATTGGAAGATAGTGTACTCTGACCATCTTATAAATGCGATGCGACAAGCAGGTTATAGTCC
>CAZDVV010000152.1:0-5060 GCA_964508875.1 uncultured Desulfobacteraceae bacterium | reverse complement strand
TGAAAGGGGCGCTGGAAATTCTCAGAAACAGGCTCACCAAGCGGACTGACCAATTCTTGAAAACCCTTCGTATGCATCCAGACATCCAATCTCTGTTCGCAGCCTAGTCCTTTCCCCCTAAATCCCTGGCAAATGGAAAACCTTGGATCAGTCAGTCTGTGAGCCGCGGCATTGGGATTTTTTCTGCTTACTCTTGCCAGTTTATCCCGCATTCAGGGCCAAGTAGTTCGATCATTTCATCGAAAATGGCCTTCAAGGTAACAACCCCGATCACCTCGCCATCCTTTACCACCAAAGGCTGCCTTACACCCTCTTTGAACATTATATAAATGGCATGGTTGATAGTGTCCTCCTCTGTCAAAAGAGGGTATACATCAGACATTACATCCTTTACCGGCTTCCGCGCCTCTTGTTTGATCAGCTCAAAAAAGGAACTATGAAGCCATTTAAACCTGGCCTGCACCTCACTCACTTCCCTGCTCACCTCCAATACCCTGGACGAAAGCACTGAATAGTAAGCCCTAGACATTTCAGGGCCCTTGACAGATTCGGGCACGAGGCCTTTAACGAGGTCATACATGGAAATCTTGCCCACAATCTTGCCTTCATGGTCCCTTATGAAAATGGTAGAGTGAAGCTCACCCTTCCTTGATTTCTTTATCTGCTCGTAATTTCTCTTTAGGATTGCGAGTGCATCACATAACTGTGAATCAATGCTCACTGCCTCGTACTCTTCTATGGGTATAAGTATGTCTTTTACCCGTTTGTCAACCACCATAACCTATTCCTCCTTGTAATGCCCCTTTTTATCTCTGATCGCACGTAACAATTGAACAACACTGCCACGAAACCGATATAGGATCATGCAGGGAATTTCAAGAATTTTTTCCAAAAAGGTATGCTATCTTTTCCCTTTACCCCCATACTGGGGCGCAAATATCTCTTGAAAAAACCGAAAATTATGATAAGAGCATATACTCAAACAGTCTTCTAACACTCTGATCCCTTCAACCACAAACCACATTATTCCGAGAGGCTATCATGGCAAGGAAGATCTTAGTTATTGACGACGAGCCAGATGCTCTTACCTACATTGAAACCGTCCTGGCCGACAATGGTTATGAAGCCATCACCACTACTTCAGCAATTGATACACTTCAAATCGCTAAGAAAGAGAAGCCGGATCTCATCTTGCTAGACCTCATAATGCCCCAAAAAAGCGGTATAAGCCTTTTTCGAGAGCTGAAGACAGACCCGGAGCTCAAAGGGATTCCGGTTGTGGTCGTATCGGGAGTTTCCCAGGTTACTGGCGCCGATTTTAGAGATTTTTCTTTCAAGTTGTCTTCTCCTCCGCAAGAAGGAGGAGATACCACCTATGCGAGGCCAGAGGGATTCGTTGAAAAACCAGTGGATCCAACTGAGTTAGTTCGGGTCATAAACGAAGTCTTAAAAGATTAGCTTTTTAGGGCAATAGGACTCTCATAGTCACCCCCAGGCCAAGAAATACCAAGGAACTACACAACATCAATTTATTGGCCATTGTGATATGACGAGACTCAAAACTCTCCAGGGCATCCCCCAAATAGGGCTTGATTGAGACACGCCCTCCATATACATTTTTTCCCCCGAGCCTAACCCTCAGGGCCCCGGCAAATGCGGCTTCAGGCCAGCCAGCGTTAGGGCTGTCGTGTTGGCGGAAATCCCTCCATAGGATCTTCCAAGATCTTTTCCAGTCAAGGCCCACAAGTCTAGCAGCCACAGGGACCACTAGTGCCCCTATTCTTGCAGGTGCATAATTGGCAACGTCATCCAATCGGGCAGAGAATTTTCCGAATCTTATGTATCTTTCATTCTTGTAACCGAACATGGAATCAAGGGTGTTTATGGCCTTGTAGGTCATAGCACCTGCGGGTCCAAACAAGAGACCATAAAAAATTGGAGCAATAACTCCGTCAACCATATTTTCCGCTACACTTTCTACAGTAGCCCTTATGAGCTCAGGCTCTTCGAGCTCATCGGTGCTCCTGCCCACCATCATGCCCGCTTTTTTTCTGGCCTGCTTCAGATTTCCAACCTGCAATTCTTTGTAAACAGTACTGCTGTGTTTGATCAAATCCTTTGCCGCAATAGTCGTAAACAGAATTAGGGTCGACATTATCTGGGAAGCCACGCTACCAACTAGCCCAGCAACCCAGAGAAGGGCCATCACAGTAAAGCAGGTTACAAGGACCACTCCCATTGCTGTAAAAGTTCCGGCGAGCATCTCGCTCTCAATACACGACCTAGTTTTCCCTTCAAGCCATGAGGCCAATTGCCCAATAAGTCTGGCAGGATGGAGCAACCAGCGAGGATCTCCTATTATTAGGTCCAAGGCCATGGCCGTCACTATCTGATATTGCAGGCCCATACCTTGATCAACCTTCCACAACTTGGGTTAGGGCCCTTACCAGACGGCCATTGTCTTCGGAAGACCGGACACAGATTCTGAAAAATCTTTTATCAAGGGAGGGAAAATTGTCACATGTTCTTATAAGGATCTTGTGGTTATGGAGTAATCTTTCCTTCAATTGAATAGCATCAATCTCCCCTCTATTAACCTCAACCAACAGGTAGTTGGCCTCGCTCGGATACACGTGAAATCCTCCCAATTCACTGATCTGTCTTGCCAGTTCAGCTCTCGCATCAGCAACCGTCTTCCTTGTCTCCTCAATGACCTCTCTGTGTTCCACGGCTTTCGCCCCTATCGCCTGTGCAAACACATTCACCGACCAAGGGGGCTGAACCTGGGCGACCCTCTCAATGATCCCTGGCTCAGCCACTAGCCATCCAACTCTAATCCCAGGTACAGCCAGTATCTTGGTAAGAGAGAACATTACCCCAATGTTGTCCGGCCGATTTCTTACCAACGGATCTGCGTCTTCAACAAAATCGTAGAATGCCTGATCCACTATGAAATATACGTCCCTGTTTTTTTTGGCCAAGGACCTTATCTCCTCGCTATCATAAACCACACCAGTAGGATTGTTAGGTCTCCCCAAATAGACAATATCCCTTGGCATCAAAACCGATTGGATTTCCTCAATGGGAAGTCTGAATTGATCATCACTAGTCATGATAACGCGGAGTACTGGAATCTCCGCAGCCCTTGCACCATATTCATAGTCCACGTATGATGGAACAGGGATCACAGCCCTAGCAGGCCGTATTGCTTGAGGTAATAGATACACGAGTTCGCTAGTGCCATTGCTGGGGAGTACTTCTGACGGGTTGATATCATACAGATCGGCAACACGGTTTTTCAGTCGAACACAAAAGGGATCAGGGTAATGTTTTATGGACGGTTTCATGGAGTCAATCAAGGTGTACACCCAGTGAGGAGGCCCCAATGGATTCACATTTGAGGAGAAATCAATTATATCTTCAACAGAGCAGCCCAGATCTGCCGAAGTTTGCCACACGTTGCCCCCATGCCGCCATCCAGTCATAAGGCTCCACCCCCTCGTAAGATGACAAGTGCCATCAATGCTGGGAGTACCTCTGAGATTTCACAAATGGCCCCTAAGGTGTCACCTGTGTAGCCTCCAATTTTTCCATAGCAGTACCCGCAAAATACCAAGATGACGCCCAGTGATGTTGCTGTGATAATAACTCCAACCCTCCCGAATCCCATGATTGAAATTATCACCAGTAGCACTATCCCTATACAGACTCCCCACCATTTTAGGCCATTATGTCCCAGGAACGCACTAGCAAGCCCCCCTTCTGACCTTGCGTAAGGGAGCAAGGCCATCATCACCAGCAAAGCTGTCCTACCTGTAAGAGGCATTAACACTATTGTGGCCCATCTTGCACCTGCAGATACGTTAGCAAGGCTCGTCCATTTTATAATCACAAGAAAAATGATTCCAACTACCCCCATGGTCCCCACACGGCTGTCTCTCATGATAGCCAACACCTTATCCCTTGGCCTCGCACTAAGGAATCCATCACATGTATCTGCTAATCCGTCCAAATGGAGGGCGCCGCTGGCACTAGCCAGTAAAGCAACGACAAAGATGGTCGCCACTTGAGCGGGAAAAATATGATAGAGCAAATACCCAATGCCCGAGACGAAAAGCCCAATTAAAAGGCCGACAACAGGAAAGAATATACTAGTCTTACTTAAGTTAGTCCGCTCAACGGCGTATCTGTGAGGCACAGGGATAATAGTGAGAAATGAAATGGCACTAAAAAATGAACGCACGGCTGCCCCCTTTTCAACTGCACTTAATAGGAACCGGCATACCGCAAACCATCAAAATAACCTCATCTGCGCTGGCCGCAATGATCTGATTGCATCGGCCCAATAAATCGCGGTATCTTCTTGCTGTCTCATTATCTGGAACTATCCCCATTCCCACCTCATTTGTCACAAAAATCACAGTTCCTGTTGCCATTCGTGCCTCATACACAATACCGCCACACAAATCATCAACTCTTTTCTCGTCCAGTGCCATCGCGTTATTGATTTCGTTATACATAAGATTGTTTATCCACAACGTGAGGCAATCCACTAGAACTACATCGTATTCCCTGGCCCGTTGTATAGAGTCTTTGAGATTGATGGTCTCTTCAATGGTTTCCCAGCCCTTATTTTTTCTCGCTTCCCTGTGCTTGGTTATTCTCTCTTCTAACTCTTTATCTGATATGGGACACGTGGCAATAAACATTCGTGTGCCTGATATCTTTTCAGCCATTTGTTGGGCATATTCGCTCTTGCCGCTCCTGGCCCCTCCGGTGATCAACACAATTTTTCCCACCTCTGCTTCTCCACCTGTCTAGTTCCCATTTTTCTTCTTTCGCAAGGCCTCCAGTAGTTTTTCTCCCAGTGATCCAAAGGATGCCTTTGCGTCCTTATAACTTTGCCAGTCATCCTCCTCGGTGCCTAACCTTGGCTCCAGGGTAATCCTCTTTTCTGGCTGGTTGATCTGTTTTATGAGAACGGAAATAATATCTCCTTCCCTAGCTTTTTCCAACTCAGTGGCGTATGGAGATCGTTCTATGGCGGTCTTTGGTATTAG
>CAZDVV010000151.1:0-5095 GCA_964508875.1 uncultured Desulfobacteraceae bacterium | reverse complement strand
TGAGAAAGAGACCTCAAAGGCCAATCTCCCTTCCAAGGAACGCGAACCTGCCCTTGATGAGGATTCCATCTAATAGTCCGGACCAATTGCCAGCGGCGCAACACACTAGAAAAAACCGTCTCTTCGCAAATCCTGGATACCGTAGCCCCATCACTTTGATCTATACAAGGGCCTTAACCACTACCACTGGCCCCTGAGATTACATGCCACCCAGTGCTCCTCTCCCACCTCCCTTAAAGGGGGTTCCTCACGGCTGCAGTCAGCCGATGCACGGTGGCACCTAGGGTGGAAACGGCACCCTGAAGGGGGATTAATGGCACTGGGGATCTCTCCTTTAGGAATGGGATGGGTCCTGCGGAACTTCGGATCAGGCACAGGGACCGCTGCCAGCAATGTGGATGTGTAGGGGTGAACTGGCTTGCTGAATACCTCCTTGAGCGGGCCGATCTCCACGATTTTTCCAAGATACATGATTGCTACCCGGTCACAAATATACTTGCTGGTGGCAAGATCATGGGTAATAAACAGGTATGTCAGGTCGAACTCCTGTTTCAGCCGGATCAAGAGTTCAAGGATCATGGATCGTACTGAAACATCCGCCATGGCAATGGGCTCGTCGGCGACCACAAATTCAGGATTTGTGACAAGGGCCCTGGCAATCACAACACGTTGGCGTTGCCCTCCAGACACCTGATGTGGGTACTTGTGATAAAGGAAAGAAGCGGGTTCCAATCCCACCTTCTCCATGAGGTCCATAACCTTTCGCTCCGCATCCTTACCATGAGCCAAACCATGAATCTTAAGAGGATGGCCTATGGCCTCGCCAATGGTCATGCGGGGGCTCAGAGAAGCAAATGGGTCCTGAAAAATCACCTGCATATTTCTCCTTAAGCGGCGCATTTCCTCCTTTGAATAGGAAAAGATGGATTTTCCCCCGTATATGACTTTCCCCGACGTGGGTTCTAGAAGTCGCAAGACCAATCTTCCCGTGGTTGTCTTCCCGCAGCCGCTTTCTCCCACCAATCCGAGGGTCTCGCCCTTCCGAATTGAAAAGGAGACACCGTCCACAGCCCTGACAAACCTTTTCTCTTTGGCAAAAAGGTTGTCAAGGAATCCTTTTTGAAGGGGAAAGTGTTTCTTTAGGTTTTCTACCTTGAGCAGTTCAGCCATCATTTATTACCCGTAGAGCCAGCATCTAACGATACGACCATCTTTCCTAAAGTTCTTGGGACTTTCCTTTTTGCAAACATCCATTACCCGAGGGCAACGTGGATGAAACACGCATCCAGGTGGAGGGTCCACCAAATCCGGCGGCGCTCCTTCCATTGTATGGAGTTCTGGCTGATCCAATTTGATATTGGGAATAGAGGCCAGAAGGCCCTGTGTGTAAGGATGCAAGGGATTATCGAATATGGAGCACGTGTCACCGGTCTCCGCAATGGTCCCGCCGTACATCACCGTGATACGGTCGGCCAACTGGGCCACTACTCCTAAATTATGGGTAATGAGAAGGATAGTAAGATCATACTGCTTTCGAAGCTCGTTTAATAGATCTAGGAATTGAGCCTCTACAATCACATCGAGAGAGGTTGTGGGCTCATCTGCAATCAGCAAATCAGGGTCCAGAACCAGGGCCATGCCGATCATGATCCTCTGCCGCATTCCCCCCGACATCTGGTGGGGATACTCCAAAAGTCTTTCGGGGGAAATTCCCAGGCTTTCCAGGACCTGCGCCGCCTTGTCGAATGCCTCCTGTTTGCTGATTTGGGGATCATGGGTCTTGATGGTCTCGATAAACTGTTCATCTATCCTGAACAGGGGGTTCAAGGAACTCAAGGGATCCTGGAATATCATGGAAATGTTGTTTCCACGAAGACTTAGAAGCTCCTTTTCCTCCATTCTAGCCAGATCCCGGCCATGGTAAAGAATTTCCCCCTCCACGATCTCACCAGGGGGTCGAAGTAACCTCAGAATCGAAAACCCAAGGGTGGATTTTCCACACCCCGACTCTCCCACCAGTCCCATCACCTCTCCTTGCCGCAATTCCAGGTCAACCCCCTGGACTGCGCGCACCGTACCGATATTGATGGGAAAATGAACATGAAGGTTCCTTATCTCCAGGATCGTGTTCATTACCTTAACGCTCCAGAAGCCTGGGATTCAATATCTCGGACAAACCCTCGCCCAGCATGGTAAACCCTAGGGCAAGCAAGGAAATCATGGCTCCGGGAAAAGTGATCAACCACCATTGACCTGAAGGCAGGTACTTTTTTCCCATGGCTAAGTCCATTCCCCAATCAACTACTGAGGGAGGTAGTCCCAGCCCGAGGTATGTCAAAGCAGCCTCAATCATAATGGCATCTGCCACATTCATGGAAAACACAACCACTGTGGTGGCAATCACATTGGGAAAAATATACTTCCAGAGGATGACCCGGTTTGTGGCTCCGATGGCCCTTGCGGCCTCCACGTAGAGTTCCTCTTTAATGGCAAGGGTCTGTCCCCTGACAAGACGGAAATATGTGGGGATGTATATCACCGCCACGGCCAAGGTGATATTGACAACCCCCGGACCCAGCATCGCAGCGAACGCAATGGCAAGAATGAGGCCTGGGAAGGAATAGATCGAATCCATGATCAAAGAAAAGACCCGGTCCAAATTGCCGCCGGCAAACCCGGATATCAGACCCAAGGTAATTCCCACTACCGATGAGAGCACCGCTGCAAGCACCGCCACCCGGAGGATGGTCTGGGAGCCGAACACCACGCGCGACCAAACATCCCTCTGGAGATTGTCCGTACCCATTATGTGAACATTGTTGGGGGGAGACAGCTGAGGCCCGGTATCCTGGTCATAAGGGCTAAAGGGAGCTATATGCGGCGCGCACAGCGCCATCAAAACAATAGCCAGGACAATGGCCCCTCCAATACACATCACCCACCATTCCATACCGTACTTCTTGCCTTGGGCCATAAATAGCTTTAGGAGTTTTCCAAGTCCTGTTGCAGGTGAAAATTTCATGCTATCTCCTAGTACCGAATTCTAGGGTCCACCATGGCATAGATGATATCCACGATAAGTGATATGGTAGCCACCAGCAGGGCATATACGACGATAGTCCCCTGTATGGTGGGATAATCCCTCAAATAAATCCTCTCCATCAAAAGGCGACCCATACCGGGCCATGAAAAGGTGGTTTCTGTAAGTAGGGCATTACAAATGAGTTGGGCGAACTGGAGGCCCATCATGGTCAGAATGGGGATAAAGGCGTTCTTCAATGCGTGTTTGTAAACCACAATTCTGTGCCGGATCCCTCGGGCCTCCGCAGCCAAAATGTAGTCGGAGCGGAGCACATCCAGCATGTTCGCCCTGGTAAGACGAAGGAAAATCCCGGAGATAACCAAGCCCAGGGTCAACGCGGGAAGAAACAGGTGCCAAAGCACATCGCCCAAGGCCGCCCAGTCTCTGATCCAAATGGTATCCAGGATGTAAAATCCTGTCTTCTCAAAAACAGAGGCAAAGACCCTTGGTCCTGTTCTGCCTGCAATGGGCAGTACATGAAGCCAGACCCCGAAAATCAGCTGGAGCATCAGGCCAAGCCAATAGACCGGGATACAATAAATCACGATCCCGTAAAAACGCAAAAGATAGTCTTGGGCGGAACGTCTCTTGTCCGCCGCATATGCGCCTGTAAATACCCCTATAAGCAGGGCTATCAGCATTCCGGCCACCGTCAGTTCTAGGGTAGCCGGGAGCTTATCCTCAATCGCCCTTATCACCCGTTGCCTGAAAACCATGGAATCGCCCAAATCCAGGCGGCAGATTTGCCACAGGTAATTTACGTATTGAACGGCCAAGGGACGATCCAGGCCCAGTTCATGCTTCTTCTTCTCTATAACGCTTTCCGGTGCGTGCCCTCCAAGCATGGTTGATACCGGATCTCCGGGCATAATGCGAATTACCACGAAGACTATGGTCAAGAGAATGAAGACCATGGGAATGGTCATCAGTGTCCTGGTAATGATGTATTTTAGTAGGTTCCTCATCTTACTCCATCATGGATACCAATTCCATCTTGCCCAAGGTTGAGGCTTTCGATTGGGCTGGCCAATATAGAAATTTGGCGGCAGGAGAGCCGAGGCCTTGAGGCCCCGGCTCTTTCATGTTGCTAATCCTTGTATAGGGGATCGTAATTGAACCGCAGCGTCGGAGAAAGCTTTACGCCATGGACATTCTTCTGGGTGAACACGTAAAGAGTTCCCTGAAATATAGGGCAGGTTGGCACATCAACTGCCCACATTTCTTGGATCTTTTTGTAAATCTCCGTCCTCTTCTTCATGTCCGGAACGGTTTGGCCTTTGGTAAGGATCTCGTCCCATTTGGGATCAGAAAAATATATTCCCATTCCAGCCGAGCCTGCTGTCCCGGCAAATGCCGCGGTATAATTATCAGGGTCGATATAATCCGGGTACCACCCGAGCAAATAGGCTTGCATTTGCTTGTTATGCCATTGATCCCTGTAAGTGGCCCATTCAGCGGACTTCACGTTTACCTTCATAACACCTGTGGCCTCCAGCTGCTTTTGGATAACCGCAGCAAGGTCCACCTCAGTATCCCCGTAGTGGCTAGGAGTGTACCATAGATCAAACTTAAATTTGTTGTTTTCGTTGTAGCCCCTGGATGCCAGTAGCTCTTTGGCCTTTTTCACGTTCCCGTCTCCATAGACAGTCTTGAAGACATCTTCATGGGACCACATCCCCATGGGAACCATGGAATAAAGCGGGGCATTTTGCCCGAGAAATACCTTCCGGATGATTTCAGGCCTGTTGATGGCCGCTGCAACGGCCTGACGCAGCACCCTGTCGTTGAAAGGCGGGGTAGCACACTGGAAGCATATGTAGCGAATATAGGGCCCCTGGGCCTTTACAGTCTTTATTTTGGGAGATTTTTCCAGGCCACTTATATCCGAAGGATTCAGGGACTTAAAAGCGATATCGATTTCACCCCTTTCAAGGGCCAGTCTCATGGTGGTAGCATCGGCAAAGTATCGAATGACAATCCTCTTGGTCTTGGGTTTCTCTCCAAAGTAATTTG
>CAZDVV010000150.1:0-5097 GCA_964508875.1 uncultured Desulfobacteraceae bacterium | reverse complement strand
GAATCAAAGTTTACCATGGTTACGGATCAAATGGGTACCAAAATATCCTGTTTGACTGAAAATCCGGAGCTTTCAGTTGTTGTTCCCGTTCACAATGAGAGCGAGAATATTGTCCCGCTTGTCTCTGAGATAAAGGCGGCTCTTGAAGGACACTTGAATTATGAAGTGGTCTATGTGGATGATGGAAGTGATGACGGAACTTTAGAAAAACTTCGATCAATGGCAAAGCAATTTCCACGCCTCCGCGTAGTTCGCCACTATAGGCGTTGTGGCCAGTCGGCAGCCATATGGACAGGTGTAAAGGCTGCCAGGGGAAAATGGATCGCAACACTGGATGGAGATGGGCAAAACGATCCTCAGGATATCCTTTTCATTATCAGTGCAAAGGGAGGCTTGGAAAGGCTATCAAAGGAAGTTATTATCTGCGGGTATAGGAAAAAGCGCCGAGATACGTGGATCAAGAGAATATCTTCAAAGATTGCAAATGCAGTTCGTAGCAAGATGCTTATGGACGACACGCCTGATACGGGGTGCGGCCTCAAGGTTTTTGCACGCGAGGCCTATCTATCTCTGCCATTTTTTGACCATATGCACCGTTTTCTTCCTGCTCTGTTCTTGAGCAAGGGGGCAAGGATAGAGTCGGTTGAGGTGAATCACAGGCCCCGCAGCAAAGGGAAGACTCATTATGGTATCAAGAACCGCCTGGGGGTGGGAATAGTTGACCTATTTGGGGTTATGTGGCTCCGGAGGCGTATGAAAAATCCAGTTGCCACGGAGGAGAAGATTGAAACCTAATATTATTTGGCTAGCAATAGGGTTTATGGGGCAAGCACTTTTTTCCATGAGGTTTCTTATCCAATGGATATATAGTGAAAAAAAGGGGCGAAGCATCATACCATTGGCCTTTTGGTATTTCAGCCTTGCAGGTGGAATCACCTTGCTAAGTTACGCAATATACCGCAAGGATCCTGTCTTCATAGTGGGTCAGGCCACTGGTGTATTCATTTATACGAGGAACTTACAGCTCATAGCACGGGAGCGTAAAAACAAGGCCAAGCAGGGCTCATAGGAGAGGCGATTGAGACAAACAAGACCTAGTGTTTGGATTTTGCTCTTGGTGTCCTCCTGGTTTTTGCTGTGGCTCTGGAGTTATCTATTGAGGCCTTTGTGGCCTATAGATGAGACTCGGTACGTGTCGGTTGCATGGGAAATGTGGCAACGAGGAGATTTCCTGGTACCACACCTCAATGGACGTCCTTATCCGCATAAACCGCCATTGCTGTTTTGGCTCATTTATCTGGGATGGGGAGTGCTAGGTGTCAATGAGTGGTGGCCTCGTCTGGTGCCGTCCATTTTCGGTCTTGCCAGTGTCTTTTTGACTGCCAAATTGGCCAAAATGTTGTGGCCTGACAAGAAAAATGTGGCTCTGATGTCCAGTTTTGTACTTATGGGTTTTTTCGTGTGGGCCGCTTTTTGCACAGTGGTCATGTTTGATCTTATTCTTTCCTTTTTTGCCCTCGTCACAATAATTGGAGGGGTGTACATCATCAGAGAGGAGAGGGTTAGAGGGATTCTTCTAATGGGGGTGGGAATTGGCCTTGGTATCCTGTCAAAAGGCCCCGTAATCTTTGTACACGCATTACCCGTGCTATTGCTTTATCCATGGTGGGAAAGAAAGGGTGGCCAGATTGGTATCCGAAGTACAGCCAAGTATTTTTGTTTGGCAATAATGCTGGGTGTTGGAATAAGCCTGTTATGGGTTGTACCTGCCGCAATCAGGGGAGGGGAAGGATACAGAAGTGCAATCTTATGGGGCCAAACCGTCCACCGGGTAGCCTCCTCGTTTGCTCATAAGCGGCCTTGGTGGTGGTACCTGCCTTGGCTGCCACTGCTCACATGCCCGTGGATACTTTTCTTGCCATCATGGAGGGGATTCTTCCATAACACAACCGGAGGTACAAACACAGGATTTCGTTTTTGTATTTCCTGGATCCTTCCGTCTTTGATTGTTTTTTCTTTGGTTAGCGGTAAGCAGATCTATTACTTGCTACCCATGCTACCGCCCGTAGCATTGCTCATTGCCTGGAGCCTTTCGACTCAATCGTCTTGTGAAAGGCATGCGGTATTGGCTTTTGCGTTTTTCATGGGCTTGATTGGAACAGTATTTGTACTCAGTCCTATCTATCTTAAAGGTCCTCGCTTCCACGGTATGCAGACATCTGGCCATGCTTGGGGGATAATATTACTGGGGGTCGCTGCTGCCCTTCTTGTGTTGAGGGGAAGGAGTGTATTTAAAAGGGTTGTGGCCGTTTTTCTGGCCACAATTATCTTGCTATGCGTTGGTGAAACGATTACGGTAAGAGCAATCGGGCCGGCCTATGATTTGAAAGAGGTTGCATCAATTATCAAGACCTATGAGGATCAGGGGAGGCCCATTGCCCATAGCGGCAAATATCACGGGCAATTTCATTTCTTGGGCCGGCTTAAAAGGCCATTCAAGATAATTAATGATAGCCAGATAGATTCGTGGCTCAAAGACCATCCGCAGGGAAGGGTAATAGCCTATTATCGTCATCTCCCCGAGTCCGCCCCAGCGCGGCTATTGTACTCTCAGCCATACCGTGGGAGAATATTGGTGATATTAGGAGCTCAAAACCAGGATAAAAGAATGGCGTTGCATTACGTTACTGCTGAGTCTTCCCATGCTTGTAATACTTCTACCCAGTTGTCTTACCAAACGCATTAGCTTTTGAGGAGGGCAGCCATGAA
The DNA here is from genome assembly GCA_964508875.1 of uncultured Desulfobacteraceae bacterium. Classification (GTDB taxonomy): domain Bacteria; phylum Desulfobacterota; class DSM-4660; order Desulfatiglandales; family Desulfatiglandaceae; genus B111-G9. The sequence continues at coordinate 2,328 of CAZDVV010000150.1, read as the reverse complement.
CGTTTCTGACATCATTAAACGGTATGTAACTGAAACTCCCGACAGCAGAATAGGGTCGTGCGGCAAAGGGATGGACGATTCGGAAATACAGGTGATAGACAAAAACGGCAATACCCTGCCACAGGGGGAGCAGGGCGAGTTGTGCGTGAGAGGGACATGTGTTACGCTTGGTTACCTAAACAACCCAGAGGCCACAAGGGAAGCATTTGATCCCAAAGGATGGTTTCACTCCGGCGATATAGCCTATATGGACGAGGATGGATATGCCTACATTGTAGACCGAAAGAAGGACATGATCAATGTGGGCAGGGAAAAGGTATTCCCTAGGCCTTCATGCAGCTAAGGGATGGAGAGACTGCTACTGAAGACGAAATAAGGGGGTTTTGTCGCGGCAGGATGGCGCCATATGAGGTTCCTGTTGCGGTTGAATTTGTGGATGAGATTCCTCGCTCGGCATCTGGCAAGGCTCTGAGAAGATTGTTGAGAGATGAAGAGTGGGGTGGGGCAAAAAAATAGATTAGGAAGGAGGAGTTTATGAGCTACAAGTATATTCTTTATGAAGAGAAGGATGAGATAGGGATCCTTACCCTCAACAGACCAGAGAAGAGAAATGCGTTGGGTCGTGAGGCGGAGGAAGAGATAATCGCGTGTTTTGAGGATGCAGGGAAGCGGTGTGATGTGAAGGTGATCATACTCAAGGCAGCAGGAGATGTATTCTGCGCAGGCCACGAGCGCGAAGAGATACTGAATCAACCGATAGGTGAGATCCGTCGATTGTTTCACACCTCATTCAAGATGATGATGACCATGCGTATGGCACCTCAGTGTATCATTGCCCAGGTTCAAGGTATTGCTATGGCCGGTGGGTGTCACCTGGCCGCTGCCTGTGACCTTATCACTGCAGGTGAGGAGAAGTCCAGATTTGGGATGACCGGCCTGATTTATTCTTACAATTGTTCCACTCCCACTGTGGCTGTAAGCCGGGCAGTACCACAGAAAAAGTGCATGGAAATGCTCATGACTGCTAACCTTTATACGGCAAGAGAGGCTGAGGCCTTTCATCTCGTGAATAAGGTATTTCCAGATGACAAACTGGATGAGATGACCTTTAACTGGGCAAAAGAAATAGCTAAAGCCAGTAAGTACGCAATTTACATGGCAAAAAATGTATTTTATTCTCAAATAGAAATGACAGAGTGGCAGGCATACCAATACGCCAAAGAAATGATGGCCCTTGCTGGCGTGAGTATAAATGCCACTGAAGGTTTCACTGCATTTATAGAAAAAAGGCAACCCATTTGGGATGAATCCTCTCCTTTCTAAATCATTGGCAACATGAAAGGGGCATACATTCTGGTCCTCTATCTACCGCATCATGGCCATGTAGGGATAGGGAGACTTAATGACATTTTTTTTAGGAGGGGATTTTATGCCTATGTGGGCTCAGCAATGGGAGGTCTGGAGGCGAGGCTCAAGAGACATCTCCAAAAGCGCAAGAAAACCCACTGGCATATAGATTATTTTTTGCGTGCGGCAGAAATCATTGATGTCGTGATCATCGAAACCAATATTAGAATAGAGTGCTCTGTAGCTTCATTCCTTGGAAAGTCATATCCTGCAATAAGAAAATTTGGAGCCACCGACTGTAAATGCAACGGCCACCTGTTTTACCTTGGAAAGAAAAGAGATTCCTTCAATAATCTCATAGAAAAGGGAATGCTGAAGATAAGTGGCCTGCAAGGGCTTCAAGACAGAAAAAGGGCCTCAAAAATCAGAGGAGTTTTATTTGACCTGGATGGTACGCTTACCCTCCCAGGGGCCATAGACTTTCCTGCAATCAAAAGGGAGATGGGATGTCCCATTGGAGTACCTATCTTGGAGTATATAGAGTCACAGCCCGAAGGCCAAAAGGAAAGGCTCTGGACCATTCTGGAAAGGCACGAGCAAAGGGCCGCCGAGATTTCTCTGCCAAATGTGAACGCTGAACAATGCCTTAAAGCCTTGAAGGCAAGAGGGGTCAGACTTGGTATCATTACCAGGAATTCTGCATCATCCGTTAAAAAGGTGCTTAGTAAGTTTCAACAGGTAAAAGAAGATACTTTTGAGGCCATTATCACGCGGGAGATGGCACTGCCAAAACCTCATCCGCAGGGAGTCGAAATGGCGGCAAAAAAGATGAGAATCACTCCTTTGGAGATGCTTGTGGTCGGAGACTATCGTTTTGATATTATTGCAGGCAAGGTAATAGGTGCCAAAACCGCACTTCTGAAGAATACTGTTATGCCCTATGATCCCGATCTTGAACCGATTCCCGATTACAGGATCAGC
>CAZDVV010000149.1:2695-5151 GCA_964508875.1 uncultured Desulfobacteraceae bacterium | reverse complement strand
CGGGCCGATTCCTGTTTTCTTCCCCGGCGCAGCGTAGAACTTGAACATGTAGGTAGCCGTTATTACAGATGACAACGGATTCCACGCCGTAGACCTCTCGAATTCTATCGGCGGTGATAACCTCGGCTGGCGCCCCTGTGCTGAATATCCTCCCCTGGTGGAGCATCATAATCCTGTCCGAAAACCTTGCGGCCAGATTCAGGTCGTGCATCGCCATGATCACCCCGATTCCCTTTCCTTTGGCCAGGATGGCCACGGTCTCCAAGAGCTCCAGTTGATGGCGAAGGTCCAGGCCTGTATTGGGCTCGTCTAGCAGGAGATAACGAGTATCCTGAACTAGGGCTCTAGCAAGCAACACCTTCTGGGCTTGGCCGCCACTTAATTGATCCATATCCCTCATGGCCAGGTCGGATAGGCCCATCTCTTCGATGACCCTTTCCACTCTTTCCAGATCCTTTCTGGATGGACGCCAAGCAAAATACGGCCTTCGTCCGGAAAGGATTGTATCAAACACGGTAACCGGGAACCTGAAAGGCAGGGATTGGGGCATGTAGGTCAATTGCTTTGCTATTTCCCTTCGCGCCATGTCACGGATGTCCTTTCCTTCTACGCGGACGTATCCCCGGGTAGGCTTGAGAATCCCCGCAATGCATTTAAGTAAGGTGGTTTTCCCAACCCCATTAGGCCCAACGATGCTCACAACTTCGGCCTTTTCCACGCTTGCCTCGATACCACTCAGCACCTTGTGGCCGCTGTATTCGAAAAAGATTTGCCTTGCCTCAAGCATCACCAGTACTCCCTGGTTCGTTTCATCAGGAGAAAAACGAAGAATGGCACCCCGATAAAAGAGGTCACGATTCCGATAGGAATCACCTGGGGTGCCCAGAGTGTCCTCCCCCCGATGTCCGCGGTCACCAGGATCACGGCCCCCACCAATCCGGAGCCCGGGAGGAGGAATCTGTGGTCGTTTCCGATGATCATGCGCGTGATATGCGGAGCCACAAGCCCCACGAACCCGATGACACCGGTGAAACAGATACATCCGGCGGTGATCAGAGACGCTGCCGTCACACCCCACATCCGCAACCGATCGGGGTTGACCCCCAGGGCCAGAGCGGACTCGTCGCCATAGGCCAAGAGGTTGAAATCCCACGCGCTTCGCAGAAGTAGTGGGAGGGGAGAAAGAATCATGGCCGCAGCCAACCCGATCTCAGCCCAGCCCGCCCTGGACAGGCTGCCGAAGAACCAGAATACGATCTCGTAAACCTGCTGCATGGTTCCCATATACTGGAAAAGGGAAGTGAGCGCCGAAAACAAAAACATCAGCGCAATGCCCGTTAGGATTATGGTCTCGGATGAGGCTCGTTTCATTTTGGCCACGGCAATCATGACGGCCGCTGATAGCAATGAGAAAAGGAAGGCCCCGCCAGCCACCCTGTGGAGATGACACCCACTGCCCCAAAAGATGATGACGGTCACGGCACCGAAGCCCGCGGCTGATCCCACCCCCAGGGTAAAAGGGGAGGCCAGGGGATTTCGGAGGATAACCTGAAACACCGAACCGGCCAGTCCTAAGCCGAATCCCACCAGCACAGCCATGAGAATGCGGGGAAGCCTCAGCATCCAGACGATGCTGTGGTTGCGGCCGGTATCCTTGACCAGGGAGACAAGAACATCACCTGGATCCATTCCGGATGCTCCCACGCACAGACCCACGGCCATTGTCCCAAGCATCAAAAGAAACATGAGGACCAGGAAGAGTGTTCTTCTTCCGACCTGCCTATGCACTGCTTGTCCGACTGTCAGGTGGGCACGCGGACAGGTATGGTCCTCATAGCCCCGGCAGACGGCTTTGCAGTCTGCTTTCATTTGTCAGCCTCCCCAAGGTCCTCCGAGACGTAAACCCCGCGGTAGGGCATACCCTGAAAAACCTCAAGATATTCCCTGTGCCAGGCCTCCGGGTCCAGGTCTGAAAAAAGATTCGGGTGAAACCATCGGACCAGGTAAGCCATCCCGATGATGGCTCGGGGCCCGGTCCAAATGGCGCTGTGCATGACATGGACCCTGCCCGTGGCCACGGCTGCTATGTGGCGCCAGCCCGAACGGCTCATGATGGCGTCCCGTCGCCGGTTGAAGGGCATCGGGTCCAGAAGGGTGTATCCTCCCCCCCAGGCCGCCGCCTTCACGATGACCTCCGGGTTTTGGGAGACCACCCATTCTGGTGTAACACGGGGGTACGGGATGGAAAGTCCAGAGGCAATATTCTTGCCTCCGGCAAGAACACACATCTCGTGACCTCCTGAACCCGGCGCGACGGTGTGGTAGTCCGTATAGCTTTCGACATAGACAGTAGGCTTTGTCTTTGCCCGCTCAAGCCTTTTTCTCAGGTCTTCGAGGTGCCGCCGATGCCAGTCACAGAAGCGCCGGGCCTCCTTTTCCCTGCCCAAAACGCGCCC
>CAZDVV010000149.1:0-2595 GCA_964508875.1 uncultured Desulfobacteraceae bacterium | reverse complement strand
ACTCGTAGTACTCCTTGTCGAAGATGTTATCTACAGACAGAGAGATCTCCATCCATTTCAAGGGTGTCACGCTTATCTTGGCGTCCGCCCCGAAGGCAGGCTCGTAGGTCCCGTAGACCCCTTCTTCCGTGTCCCTGTTGTCCGAATCGTTGTAGATCTTGCTGAAGTACCGTCCCACGACACTTGTTTTGACCCACTTATACTGGCTATCGAGCCCAATGTTCCACGTGTGCTTGGGAATCCCGGGCACTTGCTTGCCTTCGCTTTCGGGCTCGGTCGGGTTGTCGATGATCTCGGCGTCTGTGTAGGTATAGTTGGTCCAGAGGGTCAGCCAATCGGTCACCTTTTGTGATGCCTCGATTTCCAACCCGTAGGTCCGGGCCTTTCCGGCATTGGTTCGGATCTTGGTGGATCCTTCAGTTCGGTAGTAGATGAGATCCTCGATATCGTTGCGATAGCCCGTCAGGGAAAGTCGGGTCCTCTTGTCAAAGAAGTACTGCTCGATGCCCAGTTCGTAAGCCCACATGGTCTCGGGCTTGAGATCCGGATTGCCCTGGTATGTGGTTGACCACCACTGCCAGGTCCGGTAAAGCTCATAGATGGTGGGCGGTCGGAAGGCATGGCCCACGGAGGCCCGCAAGGCGGTGTTGGCAAGCGGCTTCCAGACCGCCGCCACTTTGGGGCTCAGCTCCGATTCGGTATTACTGTCGTATTGTGTTTCCGATCCGGGCGTTCCCGAGGCCCCGTCATATACCTTCCAGGAATCAAAGCGCAGGCCCAGGTAGAGGGTCAGCGGATCGAAGACCCGCCACTCGTCCTGAGCAAAGCCCGCCCAGGTCCTGGAATTGCCGCCGGAATGGAAGGTACTCGGGCCTCTGCCGGAATAGCTGCGGTAAAAGGGGATGTCATATTCGTTTGTGTCCGCCTCGTCCGTGCGGTAAGACACCCCCAGGGTCAACAGGTGGGATTGGCCTAAAGGAACATCCCCCCGAATCTCTCCGAACCAGGTCTCACACTCGGTGATCTTAAGCTCGCCAGGGGAGTTGTAATAGTCATCCGATCCACTGCCTGTTTCCAGGGTGTAGCGGTCGTCAATCTGAACGGTGCCGACCTGGGCGTTGATTTCAACAGGCCCGAACAGTTCCTTAAACGCCAGGCTGTACGCGTCAGAGTCGTTTCGGCTGATCCCGGTGTAGCTGATGAAATCGTTGGGCCGGAACCGGGCCCGTTTATTGGGTCCCGCGATGGCATAGCCCTCGAAGGTGCCCATGTAGGTGTGGGGAGGGCCGTAATCATATTCGTAACGGCCGGACGAGGCCGTGAAGCAGAGGTTCCCCGTCTCCGAAAAATCCAGGCTCAGCTTGCCGTTGATGGAGCGGCGTTGGGCCCCGTTGTCGCCCTTGTCCCCCACGACCCAGTACTTGGGTTCTCCGTACTTGTCGTTCATGGGGTAGCCGCCCGACACATCCCCGGTCCCGCTGGCGATGGTCTTGCGGACCGGTATGGTGGGGTAGCCGTCGGTGCTTTCCTCTTCATACCCAAGCCGGATGCTCAACCGGTCCCAGAAGCGGTTTCCGGCGGAAAGGCGATACCGGTAGGTATCGTGGGTGCCATAGCCGCCGCTGGCCTCAAGTTCCAGCTTTTGCGGTGTCTTGGTGATGATGTTGATGACACCGCCCATGGCATTTCCGCCGTAAAGCGCAGAGGCCGGGCCGCGAATCACCTCAATCCGCTCGATGTTCTCCACAGGAAGCGCACCCCACTCCACGCCGCCGGTGTAGGCGTCGTTGAGGGGCTGTCCGTCGATCAAGACCAGCGTATATTCATCGCCGGCAAATCCGCGCATGCGGACAGACGTAGTGGAATCCATAAGCCCCTTTGATCGCTTGACAAAAAGCCCTGAAAGGCTATTGAGCGCGTCGTCCACAGTCTCTATGTTTTTCTTCTTCATCTCCTCCTGGTCAATAACGGTCACGCTTCCAGGGACATCTTCGAGCGTCTTTTCTGTCTTAGTGGCCGTTACAACAATTTTCCCCAGCGGCATTACCTTCTCGTGTGCCCCTTCGGCCGCCTCTTCGGCCTGACATGGGAGTAGACCCATCAAAAGTAAAAACGAAATGGTAAGCAATGTCCAAGACCATCTGCGCATCCCTTATACCTCCTTTTCTTTTCATGTTTTTTGGTTTTCCTCTTAGTCGGTAGCTTCACCCGAACAGATCTTCCATCACCGGGGAAGGTTTCTGAAATTTGTCACAAAAAAAGCCACGACGGCGCATTCCCTTACCGGGAGATAGACCTTCGTGGCCTTTTTCGATTCGGTTTTCCCGCTCGAAGCGGAACTTACTATTTCTATGGCCCCCTTACTTAAAGGGCCTTGGTACCTCTCCTAAATAGAGCCCATATGAACAGCTTCTGCCGCTCCTATCAAGTATTGCCTTATTACTTTAGCAACTCCGCCAAGTCAAGAGTTTTGTTGATCCAAGAAATAGGGACTAGTCTCGTGCTCTTTTGACGCTTATGATAGCGAAAACGAAGGAAGCTGCGCCGATACATGCAAGGAGCAGATAATCGCTGAGCTGTGGTCTTGTGCCAAAC
>CAZDVV010000148.1:0-5203 GCA_964508875.1 uncultured Desulfobacteraceae bacterium | reverse complement strand
ATCCCCGGATCGATCTACGTATCGGTCCGGGGATTTTTAGTTTGTGCGGGAAAAAAAGAGGAAAAGGTGTGATGCGTGCAGTAGTCATATCATTAATACTATCAATGCTTGTGGCGGTCCCTCCGAGTGGCGCGGGCGAGGCGCAGCATATTCAGAGTATAGTTGAACAGGCGATAGATGTGCGGCAGAAGACCCAAAAGAAAAGAGATGCGTGGGAAGGGAAGAAGCAGCAACTCATTGCACAATACCAGGCCCTTAAAGCAGAAAGAGAGCGCCTTTTAAAGGCCAAAAAGAAAAAGCAAGCCGCCCTTGGCGCTGCGCGCAAGAGGGTGCATGAGGCAGAGAGGCAAGTCAGGGAGACGGTCAGGATCAGGGAAGGCCTGGAATCTTATTTGGAAACTGTCGTGGATCGACTTGATGAATTCATCAAGGGGGACCTTCCATTTCTACCAAAGGAACGTGCTGATCGCATTGCATCCATCAGGCATCTGCTTGAGCAGCCGGGGGTGCCGATTGCTGAAAAGTACCGCAGGGTTATGGAGGCCCTTCAGGTAGAGACCCAATACGGCCGCACCGTGGAGGTCTATAAGGATACCATCGATTTGAAGGGCCAGCCTGTGGTGGTGGATATCCTGAGGCTTGGGAGGCTTTCCCTCTTTTTTGAGACGCCTGATGGCAAAATAGTAGGACAATATAATCCGGCAGAAAAACAGTGGTTTGTTCTTCCATCCGGTTACCGGAAAAATATCAATAAGGCGGTGGGGATAGCACGCCGGGAGCGTACCGCTGAACTGGTCAAGCTACCCATAGGCAGGATTGTAGTCAAATGAGGTATGTTTTCATACTTATAGCCATTTTATCGCTGTCCTGCGCAGCTTATGGAGAGGATATGCGGGCTGTATACCGCAAAGCAAGGGCTGAATACGAGAGGGCCCTTGCAGATGCAAGGGCCAGTGAAGCGGAGATTTTCAAGGACCGAGCATCTCTTGAAAAGGGTATTGCAGGGGTGAAAAAGGATATTGAGAGGCTTAAATCGGACATTGCGGCCATTGAAGAAGAGCGTAACCAATGGCAACAAAAAGAGGTAAACCTGTCTAACCACCAGACAAGGGAAGAAACAGGCATGCAGGAGCTTGCCAGCAATGTCCGTGTGGTTGCCCGCGACCTCCAAACAATCCTGATGCAATCTCAATTCAGCCCCCGTTTTCAAAAACGCCTGGAGATGCTTGCGCCAATTTTGGACAAAGATCGTTTTCCAGGGATAGAAGATATTAGGACTATAGTGAATCTTTTTTTTCAGGAAATGGCACTTTCTGGAGAGGTGGTGTTGCAGGAAGGCCTTTTCGTTGACCGTTCGGGCCTAGAAACAGCCGGCGACATCCTGACTATTGGCAAGTTCACTGCTGCCTATAGGACAGGCAAGGAGATCGGGTTTTTGTCCTATTCTCCAAAGAGCGGTCGTTTTTATGCGCTACCGGCCCTGCCATCGTGGTGGGTGCGCCGGAGCCTACAGAGATATATGCAAGGGAAGACGGATGATGTTTACCTGGATATTTCCGGCGGTGCGGCCCTGCGTCAGATTACACACAGGCTTGGCCTAGCCGATCAGATCAGGAGCGGGGGCCCTCTTGTGTGGCCCATTTTGGCCATAGGAGTCTTTGCGGTCTTAATAGTTATAGAACGGCTCATTTTTTTGAAGAGCGTTCATGTCAACACCGATCGGATCATGGGCACGGTGAACGAACTGGTTTCTCAGGGAAAATGGAATAAGGCTCGCGAGATCCTCCAAGAAAAAAAGGGACGGCCCGTGTGTAATGTGCTTGAGGCAGGGCTTGAGGCCAGGGACGAAGAAAGAGAGACCCTGGACAGCATCCTGCAGGAGGCAATCTTGAGGGAACTACCCCGCCTCGAGAGGTTTTTGCCGACTCTGAATATCATGGGCGCCATTGCGCCGCTTCTCGGCCTGTTGGGTACTGTGACAGGCATGATCAGCACGTTCCATGTCATTACATTATACGGTACAGGGGACCCAAGGATGATGTCCGGTGGTATCTCTGAGGCCCTGGTCACTACCATGCTGGGTTTGGCGGTTGCGATTCCCATAATGCTCATGCATGCCTTTCTGAGCCACCGTGTGGATACCATTGCGGGGGATATGGAAGAAAAGGCAGTGGCCTTGAGCAATATTATTTACAGGCAGAGGACCCTGTAGGAGCTTGACGAAGGACGATTCTCCAAGGCCGATGGGAACTGCTGTTGAGAAATGGACCTGATTGCAAAGGCCTGTGATTACTTTTTGCAGGGGGGACCGGTGATGGTTCCCATTGTGCTGGACTCCTTGTGGATGTGGGCAGTCATCGCGGAACGGATTTTCTATTTCAGGCGGATCAGCAGGGGTGATATAGACCTGAAGATGGCAGTTGAGATGCTTAAGGGCAGGCAGACGGAATATAGCACAGATGCCCTTCGAGCCCGGATCGTGGCGCGTTTTGTCCACGAGCAGACAGGGGACAGCGAACTGGACCAAAAGCTTCTGGACCAGTATGCAATGGAGGAGAGGCCCGTCCTAAAGCGCAATCTTGCGCTTATTGCGGTACTTGCCGCAGTTGCCCCTTTGCTGGGTCTTCTGGGTACGGTGACGGGTATGATGAACACATTCAATGTGATCGCGGTTTTTGGCACTGGCAATGCCAGGGGCATGGCCAGTGGAATTTCAGAGGCACTGATCACCACCCAGTGCGGTCTTCTGGTGGCCATACCCGGGCTCTTTATGAGCGCCTTTCTTTCAAGGCGTGCCGATCGTATTGAGAACGGCCTCAACGAATTTTTGATGACCCTCAAAAGGATTATATAGAGAAGGACCATGATTAACATACGCCGATCAGTTCGTCGAGGCACAAAAACGGCTGATATCAACATAGCCCCGCTCATTGATCTGATATTTCTTCTCCTGATCTTTTTCATGGTTACCACCAGCTTTGTCAGGGAGACAGGAATCAATGTCCAGCGCCCCGTGGCCTCTACTGCAAGGCCCAAGGAGAAGGGAAACATCCTGATAGGCGTTTCCGCTGATGGAAGGATCTTTATGGACAGAAAGCAGATAGATATCAGAACCGTGCGGGCGCATGTGGAGAGATGCCTGGCCGAGAATCCGGAGGGTGCGGTGATAATCGTGGCGGATAAGGCAAGCCAGACAGGGATAGTTATAAGGGTGATGGACCAGTGTCGCCTTGCAGGAGCAAAGAATGTCAGCATTGCTGCTTCAAGGGAGAGGAGAAATGGATAAATCGAGGCTTGGAATATTGATCCCTGCTACAGGGCTTTCAGTACTGGTCAATATGCTCTTGTTTTCGCTCCTGCCTACCTTTGGGCAGAAGTCTCCCCAAAGGGCGGACCTGGAGAGCATTATTCCCGTAACCGTGATAAGATACGAGAGACAAAGGCGGCCGTCCCATCCGGAAGAAGGGAAAGAAGAGGTCAAGCAAGTAGAACGTGAGAAGAAGATCCCCGTGGTCGAGTTGCACTTCACCCAAAGGGCAATTCTCCAAAAACCTCAGCCCCAGATGGCCATGCCACGGCTTGCCTTCAAGGTCAATCCCGTGCTCAACATGGGAATGGAGGTCTCCCCGCCACCGATCCGCCAAAAACCCCTGTCTAAGGGGATTTCTCTTCCGGCGCCTGTGCCCACAAGAAAGGCTACTGCAACAGGGAACCATGGTGGCCCATATCTTGAGGGAGAGCTGGATCAGGTGCCTGTGGTTATCTTCAGGAAAAAGCCCTTTTATCCTTTTTGGGCAAGGGCCCGCAATATCTCTGGCAATGTAAAGGTCAAATTTCTGGTTGATAAAGACGGACATGTTAATTCCGTGCATATCCTCAAATCAGAGCCCCCTGGTGTCTTTGATAAAAGCGTTATCAGGGCTCTCAGTTGCTGGCGATTTCTGCCCGGCAAGATCCATGGGCGACCTGTCCCGACATGGGTGATTACGACCATCAAATTCAGGCTGGAAGGATGATGCGACCTAAGATGAAAATCCAGGCCTGCCGGCTTGTTGCCATGCTGCTCGCGGTTCTTGTCTCCATGGTGGGCAATTCCAAGGCCAAAGCGCCGGACCTGCCCCCGGCCGTTCAAAAAACTGTCTATGAGGCACAGCAGGCCATAAAAAAGAAACACTACGAAAAGGCAAGGCAGATACTTGAGGGTTTCCTGAGGAAAAGCCCCCAAAAAGACCACTATCTTGTGGAATTTACCCTGGGCAATGTCCTTTTGTTTTTAGGCATGGAGAGTGAATCCATACGACATTTTAAGAAGGCAGTGGAGTTGTGTCCCGGATATGGCCCGGCCTGGCAAAATCTCGGGAAGACATACTTTGACCTAAAGCAATATGGAAAGGCAGGGAACTGTTTTTGGAAGGCATTCGAGGCAGGCAAAAAGAAAGACCCGGACCTGCTCTACAATGTGGCTGTTTGCTATCTGATGGCAGGTAAGGAGCGCAAGGCGCTTCCCCATCTGGAGTTCTTGGCAAGAGGGATGGCAGGCCGGCCCAAGGCCGAATGGTTGGAGGCATATCTGAAGACCTGCCTTGACCTAAAACAGAAGAAAAAGGCGATTCAGACTGTAAAGCGGTTGCTGGACCGGGAGGGAACTGATCCCCGGTGGTGGAGGACCCTTGGGAATCTCTATCTGGAGAGTGGTAATTACAAGAAGGCCCTGGCCTGCTTGACCATTTGTTCCTATCTGAGCCCCCTCAAAAGAAAGGAAATCATCCTTTTGGGTGACCTTAGTTATTCTATTGGTCTCCCGCTCAGGGCTGCGAAATATTATCAAAAGGCCATAGACCGGCAAGAGGATATATCCACCTACCGGAAACTGGCCAATGCGTACATTGCCGGGCACAACTATAATGAGGCGATAAAGATACTGGCAAAGGCATTGAGATTCAAGCCCTCTTTTGAGATGTGGGCCATGATGGGGGATCTCTATTACCAGCAAGAGGACTTTGAAAAGGCGTATCATGCCTACAGCCAATCCGTGAGGCTCAATCCCAAAAACGGCCGGGCCCTATTGATGATGGGTTATTGTGCATTGCATATGCACAGGAATGATGCGGCAAGAAGGGCGTTTGTGAAGGCAGCCCAATTCTCAGAGAACCAGAAAAAGGTAAGGCAGGTGCTTGAAGAGATAGAGCTTGCCTCGAGTAAG
>CAZDVV010000147.1:0-5256 GCA_964508875.1 uncultured Desulfobacteraceae bacterium | reverse complement strand
AAATACTCCATACTAGTCTTTTTAAACTCTTTTTCACTGAAAAGCAGTACATATTCTCTAATTCCTGTGGCTTGGGCAATTTTTTCTGCAATTTTATGGCACTGCTGTTTGGAAGTGCCGTGAATCATAGTATATATGTTGTAAGGCCATTGGGGTTGGGGCGTCCGATGATAGCAGTGGGTTACCTCCCGAAACTCGGCCATCTTTTCACCCAGTTCCTCTATTTTCTCCTCCGGAACCTTCCAAGCTACCATGGCATTGGAGCTAAAACCCGCCTCTTGGTGCCGCAGGGTGGCGCCAAAGCGCCTTATTATGCCTTGTTCCTTAAGCCTTCGGATCCGCCGTATAAACTCCTCTTCGCTCATGCCAACCTTTTGTGCAGCGTCTCTAAAGGGGCGAGGTCCAAGAGGGATATCTCCTTGAATTACACTGATAACCTTTCTATCCTTGTCATCAATCATATAATTTTGCTTTTTGTTTTGATTTTCGATTGCTGGGACTTGATCTGTGTAACCTATTAATAGAAGCTCCGAATAGCCAATAAGCTTGCCTATGTCAAGAACCAATAAAGGTGCCTTAAGCTTGTCGGTTTTTGAATCTGCACCTCCCTAAGTTCTCTTTCCCTTCTTTATCTCAGCTATACTCCTAAATTCTTTTCTTGTTTGAGAACCATTATTGGGTTACTCTTTTGCACCGTATATCAACCAGCTAGTGGGGCTCAAAACGGATATGGAAGAATCCTTTCAAAGATCTGGGCAACCTCCTGCTGTTGTGGCCTGGTTTACCTGGGGGCTGGGGGCACTCTTTTACTTATATGGGTTTTACCAGAGGGTGGCTCCGGCCGTAATGACAGACCAGCTTATGAACTCCTTTGGTTTAAGCGCAAGCGCCCTGGGGAACCTGAGCGCCTTCTACTTTTACAGCTACGTTGCCATGCAGATTCCAACCGGGTTGTTGGCAGACCGATGGGGCCCAAGGCGCGTACAGTTTTTTGGGGCATTGGTTGCTGCTATCGGGTCATTTTGCTTTGCCTTGGGTCCTACCTTTGGCTGGGCGGCTCTCGGTCGGTTTCTCATTGGAGGGGCAGTTGGTATTGCCTATGTCTCTTTATTGAAAGTTGCGGCTCACTGGTTCCCAGCCAACCGTTTTGCCACTATAAGCGGCTTGGCGTTATTGGCAGGGATAATAGGGGCTGTTTCTGCGGGATCACCCCTGCGCTATCTAGTGGAGCTTTTTGGCTGGAGAGCCGTAATGATGGCTTCAGGTCTATTTATACTCGCGGTGGCGATGGCCATATTCATTTTTGTCAGGGATGATCCAAGGGATAGGGGATACAAGGGATTTCTGCCCGCTGAGTTGAATTTCTCCTCTACACAGGGCGGGATGATGGAAGGCCTGAAATTGGTTTTTAAGTATAGAAACACCTGGCTCCTTGCCTTGGCACCTTCGGGCATTGTGGGCCCAGTACTTTCCTTCTCGGGTCTCTGGGGCGTGCCGTACCTTACGCAACGGTTCGGCTTGAGCCCCGCCAAGAGCGCCATGGTCACCTCTGCCCTCCTTGTGGCGTGGGCCATATCGGGGCCGGTTTTGGGCGCCCTATCGGACAGAATTGGCAAAAGAAAGCCCCTCTATCTGTGCGGTGCAATAATTTCACTGGTAGGTTGGTGCGCTGCCCTGTATTTGCCGGGCCTGACCCTGTGGATGGTGGTCAGTATCCTAATTATTGTAGGCCTCGGGGCAGGAGGGATGATAATAGGTTTCGCCTATGCAAAGGAGTCTGTTCCCCCACATTTGGCGGGTACAGTCAGCGGAGTGTGCAACATGGGAGTGATGATCGGCCCCATGATAATGCAACCGCTAATGGGGGTTATCCTGGACCATTTTTGGGAAGGTTTAGTTGTCCACGGCGTCAGGATCTACAGCCTGCATGCCTACAATTCTGCTTTTTTGGTGGCTGTCCTTTGGGGCGGGCTGGGGGCGATGCTTTTGGCTTTCACCTCTGAGACCAATTGCATCCAAATGCAAAGCGGTTAAGGGAAACCGGACAAGAGGATGAAGAACCAAGGGATACTGCCCGAGGCTGAAATATACCCGCTTTACCACGCAGGACTTGCATGATAAATTACTAATTTTGAGCAAGGCGTCAGCATTGTATTCTAGTTTGGAAGGCCTGGAGAATGGCTACGGCAAAATTGACACACCGGCGCCATAAGAGACCCAAGAGGTATGTTCGTTGTTCAATCGGCCTGTTCCTTGGGCGAAGAATCTACAATTCAACGGTAATTGTGGGTATCGTACTCGATGATCTGTTTCATCCTTTGGGGACAGGAACCCTGTTTCGCACCAAAAGCAGGGTCATTTGCATAACTGCTGCCCATGTTGTCAGGCAAGCGAGGCAGAGCGAAGGCCCAATAGGCATTGTTTGCCGGGATTCAAGGCTTTTATTGATTCATCCGGGCGATGATTCGGATTCCAGTGCGGCTATCCGCCTTGCTCCAGAGCCCGCAGACGCGGCACTGATTCAACTTCCATCCGGCATCTCCGGGTCTATTTCAATGAATCCCATTTTAGATTGGCCCATGGACGAGGAAGAGACAAGCCCTGCGGAGGTAGTTTATTGCCTCTTGGGATACTCAGTAAATACCTTGAAAGGCCCTTGGAGCCGCTATTCTATGCCACAAACCATGCCACCTTCTCATTTTACCGCCACCCAGTACGAAGGGGTCACGCAAGGGCTTGCTGGTTACCATCCCCATTTTCATCTTCTTTTTGGTTTTGGGTGGCACACCTCAGCCGAACGTGGCCCAGAGGTAAGCGGTACGGAGGACTTTTTAGGTGGAACAAGCCTTTTGGTAGATTTCCCCAGCGGAATGGCCGGAATGAGCGGATGCACGGTATGGAAGCTGAAGCCGGTTAATGCCGGGCAGCCAGGCAGAGTCAAAGAGCCTCAAGGAATAGTTGCTTTGCAGACCGGGCTTTATGCTTCAACACGGATAATCAAGGCCACAAGGTGGGCGGTTGTCTCCTCATTGCTTCAACCGGAGGCGGCGTAATAAAGACTTCTTACACCTTATGGTTCCCCTAAGAGGGATTATGGGCCCGTTTAAGACGCTGACCCAAGAAGAGATTGCAAAGATTAACAAAAGCCAGAAAGAATTATTTGATAGGCTTTACCGCTTGTTTGAGCCTCCCTTACCCGAAGGCGTTCCTGAGCGCCTTGAGGAAATCGTGCGTGCAGGGGGCATCTTACCAGGTGATACTGTGCTGGACATAGGGTCCGGCACTGGCATCTTGATCCCCATTATTAAGCGGTACAAACCCTCCCAAATTTACGCCTGTGATCTATCGGAAAAGATGCTCTCACAGCTGAAAACAAACTACCCCGACGTGCAAACCTTCCTTACTGATGTTAAGGACTTAAGATTGCCCCAAGCGAGCGTGGATGTGGCCTTCCTGAATGCTTGTTATCCTAACATTGCTGACAAGGCGGGGGCCTTTGATAATTTGAGCCGAATAGTGAAACCCGGTGGACGTGTTGTAATAAGTCACCCCATAGGCAAGACATTCATACTATCCTTGAAGGATGCAATGTCATTTCCTCTTGATGAATTCCCCGGCAGGCAATCCGCAGAGGAGCTGTTTAAACCGTATGGATTTGAGGTGGCGTCCTTCACTGACCAAGCGCAGCTCTATATATTGGTCCTGAAAAAAGCTGCTTCGGGCCTTTAAGGGCTAAATCATAGGTTTGCCTCCGAGAGGATTGTCAAAGGGGATGGTCAAAGATCCGGGGGCACCATTGACAGCAAGCCAATGAGTTCCAATAGAAAATCAACCTAGGGATGGGTGCTCTATGACGGGGCCAATTCTGCCTTTGCAACCACTGTGATGGCCGGATTTTTTCCCTGTTTTCTTCGAGGAGTATTGGAGCCGGGGCGTAGACGTTAATGTGAGCACGGCCTACCTTGGCTTCGGGAATTCTTTGGCTGGGATAATCATCGCCTTGTTGGCCCCGGTGTTAGGGGCCATTGCGGATAAGGGCGGACTCAGGAAAAGGATGTTGGCGCTTTTCGCTTATCTTGGCGTACTCATGACGGCATGCCTTTCCCTAATAGGAAAAGGGCAATGGCAATGGGCGATTTTCATTTACGTCATGGGCACGGTCGGGTTTTCCGGGGCCAATGTGTTTTATGATTCTTTGCTCCCCTTGGTGGCCCATGAAGGCACAATGGACTACATTTCCAGTCTTGGATACTCAATGGGATACCTGGGGGGAGGTATCCTGTTCTTGTTCAATGTGATCATGACATTAGCCCCTGAAAAATTCGGGCTCCCCGACTCTGTGGCTGCGGTCAAGCTTTCCTTTGTTTCAGTTGCGCTGTGGTGGGGGGTGCTTAGTCTTTTTCTCCTGTTCTGGGTACCAGAGCCAAGAAGGGCAGGGCGCCAGATGGGAAACCCCTTAAAAGCAGGATTTGGGCAACTGGCCACACGTTGGAGCCTTGGGTCCATATGCCTGCTATTCATAGCAGGTGCGGTCTTCTCTACTTTGTGGACGAAACGAAGGCAAGAGAGCAGCTATTGCATCTCGCAACATAAATTGCCTTTTTGAAGAAACAATCAAAGCAATTGGGCCAGCAACCATAGGGATGGGCTTGCTGGTCATATACCCTGAGTGTCTCTTTTGCTGGAACTTGGGGCCACCCTATGGTATTGAATAGGAAAATTCATGTCCTTGGATGAATATGGATGGACTGTGAGACCCATGTGGTGTTTCCAAAAGATAGTTGAAGAGAGGATTCAAAAGGCCCAGGAACAAGGCTTATTTGACAATCTCCCTGGGAAGGGCAGGCCCCTTCAATTGGAAGACGATAGCCATGTGCCCGAAGATTTGCGTCTTGCTTATAAGATTTTGAAGAATGCCGACTGCCTCCCGCCCGAGCTACAGCTCAAGAAAGAGATTCGGCAGATGGAAGACATGCTGGATAGCATCCCGGATGAAAAGGAAAAGTACCGGTTAATAAAGAGGATAAACTTCAAGATCATGAAGCTGAATATGATGGGAAAGAAATCTCCACTACTGGAGGAAACAGAAATCTACTATAAGAAGATAGTGCACAAGTTGGCAGGAGATAAATAGAAAGGCCCTAGTCCACTACCTGCCACTGGAAATAAAGGCAAATCCCCGCTCAATTCCCTTTTGGTTCAGGTCAAAAAACTTTTCCTTGCCCTTTAAGGCGGCCTTCATTCCTTCTATGGTCT
>CAZDVV010000146.1:0-5257 GCA_964508875.1 uncultured Desulfobacteraceae bacterium | reverse complement strand
GGAAAGGGAAAAAATGCAGGCCATCTGTATGCAATGCCATAGCAAGCAATGGGTGATAAATCATTACGCTCAGCTAGACAAAAATGTACAGGAATACAACGACAATTACTTTAAACCTGCCAAAAAGGTGCTCCAGGAGCTATATGCCAAGGGCCTCATGGATAAATCCAAATTCTTTGATGAAGATCCTGAACTCAACTTCTATGAATTATGGCATCATGAAGGAAGAAGGAAAAGGATGGGTGCTGCTATGGCCGGGCCAGATTATGCTTGGTGGCATGGTGCATATGATATGAAACCTAAATTCAACGCATTTATGAAAGAAGCACTAGAAGCACTCAAAACAGGAAAGCCTGTTCACAAACATACATATTATCCTAATGCTATTGGCAACACCACCAATCCCCCTGAGGTGGTCCCAAAGGCCAAGTAAAGGAAGAACCTTACCTCTTTTCCCCAAAAATGTCCCCGTACGGCTGAGCCCGTCCGGGGACTTTTCATTCACATTGACCTCATCAAACTATACGCCCTAGGTTCCTTGCCTGTACGCACTCTCGGGAGCTTGGCAGACCCATTTGCCTGCGGATCCTTTGTATGTCCTGGTTAGATGGAGGGAACGGGAAATTCCGAATGTCTGGCCCTGGCCTAGAATTGGCATACGGACGGTTGCACGCCACCTGGCCATCATATCCCTCGCAACCACTAGTGCGGAATGGCTCGCCTGAGTCAATGATCTCGTCCAATTCAACCCGATTTAGACCAAAACCCACAATGCGGCCATCGATATCAAAGGTAAACCGGGAGCAATCAGAAATATCGTTATCTATCAGATATCGAGCAATCTGGATGCGCCTGTATTGATCAATGGGGGGGGGTGGCACATCACCCATTGCAGAGTCTGGCTCCGGGAAAAATGAAAACAAATGCGTTGTTCCACCCATGTCTCTCACTTTTTGTATGGCTAGGGCCATCTGTTCTTCTGTCTCGCCCATTCCCACCATGAAATGGGATCCGGCGTTACCTTCGCCGAATATTTCAATGGAATCTTCAAGGCATCTCCAGTAGCGCTCCCACCTATGAGGTCCCCGGACCCCTTTGCCCCTGTACTTGTCAAAAAGTTCTTGTGTGGCCAAGTCAATGGCTACCCCAATTTTGTCAGCATCTGCAGCCTTGAACGCAAGAAGATCTTCTCTTTTTAGCACAGTCGGAGAAATCAACAGTGAAACAGGCACATCAAATGACGACCTCAGTGCACGACACACATCTATCGTGTGTCGAACTGCCCTTTTGCGTGTAACCATTGAAATACAGATCCTTTTAATACCGTTTTGCCGTTCTCTTATCCGTGTTATGATTTCTTCAAGAGGATATGTAGGCCAGGTAACCCGGATAAAACTTTTGTCACTATACGTACCTGGCCGTTTGCTTGAAAGCCCGCAATACGCACACCTTGCCAGGCAGCCATCATCATAAGTCAATAGCAAGTTAATACAATACAACCTGGCCCCACGGTAAAACAGACCCTTTTTAAAGCCCAATGTCATGGCAGCAGCCAAGCTCATCCTCAAATACTCAGGAGATTCCTCTCTGGTGCTTGATTGACTCATCCTATCGTTCCTCACCAAGTTTTTTTTGAAAAGTCAGCACTTACAGAGCAACAGGTTCGCTGATAACGAATATCAAGTCCGTAGTCCATGGCCCTCTCAATGGCAGCATCCGATGGTAGCGCCATTCTATTTACTCCTGCATCAATGGCATAAAGTTCCATCTGCTCGTTTCCCCTTTCCCGTGCACACCCAAAACTGGTCCGAACCCAGGGCATCAATTCTCTAGCCTTTATAATAATATGTGCCACTTCCTCTGCAGTGGGGCCCTTCGCCCGCCCTGCTGGTGTACCACGTATAGCCATGAGCGCTACAATTACCAATTGCTCAATGTCAAAATGACAAATCATCTTTAGGGCCTCGCTCTCGCTTCGCATCTGCCCGTAATAAAGCCCACAAATCACATGTGGTACCATGGGAAGGGAGGCATGATTAAGTGCTTCCATGGTATCCAGTATGGCGGAAATCCCAAAAGGCACGTGATAAATCGCCTGGTAAGTCTCATTGTCACCGATCACGTCTAGTAGTGCCTGGTCCACCCCAGCATCCTTCAGTGCTAAAGCCGTATCCTTGTCAAGCAGACCACAATGAATTGATATGTAAAGCGCTGTGTCCTTCTTGATCTTACGAATGGCAGGAAAAAATTTTTTCCATGGCAGCCTTCCGTAAGCATCGCACCCGCCGCTTATCAATATCCCAAGGCAACCCTTGTCTGCCAAAGCTTTACATTTTTCCACCAAAACAGTGGGCTTTGTCGCACTTGGCATTGGCTCCAAGATCTTGGCTTTACAATGGTCACACTGAAGGGCGCACTGGGTACCTGTTATGGATACCGCTGGATAAAAGCCCCGTAGTCCATTATAGGAAAACATGCCTGGGAGAAAAAAAGTTATCTTTCTTCCTAAATGCGCCCACGAGGTCTCTCTTGCCTCCCTAAGTTTGACTGCCAATTGGTCCATAGTACTCTCTATATGCTACCCAGCAGTAAGGCAAGAGTTCGCCAAGACGGTCCCAGCTTGACTCAAGAATCTTCCTGCGCTCATAAGCCCACCTTAGGCTGTCGCCATAGTCATCCTGCCATTGGGTTTCATACTCTTCCAACCGTTCCAAATTTCCTTCCATAGCTGCCAGGGCCGCGGCATGCCCTGCCATCTTACCGCATATCACAGCCTGAGGAACACCCGAGCCTGTAATAGGATGACACTGGCCGGCCGCATCGCCCACTAGCAGGACGTTATTCCTTACAGCAGCCCCAACTGGCGCCACTGGAATCCACCCAGATGTCAATTTCTTGAATCCGCCTTTTATTTTCCCCTCCTGCCTTAGTCGCTCAACAAACCACTCCAAAGTCTCCATTAATCCATCATGGCTTGTCTTTCGAACAACACCTATCCCCACATTTGCCAGCTCACCTTTGGGAAAAAGCCATCCATATCCCCCATATATTCTGGGATGAAAGTAGACCTCTGTATGGCCAATGGGTCTGATAAGGTTTACCTGCACCTGTATTGCAGCCATGAGCCTTTGGGCACGAATGCCAATCCATCTGCCCACTGTAGAATGGGGACCATCAGCCCCTACAATCACTGCTGCCCGAACCTTTGAGTAACAGCCATCGGACTGTCTTAGAACTACAGCTCCATCTTGTATTCCAAGGGCTCTCAGCCCTGTTCGTACCTCCGCACCTGCCTCCCTCGCAGCATCCGCCAACAGTTGATCAAATCGATCCCGCTGGATCATCACTCCCGGGGCCTTGGTTTCCTTAGTATCTCCATTGGGGAGAAATGTTATCATTCGGTCCACAGCTTGACTGATAAAACTTCGCTCGCCAAAAGGTAATTCTCCCAGCAGTCTTCTCGGAATGTATTCAGCGCAACGTACAGGCACACCAATCGTTTGGCGTCGGTCCACCACCAAAACCTTTGCGCCCATGGTGGCTGCAACATGTGCTGCAGCACTCCCTGCGGGTCCAGCCCCCACGACTAAAACGTCATATTTTCGTATCACTACGCCACCTTCGCATTGAGTACCATATCAAGGAGGTCAAGGTTTACATTTGTTTGACTTGCAAAGTTTCCTGCATAGGCTTCCTTTGCCTGATCAAGCTCATAGCACGTGGTACTATCAATATCTATCAGGATACCGGGGATTCCAGCCCTTTCGAAATCGTCCACGTGCTTGGTAAAAAATGGTTGGCAACAGCAGCCAATATATGCTGACACTCCAGCGGCCTTCATCTTTTCCAGCTGTTCCATAAGATCTTCAAAGCTCGTTATGCAGATGACCTTCATGTGCTGGATCCTTCCCATGGCCCAGGCAGCACCGATCGAGCAGCCTCCGCATACCCTACAGCCCTTCTTATAGCGAAGGTCACAACCCAAATCCTTTGAACAATAAGGCAAAAGCAACACGGAAGGCTTCCTTTGCATTACTTCTTCAAATGTCCCGTTAGTCACGGATATGAGATTGCAGTATTCAAGGGGTATCCCATATTTTGATATGGCTATCTTTTCAAGGGCAAGGTCAACAGGTTTGAGGAAATCCTGGCAAGTCATTCCAGGTACCGTAATCTTCTCTTTTTGAAAAAAACCGGTTATAGTTTCGTGTAAGAACTGGCGCGTCATTGGCCCTCCCCTCAAGGCTGATTCCATGTCAAATAGGGCCCTGCTGGGAAAGGATAAGAAATCTCCGGTTATGTAAATATCCTTTATTCGCATGCGGCTAAGATTTACGACGAAGGTGAATCTTACCAAGCCTGCTTCACTCTTGTATGCGGCTTGAACAACATCGTGCACCTGGTATTTGGGATTAACCATATTAATCCAGTCATTCGAGCGATAGAAGCCCAGTTTTTCCCGAAAAACTCTCTCTTCCTCTTGAGTCAACCACCCGGGTTCCAGCCGTATATTCAGATGTTCTTCAAACCCCTTTATTATGCCCTTCTTAATTTCCTCAATGGGCGGGCAATACCCTAGTTCCCACTTGAGGCACGTGACCCTTTCCTTAACAGAATCAATCTCCTTGGCCTTGAGTTTCTCGACAGGAATCCGGAGGCTTCGTAGCATGGTATCCACGTCAAAATCCGTAAGCATGGTGCCCTGAAAAAGGAAAGCACCTTCAGATTCTGTTCCCCCTGTACCAGAGATCTTTCTGCCGTTTACTTCAATATCATTCCTTGGCCTGAAGGAAGACTCGACCCCCAGGTATTTCAGGGCCGTTACTACTGGTTCACAAAGAATCCTGAACAGCCTGTCGTTAGGAACGTTAATATTGAAGAACTCTTTGCCACAAATAACCTCCCAGCCCAATTGACTCTCATCAAAAAATATTGCACCTCCACCTGTTATCCGTCGGTTGATCTCGATTCCATGTTCCCTGCAATATTCCACACGGATCTCTTCTGCAACAGCCTGGTGGAAACCCACCAATACCGCCCTGGGCGAGAATTGAAGGAAATGGATTGTATTGGGCGTCCTGCCCTCCCCTCGCAGCTCTACCAGCGTATCATCCAAGGCCATGTTCTCTGCTGCTGTCATGGGTGGTGTATCAAGTAAGCGCCATAGCTGCATCTGTTCCAGTCCTTTTTCATTGCATATTCTTGCAGTTTGGTTACGATAGCACGAAGATTCTGGCAGATCAATTGCGACATAGGC
>CAZDVV010000145.1:0-5321 GCA_964508875.1 uncultured Desulfobacteraceae bacterium | reverse complement strand
TCTTTTGTCACTCCAGCTCATTCACAACCTTAGCTCACTCCAGCTCACTCATAAACCGGGCTTACCTAAAAACTATCTCCCCATCCTTGGAATCAATCACCACGTGATCCCCCTCTTTAATGGAGCCTTCCAGGATCTTGGTGGCAAGGGGGTCTTGGATGAGGTGCTGTATCGTTCTTTTTAAGGGCCTAGCACCATATACTGGGTCAAACCCTGTCTTGGCCAGCAGATCTTTGGCGGCTGGTGTCAGCTCGATAGTTATTTTTTGAGGCTCAAGCCTTTTGGCCAGGAGCCCTATCTGTATGTCCACAATTTTCTTGATCTCTTCAGGACCAAGTGAGTTGAAGATGATGATCTCATCTATACGGTTGAGGAATTCAGGCTTAAACGTGGCCCTCAGGGCCTCCATCACCCGCCGCTCCATTTCGGCCTCATCCTTTCCTGCCAGGTCCTGAATCCATTGACTACCCACATTAGAGGTCATGATCAAAACAGTGTTTTTGAAATCCACTGTTCTGCCTTTTCCATCGGTGAGTCGACCATCGTCAAGGATCTGCAGCAGGGCATTGAATACATCAGGATGTGCCTTTTCAATTTCGTCAAAGAGGATGACCGAGTACGGATGGCGCCTCACAGCCTCGGTGAGGTATCCACCCTCCTCATAGCCCACATAGCCGGGCGGGGCACCTATCAATCGGGCCACTGAGTGTTTTTCCATATACTCAGACATATCCACCCGAATTAGATATTTCTCGTCATCGAAAAGAAACTCGGCCAGGGCCCTTGCAAGCTCTGTTTTGCCCACACCTGTGGGGCCAAGGAATATGAACGAACCTATGGGACGATTGGGATCCTGCAAGCCTGATCTGGCTCTCCTTACTGCATTGGAGACAGCTACCAGTGCCTTTTCCTGCCCAACGACCCTCTGGGCCAGCCTCTCTTCCATGTGGAGGAGCTTTTCCTTTTCTCCTTCCATGAGCTTTGCCACGGGAATACCTGTCCATTTGGCGACCACTTCGGCTATGTCTTCGGCATCTACCTCTTCCTTCAACATCTTGCGGTCTTTCTGGAGATCTGCGAGTTTCTTGTTTTCTTGTTCCAATGCCTTTTCAAGTTCAATGAGCTTTCCATACTTGAGCTCCGCCGCCTTGGTGAGGTCTCCCTCACGCTCTGCAATCTGGGCCTCTGATCTGGTGGCCTCTAGTTGTTCCTTAATCTCCCTTATTCTGGTAATGACTTCCTTTTCCCTTTTCCAATGCTCAATCATTTCCTCACGTTGAGAGGAAAGCTCAGCCAATTCCTGCTCCAATTTTGCCAACCGATCCTTTGAGGCTGGATCCTTCTCCTTTTTGAGTGCCTCTCTTTCGATTTCCAGCTGGGTGATCCGCCGGTGCAGATCATCAATCTCTGCAGGCATGCTGTCAATTTCTATCCTTAGCCTGGAAGTGGCCTCATCAATGAGGTCGATGGCCTTGTCAGGTAGGAACCTATCGGTTATGTAACGATGGGAAAGGGTTGCCGCAGCCACTATTGCGGAGTCTTTGATACGGACACCGTGGTGCACCTCATATTTCTCTTTGAGGCCCCTGAGTATGGATATGGTGTCCTCAACAGTGGGCTCTTCCACCAAGACTGGCTGGAACCTGCGCTCAAGGGCTGCATCCTTTTCGATATATTTTCGGTACTCCTTGATAGTGGTGGCACCTATACACCTGAGCTCTCCTCTTGCAAGGGCAGGTTTCAGCATATTGGATGCATCCACAGCCCCCTCAGCGGCCCCTGCACCTACCAGGGTGTGCATCTCATCTATGAAAAGAACTATCTGACCGTGGGAGTCTGTTATCTCTTTGATAACCGCCTTCAGCCTGTCCTCAAACTCACCGCGATATTTTGCCCCTGCAATAAGGGCGCCCATATCCAGTGCCACAAGCCTCTTTTCTTTCAGGGTCTCGGGTACATCACCCTGAACAATCCTTTGGGCAAGGCCTTCCACAATGGCGGTTTTACCAACACCAGGCTCACCTATGAGCACCGGATTGTTCTTTGTCCTACGAGATAAGACCTGAATTACCCTGCGAATTTCTTCGTCCCTTCCTATAACAGGATCCAGTTCCCCTTTGGCAGCCAGGGCGGTCAAGTCCTTACTAAACCGCTCCAGGGCCTGATATTTGTCCTCTGGGTTCTGGTCTGTGATACGCTGGCCCCCACGAATGTCAACCAGGGCCTTTAAAATGGTATCCCTTGTAATCCCTGCTTGGGCAAGAATGCGGGCAGCCTCCCCCTCCTTCTCCTCTGTCACCGCCAAAAGAATGTGCTCGAGGCTTACGTATTCATCCTTCATCTGCTCGGCTTCGGCAAATGCCCTGTCGAGCACATTCTTTGTGCGGGAAGAGATATAAAGCTGCCCCATGGCAGCACCAGAGACCTTGGGGAACTTGTCAATGGCCGCCTCAAAGGCCTCTATTAGCTGGGCCTGATTTGCCCCGATTTTTGCCAACAGAGGGGGGATAACACCCTCTTTCTGGTCCAATATGGCTCTCACGATGTGTTCAGGCTCAATTTGCTGATTGCCAAAACGCTCGGCTATCTGTTGAGAGGCCTGAATAGCCTCTTGTGCCTTCAGTGTGAATTTATCCAATCGCATATGTTGATTCCTCCTTATCTACAATATTCAAGTGGTACTGTACCAGCCGTGATCAATTAATGTCCGGCTCTTGGGGCCAACTCAAGGAAGTATTCGAGGCCGTAGACTGAAGGCTGAACAGTGCTAGCAAGAAACAGAATAAGGCATAACCTGAATTCCCAACGCCTTCATTCTGACCCCTTCAGCCTAAACCCCTTCAGTCTAATTCCCTTCAACCTGACCCCTTTCAGCCTAACTACCTGGGCATACACCAACTTAACAGCTAAAATGAAAGCTTAATCACCTTTAATCACGCCATGTTTAGGCAGGCTAATTAAAATTAAGAACGCTCGGTTGGATGTCAACTGTGGAGCAACAGCTAGAAGATTTGGCGCAGGCCCTCTACTATGAACTGGGCGGCAATGACTGAGAGGAGTAGTCCCATCAACCTTGTTAGCACCCTGATGCCTCCGACTCCAAGTAAGCGGCTTATCTGTTGACCAAAACGAAAAACGAGATAGACAACCAGGCATGCTACAGGAATCGCGATCAAGAATGGAAGAACATCTGGCATTGTGCCGGCCTGATCCCTCCACACAAGAACTGCAGTAATTGCTCCAGGTCCCGCCAGAAAGGGGGTAGCAAGGGGCACGAGGGCAACGCTGTCCTTGGATATGGCCTCATGCTCTTCTTCATCACTTGTCTTTAATCCACTTGGTATGAGGGCGAGCATTTGAAGAGAGTAGATAAAAAATATGAATCCACCGGCAAGTTGGAATGCGGCAAGACTGATATGAAAAAAGTTTAAGACCAGGTTACCTGTTAAGGCGAAGAACAGAAGTATAAGGGCAGCTGTGGAAGTGGAGACTGCGGCTATTCGATTCCGTTCTTTGACAGGCTTACTGGCAGTAAACATCAGAAAGAAAGGAAGATTTCCAAAGGGATCCATTATGATGATCAGTGGGATAAGCAGCCTAGCAATGTCTCGAAAGAATTCCATATTAGTTATGAGTGATCTAGAGTTACAAGTGATCTAGAGTTATGAGTGATCTAAAGTTATGAGTCGACTCATACTGCTTGGCCCTGGTAGTATAAAAGCTAAGGCCATAGAAATTAGCGCCCAGAGGCTTGCAAATTATCAATCCCTTGTAACAGGAAATAGGAGCGGAAATCAAGCAATCCTCACTTCAACAACAGAGGTTTTTTTGCTACAGTGGCCTTCTGTCAGGCCAGCCTGAATATCACTGCCACGCTCGTGTTTCTTGGAGATCTCAATGAGAAAAGCCCTTAGCTTGCTTATAGCAGCCCTTGTCTCCTTATCTGTTTCAATAAACATTGGATCATCTTGGGCGGGAACAAAAAAGGGCCTCTTACTCCTGAGCGGCATTATTGCTCAATACAATCGCGATGCCATTGAGAAGAGTCTTCAGGAAGACACATACAAAGGTGAGGCAGGTCCGCTACGCGTAAGACCTGAGGTGGGAAGTGATCTTGGTTTTAAGACTACGATAACTAAAGACTACAATCGTGCCGTGAAGTTGATGGCCCAGGCCGATGAGACCTATGACAAGATAGTAGAGCAGCTCAAGAAAAAGGGCGCTGATAAGCGCAGTGGCAAAGACATTGATAAGTTGCTTTCGCTGGCAACATCATATAACGAAAAAAGGGCGGAGGCGACGAGGCTTTTTTCTACTTACTTTAAGGGCCTGGACCCGGCAAGTGATCAGCGTCTGGATGAGGTGTTATGCAAGAGCATTATGCAAAGAGAATTGGGCCGTAGTCTGAGCAAGTACCGACATAAGTTGCGGGATTCGCTGGCGGATTTTTATAACCGTACTTACGGAGGCAAGGATATAAAGCCACCACTGACGCCGGCAAATGTGGACTTTGTCAATTCAGTATTCAACTCGTTTGTAGAGAAGGCATCTAAAGAGGTATTGAGTACCTACGACTTGGATTCGTTTCTACTTGGTCCAGATTCGGTTAAACCGGCAGTGTGGAAAATGATTTTCCCACCCAGGCTTCGTGGCTATGCAGAAATTGTGGAGCAACTGTACCTCGAGATCAGCAGTCCACGCTACAGAGTACATCCTGTGCTTTTTATGGCACTTATAAGAAGAGAGTCAAATTTCGATCCCACTGCAGTCTCAGATGTAGGGGCAGTGGGACTTACCCAGATTATGCCGGGGACAGCGCGTCTGCTAGGAATGGCTACTGTATATGCTCCTTCATATCTTCGTGATGCAGGTGAACTGCTGAAAAAGGCCAGGCAGTGGAGATCAAAGGCCCTTGCCCTCATCAAAGAGGTAAAGGGGGGGCGCGACCGTGAAAAGATCCGGAAGGCCTGGATTTATATGCAAAGGGCGGTAAGGCTGGCTTCAAAGAGTGAAAGACTCTTCGACAGGTACGAAAAGGATCTTTTGAGGCAGCAAGCAGACGACCGCCTTGACGCGGAAAAGGCCATTAAGCATGGTTACAGATACTTTACAAGAATGCTAAACAGGTATAAGGGGGATATTAGCCTTGCTCTAGCAGCGTACAATGCCGGGCCCAGCCGGGTAAAGCAATATGGCGGGATTCCTCCTTTTCCTGAGACTGTTGCCTTCAGAAATATGGTAATAAGGTACTATGAGGAATATTTGACCCGTCTCAATATAGGCCGGAAGCCTTGGCCTCGTTGAGATTAGGTAAACTGCAC
>CAZDVV010000144.1:0-5346 GCA_964508875.1 uncultured Desulfobacteraceae bacterium | reverse complement strand
GAAAATAGTGTAGGGCCTTAGCCTATGAGTGGAATGAAGATTGGCGCATAATCTGGGTTTAAGTCTGTCCTTTTTGTGTCCTCTGGTTACAAGCCAGGCCTTGAGAGCCGCTGGTGCCCCAATAAGGGTTGACAATTGCGTTCCTGGAGAATAAATAAGCGTGCTAATGTCAATAGGACTTACAAGGAGCGATTTTCCATGAAACTACACGAATACCAGGCGAAAGAACTGTTCAGGAAAGCAGGGATTCCAGTTCCTAAAGGATTTCTTTTGACCTCCCAGGAGCAGTTAACCACTGCGCTCAAGGAAATACCTGGCCCCCCGTGGGTTGTGAAGGCCCAGGTCCATGCAGGGGGCAGGGGCAGGGGCGGAGGTGTAAAGGTCGTCCACAGTAAGGAGGAGGCGGAGTCCGCCGTGGCGGGTCTTCTTGGCAAATCCCTTGTCACCCCGCAGACCACCCCCGAGGGCGTTACTGTGCACCAGCTCCTGCTTGAGGAAGGAGTGGAGATTGACAAAGAGTTTTATCTTGGGATGACGCTGGACAGAAACCTTGCTTGTCCCACTATGATATTCAGTCCCTCTGGGGGTATGGAGATCGAAGAGGTGGCGAAGCAATCGCCCGAGCTCATCTTCAAAGAGCCGGTAGACCCGGCAACAGGCTGGATGCCCTATCAGACCAGGAATCTTGTATATAGACTCTCAACTTTACCACCTGGTACGGCAATAAAGGAATTGGGCACCATCATGAAGAGGATCTATGATTTGTTCGTTGCTAACGATTGTAGTTTGCTTGAGATAAATCCGCTTGTGATGACAAGACAGGGCAGTGTCATTGCCCTTGATGCCAAGATGAGCATAGACGACAATGCCCTTTATCGCCACAAAGATCTTGCAGAGCTCGACGATCCTCGAGAGAAGGATCCTCTTGAACTCATGGCCGAGGAAGCAAACATAAACTACATTCGACTCAACGGTAATATTGGCGCCATGGTTAACGGCGCGGGGCTAGCCATGGCCACGATGGACCTGATCAAACTGGCAGGAGCCGAGCCTGCTAACTTCTTGGACGTGGGCGGTGGGGCAAGTGAAGAGATGATCACAAAGGGTTTTGAGATCATTCTCAAGGATGAAAGGGTCAAGGCCATATTGATCAATATATTTGGGGGAATACTACGTTGCGATGTACTTGCTCGTGGCGTGCTTAAGGCCGCAAAAAAGACCGCTATCAATGTGCCACTTATTGTGAGACTAGAAGGAACCAATGTGGAGGAAGGAAGAAAGATCTTGGAGGAATCAGATCTGGACTTCTTGG
Source organism: uncultured Desulfobacteraceae bacterium (assembly GCA_964508875.1). Taxonomy (GTDB): domain Bacteria; phylum Desulfobacterota; class DSM-4660; order Desulfatiglandales; family Desulfatiglandaceae; genus B111-G9. Next base: position 4,034 of record CAZDVV010000144.1, on the reverse strand, counting down.
TGGCGAAGGATATGGCTGAGGCCGCCGAGTTGGTAGCAAAGGAAGTGAAAACACAAGAGTAGGAGCAAAGACAAATGAGTATTCTTGTAGATGAGAATAGCAGGGTTGTCGTTCAGGGAATAACGGGCAGAGAAGGAACCTTCCACACGCAACAAATGCTTGCCTATGGAACTAGGGTTGTGGCAGGAGTGACGCCTGGCAAGGGGGGCCAAAAGGTTGAGGGAGTCCCCGTGATGAACAGGGTGGCAGAAGCAGTGGAGAAGGAAGGAGCCAATGCATCGTGCATATTTGTGCCAGCACCTTTTGCTCCTGACGCGGTAATGGAGGCTGCTGCTGCTGGTATCAAACTGATCGTGTGCATTACTGAAGGCATTCCTGTCCTGGACATGGTCAAAGTGGTAGATTATGTCAAGCGAAAGGGAAGCGTACTCATAGGACCTAATTGCCCCGGGATAATCTCGCCTGGTAAGACAAAGGTTGGGATCATGCCCGGCCCTATACACAGACAAGGTTCCATAGGGGTAATTTCCCGTAGTGGGACTCTGACTTATGAAGTAGTGGATCAGCTCACAAAGGCTGGACTGGGTCAGTCTACGTGCATTGGTATAGGTGGGGATCCCATTATAGGCACTAATTTTATTGATCACCTAAGGCTTTTCAAGGATGATCCTCAAACAGAGGGCGTGGTGCTCATAGGTGAGATAGGAGGGAGTGCAGAAGAGGAGGCCGCCCAGTACATCAAAGAAGAATTCTCCAAACCGGTGCTGGCATTTATTGCGGGGCGAACTGCTCCTCCTGGCAGAAGGATGGGGCATGCGGGAGCTATTATCTCAGGGGGGCAGGGAAGGGCAGAGGACAAAATTAAGGCATTACAAGAGGCCGGAATTACTGTTGTAGTCAATTTGGCAGAACTGGGCAGCACTGCAAAAAGAATTATGAAGGGTTAATTAGAGGGGGTTTTCTTGACTCTCGCCTGACCAGGTGGTAGGATAATTTTGTATGGCAATGAACTGTTAACCCTTTACAGGGCTGGCCAGAGATGACAAAAGTCCTCCACATTGGTGACCGTCTAAAGACAAAGGAGAATAAGAAAAAGGCTGAGTTTTGTCGGGATAAAATAAGGTCTATTCGTAGGGCGGTACAATGCGCATTTTGCAACCTTAAATGCAGTATGTGTGGAAGGTATCTCAGCAAACAGGAGGTGTCCCACTCGTTGTTCTCATCCAATGATGGGTTTAATCTGTGCGAGAGCTGTGGATCCGAGTTTGAAGATTTTGTAAGGATTTCCACAAACCACGGTACCTCAGAGTTGTTCTGGCAAAAGGAGGCTTGGCGTAAGCTCTGGTCTGCATGGGTTGATTATCAAGAGGCATTGAAGGCATTTAAGGATTCTCCGGAGTTTCAAAAATTGAGCAAAGAACTTGAGGATTGACCGATAAGGGGGAAACCATGTTTGGTATAGGAATGCCAGAGCTTATCATCATATTGATTATCATACTCATCATTTTCGGGGCTGGGAAGCTTCCTGAGATAGGAAGTGGGATCGGTAAAGGGATAAAGAACTTCAAGAAGGCCACCCAAGAGGCCCAGGAAGAACTTTCAGCCCCCAAAGAGGATAAGAATTCTGAAGAGGAAAAGACCTGATCTTGGATTGGACCTAGAATGGGATATCATCATCTGCGATATCAGGAGGTTCATCAACGGGAAACTCTTCCGTAGGCCCTGCAGCTTCTCTCTTCCCTCCTGGCCCTAACATCTGCATGATCTGAGCAACAATTTCAGTAGTATATCTCTTATTTCCGTCTCTGTCCTCCCATGCTCGCGTCTGGATTCTCCCCTCAACATACACTTGTCTGCCCTTGTGCAGGTACTCTCCGCATATTTCTCCCAGCCTTCCCCAAGCTACTATCCTATGCCACTCGGTACGCTCTTCCTTTCCCCCCTCTTTGTTGGTCCAGTATTCCTTGGTGGCAAGGCTGAACGTGGCGACTGGCGTGCCGCTAGGCGTATACCTAAGTTCAGGATCTGCGCCGAGATTTCCAATAAGGATCACTTTGTTAACACTGGCCACGGGATTATACTCCTTTCTTCTGTGTCTCTGTAGCAAATTGCATGAATAGTTTTTACCTACCATAGGCTTGCATGGCTAATCAAGCGGTTTATTTTCATTTGGCCATATATGCTTTTTGTTTGAAAGGCTGTTTGTTTTGTAGTAGTGAAGCTAAATTTAGCCTTACGATGACCGGGAAATAGAGAAAATTGTCAATGATTTCCGAAAACGCGAACTCCACGAAAATAAAAGAACAATCATCAGCATCGGGCCAATACAAGAGGGGACTGATACTTGCCCTTTCCTTTACCCATTTTCTCCATGACATTTACTCAAGCTTCCTGGCCCCCCTTTTACCTCTTTTGATCAAGAAGCTTTCCATGTCTTTGTCCGAGGCAGGCTTCCTTTCAACGGTGATGCAGATCCCGGCGCTCTTAAACCCTTATATAGGGAAGATAGCAGACCGTGTCAGCGTCAGGCTATTTATTGTTCTGGCTCCAGGTCTTACTGGTGCCTCCATGAGTCTTATCGGAATAGCGCCCAACTATGCTGTGCTACTTATTCTCTTAATAGTGGCAGGTATAAGCGTATCCCTTTTTCATGTGCCTGCCCCAGTTATGATTTCCAGACTATCCGGAGAAAAGAAGGGCAAGGGAATGAGTTACTTTATGACCGGGGGCGAACTGGCCCGCACCCTGGGTCCGCTCGCTGCAGTGGGGGCTGTGTCTGTATTTGGCCTGGAAGGATTCTATCCTGTGATGATCGTGGGGCTAGCTGCCTCAGTCTGGCTATTTTTAAAATTTAGGGATGTCTCCATCACTATAGAAAACCCAGAAGACACATCCATCCGTAAGACCTGGCGCGAGATGAGATTCATTCTATTCCCACTGGCAGGTATCCTGGTGGCTCGCGGGTTTATGCATGCCTCTATGGCGGCCTTTCTGCCCACTTTTATAAAGGAGGAAACGGGGAATCTTTGGCTTGGAGGTACCGCATTAACCCTTTTTGAATTTTCAGGGGTGGTTGGTGTGATGAGTGCTGGTTCCTTGAGCGATCATTTTGGGCGAAGAAAGGTTTTGTTGGTCTCTCTATTGGCGGCACCTTTTATGCTTTTTCTTTTTGTATGGCTTCGCAGTTGGCTGCGTTTTATTGCCTTGATGTTTACGGGGCTCAGTATTTTGTCCACCACGCCGGTGATGTTAGCCCTTGTGCAGGAACACGCAAAGGGGAGCCCCTCTGCTGCCAATGGATTTTTTATGATGATCTCTTTTCTTGCCCGCTCGGCAATCGTTGTGGTGGTTGGGTTTCTGGGTGATCTGGTGGGCCTCAGAAATACCTATTTCATTAGCTCGTTTCTAGGCCTACTTGGTATTCCTCTCGTATTTGCACTTCCTGAAGACAAGTAAGTTTTGGCATCAAAAGCCACTGGGATGAATGCTCATTCCGAATTTTTGTTCGCCGAAATGAGGAATCTGAAAGAGTGTGCTTGAAGATAGGCTGTATTAATGGTGAAATAGCATGACAAAAGAGACCAGAACGGGAGGCTCGGAGAGGAAGAAAAATCCTCTTGCCCCAATAGTACATTGGTTTTTATTCGGGAAATGACTTCTTGCGGAAAAGAAGTGCGGAAGGTTAATGAGAACATAGGTGAATACATTTCGCGCATCAGGACTCTTCTAGGGCAGGCCATGCTCAGGGATCGAGTGTATGTTGAGAAGAGGCTCAAACGCATCTTAAAGGGAAAAAACCAAAGTAGTCCTGCTCATAGAATAATTAAGCAATTAAAGCCCTTGGAAAAGCTTCTTAAAGAATCGGTAGAATGCAGGTCACTTCGGTACTCAAATAAACCAGAGGTCCGCTATCCAGATAACCTCCCCATTGTTTCAAAGAAAGACGAAATCATCAGTGCTCTAAAGACAAACCAGGTGGTGATAATATGCGGAGAAACTGGCTCTGGTAAGAGTACGCAGATTCCTAAGATGTG
>CAZDVV010000143.1:0-5423 GCA_964508875.1 uncultured Desulfobacteraceae bacterium | reverse complement strand
CCCCACTTTTCTCAGATACACCACCGTGGCCCCCCACCCAGCCCAGTCATGGGCATCGTGGAACCCAACCACCATCGGGTGTTCTTCCAGTATGTGATGTACTGTGCTACGAAGCACCCCCTTACCCTTTCCGTGAATTATCCTGATCTCGTAGATCCCCTTGTCCAAACACACTTCTATGTACTCCCTCACCAGGGAGGCCACCTCTTTTGGCCTGAACGTATGAAGGTCCAAGGTGCCGTCTATAGGTATTTCAACAGGTCTTTTCATTTGTCTTGTAACACATCAAGCCCCAAAACCCGATTCCATGGACGAGCAGGGGAACGGGATGTTCCCCCCGCCTGCGCCGACGCTTCGGCGGGCAGGGAAGCGGCGTATTTTGTCGGTACGCTTCGCTAACGACTCCCCACCTTCGGTGGGTCCCCAGTTTGGCTCTTGAGCAGGACAGCGAAAGAGACAAAATCCGCAGTGACCAAAGCCATGGATGGCGAAGGGAGCGTAGCGCCTGCCTGCCCGACGGGCAGTCAGGCAGGGAGGGAATATGCTGTTCCCCTGCTCCCAAATGGTAACAAAGCAGTCCGATTTTATCACCCGCATTCTAATCAAACTTGACCTTCGGGGCCTCCTGCTTTTCTTTTGGAACCTGGAAAAATGTGGCAGGCTTGAAGCCAAACATGGATGCAATGATATTCGTGGGGAAAGAACGTATCTTTGTATTATAAGCCCGCACCGCCTCGTTGAACCGGCGTCGTTCTACGGCAATCCTGTTCTCTGTGCCCGCAAGTTCATCCTGAAGGCGAATAAAATTCTGATTGGCCTTTAGGTCCGGATATCTTTCCACAACCACCAGCAAACGAGAAAGCGCTGCGGACAGCTCATTGTTGGCCCTGATCTTATCCGGGATACTCGTGGCCCCTGCGACCTTTGATCGAGCCTCAGTGACCTTAATGAAAACCTCTTTTTCATGTTTGGCATAGCCCTTAACCGTTTCAACATAGTTGGGTATCAGGTCGTATCGTCGTTGGAGCTGATTCTCCACTTGTGCCCATGCGGCCTTTACCTGCTCGTCCATCCTCACCAGCGTATTGTACGTGCTCTTTACATAGAGAAATGGAATCAACACAAGTACAACCAGAAGACCAATTATTGTAAGCAATGTCTTTTGTCCTTTTCCCATCTCATACCTCCATCTCATCAACCTTTATGGCCAGCTCTCTAGCCTGCTTTAGATATTTCTTAAATAACTCTCTCAGTTCATCATCCCCAACGCTTAGCCTGTCTTCTTTTAAATCCAGCAGGGTATTGAATATATCGTGATCTAGCCCGAAGTTCTCACATACCAGTTTGACCTTCAGCCTGCGATCGGTTGGCTCCTTATGTCCCATCAGAAACAGAAGCGCTTCAAATATTGCCATGAAGAAGGGCAATGAGAAGCCAATGACCTCTCTTAGCGCTCGGGCTTTACCCTCAGTTTCCAAAAAAGTTCGCCTCAACAGGAGGAGCTTTCCTTTTACCTCCCTCTCACATTGGAGACGTAGCATTTTTCTCTCTACAACCAGCCCTTCAAGAACATCCTTTCCATAAATGACCTGATGGTGACGCTGAAAATTTAGGTATTCTATGGGGTACACATCCACTGAACTAAGGATGTAGCCCTCTGTCAAAAAAAGAGGGGTGGCCACCCTTTTCCTTCTCCATTTTCTGATCTTCCCAAAGGCGCGGTCCAAGTGGTCAATCCCATTGTCTGTGAGTACTATCAAAAAGTTAATATCCGACTTCCCTGGCCTGTAATGCCCCTCTGCAGCGCTCCCATAAAGTATGATGCTTATAAGATCATCACCGAAGAGCTCCCTGCAATCGGAGATTATCTCAGGAAAAACCTCTTTTGGTTCCTTTGGACCCTTAGCCATAATGCCTCCTTTCTAGAAACTTCCTCCTGCTCCTCCCCCACCACTCATGCCGCCACCAAAACCACCAAATCCCCCGCCAAAACTACCGAATCCTCCACTACCACCGGGCCTGCCCCCAAATCCTCCTCCCATAAAGAAAGGTAAGAAGAGAAGCCATGAGCCACCTCTTCGCCGTGAGACGAACATAATTACCAAGAAAATTATGATCAGAGGAAATATGGATAAGCCCTTTGAAGTGCGCCTGGACGGTCTTTGAAGACCTAGGTTACCGGTGAGTGTCACACCTTCGCTCTTGGCTATAATGCTTGCTACTGCTGTGGTGCCGTTTAAAAGCCCAGGTCCAAATTCATTCTTTTTGAAAAAGGGGATCATGTACTTGTCCCTTATCTCTCCCACAAGGCCATCTGGCAGGATACCCTCAACACCATAGCCAGTCTCTATCCGCATCTTACGCTCTTTAATGGTAACAAATATCAAAACCCCTTTGTCCTCACCCTTCTTGCCTATCCCCCATGCACTGTAAAGGCGATTGACATAATCATTGTACTCAGCGCCTCCAATGTCCGGCATGGTTACAACTACCACTGGAACCCCTGTCTTTTGGAGCAATTCTGCCGTGATGGCCTTTATCTTTGCCTCATAGGAGGGGGGAATCACATTTGCAAAGTCATTAACAAGCCCAATGGGCCTAGGGAAAGGACGCTCAGCCAGCGATTTAAATGGGACTACCATCCACACCACTACACTTACTAGCAGTATGGCTCTCCTCACTGCCCTGTTTTTCACGTATTCCATCAGATAATCTCCCTGCTCGTATTTATTCGAGCCTCTTTAGTTCCCCTTTCCAGCCAGCATCCTATTGAGGTCATCAGGCTCAGTGGTGGGGGTACGCAAGCAAAGCCCTCACAAAGATATGCAGTAATCTTATCTTTTACAGGCCCATAATTACTCAAAAAACTTGCAATAGAATCAATAAGGCTTCCTCCACCTTTACCCATTGGTCTCAAGAGGACCACCATGTGGGGATGGAACCCAGAAAAGGACTCCTTCTCCATTACGTGACACCAGTGGCAGGTGGAATACCCTATGGACAAAAAAATGGGCTTGTTCTCTTTCCTTGCCTTCTCAAAGACCTCTTCTCCCCACGGATACCAGTCCACAGGATTGTAGGCATGTTGAAGCAGGTAAGGGCTTTTTTCCGATATAAACCTGTTTGGGGTCTTTTCGGCCATTTCTTTGCCCTTTCCATTCAGTGGCCTGTCCACGGATCATCGTATCAGAAAAAACAAAAAATAGGAAAATAATCAGCATATAGCGCCGATCAAAGCAATTCATGAAGTTTTTTTCCTCTATTCAAGCCCTTTAGCAACGCCAAATGCATTTGGCCGTTGGGAGGGATTCTGTTGACTTTCCCCGTCAAATCGGCTACTTGAAAGGTACATTTTTTCACATGCGAGGAACCTATGGAGGACATTCAAAATCATAAGGATGATAGAAACATAGACATCGACCAAGTAGGCGTCAAGGGCATCCGGTACCCTATTACTGTTCGTGACAAGGACATGGGTGAACAACAGACTGTGGCAGAAATCAACATGTATGTGAATCTCCCTAGAACATATAAGGGAACTCATATGAGCCGATTTGTGGAGATATTGAATGAGTACAACCGTCGAATCTCCATTCAAAACTTCTCAGATATCCTCGAGGAGATGAAAAAGAGGCTGAATGCCGAAAGCGCCCACATGGAAATAACCTTTCCCTATTTCATTAACAAGTCAGCTCCAGTCACCGGCACCGAAGGACTGATGGAGTACAAGTGCAGCTTCAAAGGGTCCCTTAACAGTAAAGGAAGCGACTTGATCGCTATGATTTTTGTTCCCATATGCACTCTTTGTCCCTGTTCCAAAGAGATAAGTGACTTTGGGGCTCATAATCAGAGGGGGGAGGTAAGGCTCCAGGTTCGATTCAAGAAATTCGTATGGCTCGAAGATCTAATACGGCTTGTGGAAGAATCAGCATCTTGTGACGTGTACTCTGTACTTAAAAGGGAAGATGAAAAATATGTTACTGAGAAGGCCTATCAGAATCCGCGATTTGTGGAAGACATAGTGAGAGAGATTGCTTTGAAGCTCAATCAGGACCCCAACATTACCTGGTTTGCAGTGGAATCTGAAAATTTTGAATCAATCCATAACCACAACGCCTACGCATATATTGAAAAACACAAAACAGGTACGGGCCAGGAGGTCTAAGGTTTGAAAGGAAAAACCTCTTAAAGCCCCTACTTTGAACCTAACGTCTTCCGCCCGGGACCTAGAATATTTGATGTGGTGTTTCCCTGGACACCGCGCCTCTGAAAGTCAAGGCCCAAGGCGCAGGACAAATAATTAGACAATTTGGAGGATACTATGGTCGATGACCTGAAAAAGATGTACAGGACAGTAATGGATGACCACTTTCCCGCTGAGATGAAAATATCCTTTGGGGATCAGGTACTGGTTTACAGAAAGCGCTCCTGGAAAATTAGGGATGATAAGACAGGTGAGCTAATAGAAAAGGGACTTCGCTATGGTGAAAACCCAGGGCAAGAGGCCGCCCTTTATGAACTTGTTAATGGTAACCTCGTCCTTGGCCAGTGCCAGTTCATTTCACCCGGCATGGGGCTTGTGTCTTCCCTTACTGAGGAAGACATGATTCAGAGTGGCAAACATCCCGGCAAAATCAATCTTACTGACGTGGACAATGCCCTCAATATCATGAGGTATCTGGAGAAAAGACCCGCAGTTGTCATTGTCAAGCATAACAACCCATGTGGCGTGGCATATGGTAGCACATTGGCTGAGGCATATGATAAGGCCAATATGGCAGATCGCATTGCTGCCTTTGGGGGATGTGCCTTATTTAACCAACCGATGGATAAAGACACGGCAGAACTGGTATCCCAGAACTACTTGGAGGTGGTGGCCGCCCCTGAATATGAAGAAGGTACAGTGGACATCCTGGGTCAAAGGCCCAACCTCAGGATAATCCGGGTCCCTAAAATGGACAGGCTATCAGAGTATGCTGCCTTGCGTTTTGTAGACTTCAAGAGCCTCATAGACGGGGGCATCATTGTGCAGCAGTCTCCTCTAAACCGCATCCGAACCGCTGATGATTTTACCCTTGCAAAGACAGAATATCAGGGAAAGACATACGTTATCGAGAGAGAGCCCACTGGAAAGGAGCTGGCTGACATGCTTTTTGGTTGGCAGGTGGAGCAAGGTATCACCTCCAACTCGGTCATCTATGTAAAAGATGGGGTCACAGTAGGCATTGGTACGGGAGAGCAGGATAGGGTTGGAGTTGCAGAAATTGCCATCTTCAAGGCATACACCAAGTATGCTGATGCCCTGTGCTTCAGGAAATACGGAGTCCCATATAAGGACCTGGAGTTACAGGTGGGAAAGGGAGAAAAGGACAGGGCACTGCTTGAAGAAATAGATGAGCAAACAAAGAAAGACAAAGGAGGTC
>CAZDVV010000142.1:0-5432 GCA_964508875.1 uncultured Desulfobacteraceae bacterium | reverse complement strand
CTCGCTATGGCCTTGGTTCAGATCATCCTCACCCTCCAGAAATGGATCTTGAAGATGCGCAGATCGAAGAGGGCCTTATTAACCCCAACTCCAAAAGGGTGTTTTACATTAGAGAGGCCTTCAGGAGGGGGATGGAACTGGATCGTATCTATGAGTTGACAAAGATAGACAGATGGTTCCTGTACCATATTCAAAGGCTTTATGCTGTTGAAACCGAGCTGCGACACATGGCCGAAAAGGGGATCGAGTTTCGCCAATGGGACCCTTACTTGTGGAAACAGGTAAAGGAATACGGATTTTCAGATGTGCAACTTGCCCAAATTTTCGGCAGCGATGAGGAGACGGTTAGGAGAGCGAGGTTAGAAAAGGGGGTAGAGCCTGTGTACAAGCTCGTTGACACGTGCGCTGCAGAGTTTGAGGCATACACTCCCTATTATTATTCCACATATGATCAGGAAAATGAGATAAGGAGTTCTGAGAAGAGAAAGGTTGTAATCCTTGGTGCCGGGCCCAACCGTATAGGCCAGGGTATAGAGTTTGACTATTGTTGTGTTCAGGCCTCTTTTGCCCTTCGTGAGATGGGTATAGAAAGTATAATGGTAAATAGTAACCCAGAGACCGTGAGCACCGATTATGATACCTCAGATAGGCTCTATTTTGAGCCTTTGGCGAGAGAAGACGTGCTCAACATAATAGAACAGGAGAGGCCAGAAGGAGTAATCGTACAGTTTGGAGGCCAAACGCCTCTGAACATATCCGTGGCCTTGGCCAAGGCGGGGGTAAGAATCCTGGGAACAACGCCTGATAGCATTGACAGGGCGGAGGATAGAGATCGCTTCCAGGAGATGCTCCGAAAGCTTGGTATCCTGCAACCCGATAACGGAATTGCTACCAATGCAGAAGAGGCAATAGTAGTGGCAGAAAGGATAGGCTACCCGGTTATGGTGAGACCCTCCTTCGTCCTGGGTGGAAGGGCCATGGAGATTGTATATGATCGCTCAGATCTGGAGTATTACATAAGGACGGCAGTGGATGTCTCTCCAGGCAAGCCGGTCCTCATTGATCGATTTCTGGAGGATGCCACTGAAATTGACGTGGATGCCATATCAGATGGAAAAAGAACCATAATTGGCGGAATAATGGAACATATCGAGGAGGCAGGAATTCACAGCGGGGATAGTGCATGCGTGCTGCCGCCCATTACTCTCGAACCTGAGGTGATCGAGCAGATAAAGGGCCATACCCGAGCCATTGCGCGTGAACTCAACGTGGTTGGCCTAATGAATATCCAGTACGCAGTGAAAAACGGTGTGGTCTATGTGTTGGAAGTCAACCCCAGGGCTTCGCGCACCATACCCTTTGTTAGCAAGGCAACGGGGGTCCCTCTGGCGCGCCTCGCCACCAAGGTGATCATAGGTATGTCACTCGATGAGTTAGGGCTTACCAAAGAGATCGTACCATCACACGTATCCGTTAAGGAATCGGTTTTCCCATTTACACGTTTCCCTGGTGTAGACACCATCCTAGGGCCAGAAATGAAATCCACGGGCGAAGTCATGGGCATCGACAAAACTTTCCCCCTGGCTTTTGCCAAGTCACAGCTTGCTGCAGGGCAGAATATTCCGCCCTCAGGTACTGTGTTCATAAGCGTAAAAGACGAAGACAAGATGGGGCTTCTAGAGGTTGCGTTTACGCTCTATGATCTGGGCTTTAAGATTGTGGCAACCAGAGGCACATCGGCCTTCTTATTGGCCCACGGGATTCGGAACGAGAGGGTCAAAAAGGTAAGGGAGGGAAGGCCCAACATAGTGGACATGATCAAGAACGGGGAAATTAACCTGGTTATTAACACCACCAGCGACAAAAAGGCCATTGCCGAGTCTTACGAGATAAGGCGGAGTGCCTTGACTTTCAATATTCCATATACCACCACCCTTGCCGGTGCAAGGGCAACGGCCCTTGCCATTAAGGCATTGAATGAAGGGCGGCTCGATGTCATGAGTTTGCAGGAGTATCATAACAAGGGGGCGTTAGGCGCTAGGCGCTAGGCTAAAGGGCTGCCTCAACTGGGCCTATGGCAAGACAGTCTGATATGACAACAAGCACCTATAAAGCCTTATTTGCTCTATTGGAAAAATATGCCAAGGAGTATAGAAAGGACATAAGAAGGATTTCCACCCCTGCCATCGATGCCCTTATGCAGTACCATTGGCCGGGCAATGTGAGAGAACTTGAGAATTGTATGGAAAGGGCAGTGCTTCTTTGTGAAGAGCAGGTGATCCATACCTATCACTTACCGCCAACTTTGCACACAGCGAGGGATACCGGAACCGTCCAGACCCAGTCACTCAAGGAAGCAGTTGAACGTTTTGAGATGGACTTAATCATTGACGCACTTAAGAGCACCCGTGGAAACATGAGACAAGCTGCCAAGACCTTGCAGACCACAGAGCGGATATTCAGTTATAAGGTGAAGAAGTATAACATTAATCCAAAGCAATATGGATAATTAAGGAGGACAGATAGCGCATGAGGAAGATTGAGGCCATTATTAAACCATTCAAGCTGGAGGATGTGAAAGAAGCGATATTGAAACTGGGTGTTGGTGGGATGAGCGTAACGGAAATTAAAGGGTTTGGGAGGCAAAAAGGGCACAAAGAAATCTATAGGGGGGCAGAATATGTAGTGGATTTCGTTCCCAAGGTGAAGATAGAGGTTATCGTACCTGCAGAACTGGCAGGCAGGGTCGTTGAGGCCATAAAAGAGAATGCCTATACGGGACAAATTGGTGATGGGAAGATCTTTATCCTACCAGTGGAAAAGGCAATCAGAATCCGAACAGGAGAAGAGGACAGGGACGCCATATGACATGCCGGCGTTTTGTGATGAAGCCGTAGTCCATTTTCTGAGAGATCGTACAGAGATTATTCAAGGCGATCTTACCAAACTCTCCGGAGGATCAATTGTCCATAACTATACGAAGCTGGTGGATCGTTTTCTTGGACAACTTTTTCTTCTGTTGGGGTTGAGGACTGAGCTTAGTCGAGCCCGGGCGGGTGAGCGTGTTGCACTTCTAGCCCTTGGAAGTTATGGCAACAAAGAGTTATCCTTGGCCTCAGATGTTGATCTCATGATACTGCATGAGGGGCCGCTATTAAGGGGTATCGAACGGGCACTTCTCCAGGTGCTATACTCCCTGTGGGATGCCAAGCTAGAGGTGGGCTACACCATAGTCACGCCTCCTGAGGCCTTGAGACTTCTGAATGAGGATTTCGGGACACCAGTCATAGGCTTCCGTCTCCTGTTGGGCTCCAGGAGCTTGTTCCGAACATTCAGGGACAAAGTTTTTTCTAACCTAGAGCGTAACAAACAAGACATGCTTGGAAAGGTGCTCGCTGAAAAGAAGCGGCGCGAAGACAAATATGGAGGCGAAGAATATTTCATAGAGCCTGACTTAAAGGAGAGCACTGGGGGACTTAGGGATTTTGATTACATTAGGTGGATAGCGAGGGTGTGTTTTGGTTGTGTGCGGTTTTCAGATATGAGGAGGCTTGATGCCTTTTCTCATTTTGAGATAAATAAGCTTGCTTACTCAAAAGGGTTTTTGCTGAAGATCAGAAATCTACTACACGCCAGTACCTTCAATAAGGAGGATAGGCTGCTGATAGAACACCAAGAACGTTTATCCAACTTGCTCAATTACCCAGAAGGCCCCTATATTACAGGTCCTAGCCATTTTATGAAGGATATTTACCTCCACATGAATCGAATAAGATACGTAACGGAAGAGTTTCTTACAAAGGCTAAAGATCTCTTCTACCCAACCTCTGCTGAGCCTCTTCACGCTTCCTTTCCTGGGGAGTTTGAAGTTGTCAAGGGAAATGTGGTGTTAAAAGGAGGCGCTCCATTTGAGGATGACCTAATTCTTGTTCTCAAGGCTTTCAAGGCCGCTAACGAGCAGGGTTTGTTCTTGGGCTCTGGTTTTATATGGGAGGCAAGGAGAAAGATTACTAGACAAAGAGATCGGCTGGTAAACCTGCCTGGGGCAAAGCGCATGTTTTTGGATCTGATCCTTAATCCTAAGAACCCGAAGATATTGCGCCTTGCCTTAGAGATCGGTCTAATAAATGCATTCATCCCTGAGTTCAGAAGGATTAGAAACTTGGCACAGTTTGGATATTACCACGTGGAGACAGTAGACCTTCATTCGCTTAGAACAGTGGAGATTCTAGATAGGATAAGAAAGGGAGAGTTTGACCAAGAATCTCCCCTGCTGCGCAAGGTATGGGAAGAGGTTGAGCGTCCAGAGTGGCTTTTTTTGGCAGCGTTGCTCCACGATATAGGTAAGGCATATGGCAAGGATCACTGTATTAAAGGCGCTAGGAAGATTCCTAGAATTTTGGAAAGATTGGGGCTTGAGGGGGACGTAATAAAGGCAGTCACCTTTTTGGTTAGGCATCATATACTGCTGGCACGGATTTCACAACGCAGAGATCTTGGCGATGAGAAAACAGTGGTCTCTGTGGCACAGATGATCCGAGATCCTGATCTGTTGAGGATGCTATTTTTATTGACAGTTGCAGACAGCAAGGCCACCGGTCCCATGGCCAGAAGTGAATGGAAGATCCTTTTGCTAAATGAGCTTTTCTTGAAGGTGAACAAAATCCTGGAAGCCGGAAAACTTGCGGCTCCGGATGTGAGAAAGATAATTACGCGAAAGAGACAAGAGCTATTTGACAGACTAAAAGGAGAATTTGATGCAGAAGAAGTGGGCAATCTGTTCGAACAGGTTTCCACGAGATATCTATTGGAAGTGCCAATGGATGATATAGTCTGTCATTTTCGGATGGCACTGACCATGGGCGATAAGCCATATGCGTGGACTCTAAAAAAGATCAACGGGGCTCCGGTGACTCGCGTTGTGAAATGCATTCATGACAGTCCTGGCCTTTTTAGTAAAATGGTAGGTGTTTTTACCCTTAATAACCTGAGGGTCCTATCCGCCAATATTTTTACTCTCAAGAATGGTCTGGCCTTTGATATTTATGAGGTAACCAACCCAGTGGATCCCCTCATGGAAAGACAACGGTGGGAAAGGGTGAAGCAGGAAATTCTCCTGACCCTAAAAAATGAGTTACCGTTGGATGAATTGATAAGCAAGCGCCGACAAGGGTTATTGAGGATAAAGACTGTCCCCTTCTCCCACAGTATTAAAGTAAAAGTAGACAATGAGGCGTCGGATTTTTTTACAGTAGTAGAGGTCATAGCCCAGTACCGACCGGGTCGTGTTTACGAGGTAGCCAAGGTGATGAACTCAGAAGGGCTGGATATCCGGTTTGCAAAGGTGAACACAGACGAAGAAAAGATGGTGGGGTCCTTTTATGTCCGGGACAAGGACGGACAAAAGATTTATGATGAAAGAAAACTAAGAC
>CAZDVV010000141.1:0-5548 GCA_964508875.1 uncultured Desulfobacteraceae bacterium | reverse complement strand
ATTTAGGTGTCAACGCAAAGTTGCCGATCAAAGAGGAAAAATCTGGCCTAATTGGCGCTGACAGATGAGTGAGGAGGTTAGTCGTGCGAACCAAGAGAATTTTCTTAACAATGGTTATTATTATGGGATGCCTTTCACTTGGGCAGTTTGTGGCGGCTTCGACCGAGCAGGAAGCTCAGATGGCAAAAGCTGTAGAATACTTTCAAGAGATTGCAGCGTATGTTGTCAAGGAAGATGCAAGGGCTATATTTCAGCGCATGACACCGGAAGCAAAGAAGAAGCTTTCGGAGAAAAAGATCGCCACATTTCTTCACCAGTTTCTGGACGGCCTAGGCAATCCGAAGGGAATGAGTGTAACAGGATTTGACGTTGATCCAAAAAACGCCTTTTACCAGGTCAAAGGTCGTTTGGACTACGAGAAAGAAGACTTGGCGCTGTTGGTTATCATGAAGGTCGTGGGGGATGAGCTTCAGGTACAATACCTGCATCTAGGGTTTCCTAACTCCCGCAAACGCTTACAAGAACTGGCCCAAAAACCCAAGAAGTTCCTCAAAGACAAATTCTTGGCCACACTGCAAAACCAGGGGATTAATAGCGCGCTGGCGTTAATTGACAGGCAAGTAAGGCAGCAGGTAGGAGATGACTTGATTAGGGCCATCTTGGGTTCACTGAAAAAGACCACTATCAAGACCATCAAGAGTTATAATGTGGATCAGGGACCTCAAGGTAAAATTCACAAGTTTATCCTCTTGGGCGAATATAATAGCACTCCTTGTGAAGTTGAAATATTGCTTAAGTCAAAAGACGACCGGTTCGTAGTGCTTGACGTAAATCTGCGCCTATTGAATCAGGGCTAGCTTAATTGGCAAGCAATTGTAAATCATAACCTTGGGAGGCAGGCCCCCAATGGGCAACCCACGGATAGGGGGGAGTATTGGTTTCAGAATGCACGAGCGACTCTCCACGAAGCTAGATCAAGTAGAGACAAAATTGGTGTGAGGAGGAGATCTCGCCTAGGCCTTAGTGCTTATTAGTTGACTGAGCGGGCTTATTACAATATGATCTAAAGCCAGCCGGAAGCATATCTTTCCGTTATTAGGACCCATCCTGTAAGCGAGCAAATAATTGGCCAAGCGGGAATATCTTACGAGTGATGTAATTCCTTCCCGTGGCATATATCCCATAGACTCTACTGATGCGGTTCTATGTACCACAGTAGAGTTCTACATAGGAAAATTGTAACAGATGAGTATTCGCCACTACCCCATTCTGGAAATCCTAGCAGGAAGAGGTTGGCAACAAATGATTTAGGAGGTTGTCCATGAAAATACTCGCCCTCAATAGTAGCCCCAGAACAGGTAGCCAGAGCAAAACAGAACTCATGTTGAACCATCTTGTTAAAGGCATGCGCGAGGCAGGCGCAGATGTGGAGGTAGTGAACCTGAGGAAGAAGAAGATTAATAATTGCATAGGGTGCTTCACTTGTTGGACCAAAACTCCTGGCAAGTGCATTCACAAGGATGACATGACCGAGGAGCTGTACCCCAAGTGGCTAGAAGCAAATATCGCGGTTTATGCCACGCCCCTTTACCACTACACGATGAATGCCACCATGAAGGCCTTCATCGAGCGCACTCTCCCGGTTGTAGAGCCATTTTTCCGAGAGCACGAGGGAAAGACCTATCATCCTTTGCGCCACAAACATCCCAAGCTTTGCTTTCTGTCAGTGGCAGGTTTCCCAGAACCTGAAGTGTTTGATCAGCTCTCAGCATGGGTAAACTTTGTCTATGGTCAATATGGAATTGTGGTGGGCGAGATATATAGGCCCCTTGCTGAAGTGCTGGATCTGCCCTTTTTCAAGGAAAAAGTGGACGAGATATTCAAGGCTACAGAGCAAGCAGGAAAAGAGATTGTACAAAGCAGCAAGATATCACCTGAGACAATGGCCAAGATTACCCAACCCATTGTTGATGACAAGAAGGAATTCTACGAAATGGGAAACAAGATGTGGGAGGCTTGCATTGAGAAAGGCGTGACGCCTAAAGAATTGATGGCAGAGCTAAAAGGGTAAGAGGGTAGGAAGCTAGGAGGCTGGAAAGCTGGAATGCTAGGAGGCATACAAAGGAAAGGAGATATTCTGACTACTGGCTTCTAACTTCTAACTCCTTGCGTAACTCACTTTTGACTCCTGACTTTTGGATTGTATGGGCTTCGTTACTGATAGTTGCTAAGAATAGGTTTCTCATCTCATTGGCTCGCCTGCCTGGCAGTAATCAGTGAAGCAGGAATCCAGAAAACTGGCTAGTATAGCTAACGATAACAAATCTTTGACCAAGGGAGAAACTGGGATGAAACGATTCGGTTTGTTTTTACTTACAACCATATCGCTCATGGCCGTAGCAGCTTTCGCTATGGCAGGACAGTTGCGTGTTACAGTGTACAATGACAACCGTGCTCTGATAAGTGAGCGACGTACCCTTAAGCTGAAAAAAGGACTCAATGAGATCCGATTTACGGACGTGGCCGCAAACATTGATCCCACGAGTGTTTCTTTTTCCTCTGTCTCAGACCCCAAAGGCACGGTAGTCCTTGAGCAGAACTTTGAGTATGACTTGGTTAGCACGGACAAACTGCTGCAAAAGTATCTGGATGAAGAGATTCAGGCAGTAACAAGAGACGGTACACAATACCATGGAATACTCCTGGGTACAGCAGGTGGGCTCATCATCCAAGGTAAGGATGGTTCCACCACCATTGTTTCCCGCGAGCAGATCAAGGAGATCAGGTTTCCTTCTCTCCCAAAAGGCCTTATCACTAAACCCACTTTAATGTGGCTACTGCAGGCTAGGAGGCCAGGCAAACAGGAAATAGAGGTGGCTTACATTACGACTGGCATCGGCTGGCATGCCGACTATGTACTATCTCTTTCGCCAGATGACACTCATGCTGATCTTAATGGCTGGGTGACCGTGAACAATAGGGCGGGAATGACCTTCGGGCAGGCGCGTCTCAAACTGGTGGCAGGAGAGCTTCATAAGGCGAAGAAGCGGCCAATGCCAAGGGTTATGTATGAGAAGACAGTGGCTGCTGCTGGAGCCCCTCAGGTAAAAGAAAGGCCCTTGTTTGAGTATCACCTTTATGAGGTTCAGCGACCTGTAGACATCAAAAACAATCAGACAAAGCAGATCGAGTTTGTCACATCAAAGGGCATCACTGTAGAGAAGAGATTTGTGCTCGATAGCAGAAGGAGCTTTTGGTCTTATGCCGGAGATGCGCAAAAGGCCAAAGTCCAGGTGCAGATCCGGTTCAAGAACAAGAAAGAAATAGGCTTGGGTATCCCTCTTCCAGCGGGCAAAGTAAGGCTCTACAAAGAGGACGTCGATGGTTCCAAACAGCTCATTGGTGAGGACAGGATAGATCACACCCCTAAAGACGAAGAGATCGTGCTTATAGCGGGAAATGCCTTCGATATTGTAGGGCAGAGGAAGAAGACCAATGAGAGGGTTCTTGGCAAAAGGGCGAGGCAGGAGACCTGGGAAATCGAGGTCAGGAACCACAAGGACAAACCTGTGACAGTGCACGTTTTAGAGCGCCTGAGCTCCTGGGGCGAGTGGGAAATTGTGAGTGAAACCATGGAGCATAAAAAGCTAAATGCCAGTACAATAGAATACCTGCTGGACATAGAACCTGAAAATAGGGCTATGGTAAGGTACACTGTAATTTATCGATGGTAGATGGATGTGTGCCTAATGAAAAAGACAAGTATCCTGCTCTTAACCACCTTATCTGTGATGGTCCTCATTACTACAGCGGGGGCGTCGGAGTTCCGCGGTAATAAGTTCACGTTGCGAATTAGAAAAGGCCTGTTGTATCTGAATGCCCATGAGGCTTCATGTGGAAAAATTCTCACCGCCATTGAACGACTAACCGGTGTGAAGATAAATTTCCCCCAAAGCTGCAAGAAAAAACGCGTTAGTTTGACGCTGAAAGGCATAAGGCTGGAGGCGGCCCTGAAGCGAATGGCCATCAGCAGGGCGATGGTGTTTGAGGAAAGGAATGGGGCGTCAAAACTTACAAGGGTAATCGTTGTCTCTAATAGTGGACCAGACGTTGGGCAAATCCCAGGAGATTTGTCGAGGGCGGCTTCATCTTGGGGTGTTTCAGAGCTCCGCGAGCCGGCCCGATACGCGCCTCTCCCGCAATGGTCTCATAAACGGACTTCACATCTTGTTCCTGGGGAACTGGTGGTAAGATTCAGAAAAGATTTGAAGACGGAAGAAATAGGGAGAGTGCTTAGCCGATTTGGTGCGACCATTAGAAAAGGGATTCCAGTTCTCAATTACTGGGTTCTTACTTTGCCCAAAGAAGTCCCAGTTGGGGAAGCAGAAAAGTGGCTTAAGCAGTTGGGAGTCGTCGAACAAGCAGAGCCTAATTATCTGATTCCAGTGGCCCAAGTACCAGATGATCCTAAGTTCACGCTGCAGTGGTCTTTACTCAATACCGGCCAATCAGGGGGAGCCCCTGGTGCTGATATCAGCGCTCCAGAGGCCTGGGAGATTGAGACCGGGTCTCCTGGAGTAATTATAGCTGTAATAGATACAGGCGTGGACTACAGTCATCCTGATTTGGCAGCAAACATTTGGCATAACCCGGGTGAGACTGCCGACAATAACATCGACGACGATGGCAACGGTTATGTTGACGATATCATTGGATGGGACTTTGTGCATACGACCAATGGGTGCATATCGGGTGAGGACTGTAGTGATCCCGATAATGATCCAACGGACCTCCATGGTCACGGCACGAAGGTCGCAGGGATTGCAGCTGCTGTTGCGAATAATGATCAAGGTATTGCGGGTGTGGCCTGGAACTGTAAGATAATGGTTGTAAGGGCAGGCTTCAAGGCTGATGACGGGTCAGGGCTGCTGGAGGCCGCTGATGCAGCTTCAGCTATCATATACGCCACAGACAATGGGGCCTCAGTTCTCAATCTAAGCTGGGGAGATACAGTCAGCAGTGAAGTGGTGAGAGAGGCTATACAATATGCCCTTAATAGAGGGGTATTGGTGTGCGCGGCGGCTGGCAATCATGGGTCGGATACACCGTTTTATCCTGCGGCAATGGACGAAGACGGAGTGATTGCAGTTGCGGCCACGGATAACAGAGATCAACTTGCGAACTTTTCCAATTACGGCACCTGGGTAGATGTTGGAGCTCCTGGGGATGGAATATTGAGCACTGCAGTTGGTGGTTACTATGAAAACACAGGGGGAACATCCATGGCCACTCCACACGTAAGCGGACTTGCAGCGCTCATTCTCTCTCATTATCCTGGGTTTAAGCGAGGCTTGGTGCAAGACCTGATTTTGCAAAATGTTGATGGGTTATCCTCGCTTGATGGGTGGATAGCTACCTTTGGTAGGATTAATGCCGCATCTAGCCTAAATGTAAGCCTTCAGAATCAAACAATTTTGATTTCCCATTTTTCTACATCTTTCGGGTCTCTCTCTTGGGAGGCGGGGGCCATGTGTCAGGGAGATATAGA
>CAZDVV010000140.1:0-5649 GCA_964508875.1 uncultured Desulfobacteraceae bacterium | reverse complement strand
ATGATTATATCGACAAGGTCTTCAAGGGCAAGCTTCGGGTCCTAAAGGAGCATGGAGTTCTGATACGGGCCTGTTTCAAGGTAGTTGAATGGGGAGCGCCTGGCCTGGTGGTACTTGCCGCGATTATTCCCCAGTCCATACCAAGGCACGTATCTCTCCTTTCTTTGCCATTTCTTGTCTTTGCTCTGGGCGCCATTTTCTGGAAAAGAAACTGGTATTCAATATCTGTCAGGGCCAGTATATACTTTTTGCTTCCTTATCTACTCTATCTTGATGAACTAAATCCTGCAAATTGGGTATCACCTCCGTTTGTGAAACTGTACAACCTTTACCTGGGTCTGCTTGCAGTATTCATGATTCTCACGCTCAAATTCACGCGAAGACAAAAGGGATTCAAGCTAAGCCCAATGGACTTCTTGATCATCTTCATTGTGCTCGTGGCATCTGCTCTGCCTGAGCAAGGGCTCAGGGCCTATCACATCGGCATGCTTGCTTCAAAGATAATTATTCTTTTGTTTGGTTATGAAGTTCTCATTGGAGAGCTTAGAGGAGAATTGCGCGGCCTTGCTGTTATCACAACTCTGTTTGTAGGTATAGTTGCTGTTAGGGGGTTCTTGTAAAGGCCATATGGAAATGAAACTTGTAATTTTTTCTCTAATAAAGTAATTGATAGCGTAATAAATGAAGGAAATATCAACCCTTCGTCCACGGCAACCTCTAACATATAATCAATGAAACAAGTTCAAGACCCATAACTGGAGGCGATTTATGAACGGGCGCATTATTATTTCCTCTCTAGCTACATTCTTCTTGCTGATCATCTTGTTCTTATGCTCTCCAACGAGCTCCATGGCCACTGATTATGTGATAGCTCCGGCCGATGTGCTTGAGATATCCATATGGGGCGAACAAGAACTCACCAGGCAGCTTGTTGTGAGACCTGACGGAAAGGTATCTTTCCCGCTGATAGGAGACATAGCCGTAGCAGGGAAGACCACTGCAGAATTGAAAAATCTGGTAGAGGATAAGATCAAGGCTTACATCCCCGAGGCAAGTGCGACAGTCATAGTCTCACAACTGGGCAGTCTCCAATACTATGTAATAGGCAAGGTGGCAAAACCAGGTATGTACAACGTATCAAGGCCCTTGTCAGTTTTGCAGGCACTTGCTCTCGCCGGGGGTCTTACGACATTTGCTAAGCAAAATAATATTTCAATCATAAGGCATCATGGCCAGAAAACCATGCGAATACTTTTCAACTATGAACAGGTAAAAAAGGGGGAAAATCTTGAGCAGAACATATTGCTTGAAAGAGGTGATGTGGTCCTGGTTCCATAGCAAAACTATCAGTCGGTTTTTTTTGGTGGTCTTGGTAGTTCTGGGGCTCAACTCCTTAGGGTATGGAGCAGACTGGTCTGTTAGTCCTGCGGTGTCGCTCACACAAGAATACAACGACAACATACTTTTCAGCCGACACGATGAGCAGGATGATTTCATCGCCAAGTTAAAGCCTTCCATTGAGATCATCGGCCAGACCGAACAAACCCAGTTCAAACTCAACAGTTCAGTGACAGGGGAAAAATACTTTGATCACAGCAACCTCGATACCCTGATTACGGACAATACCGCCTCATTAAGGCATTACTGGAACGAAAAGCTTTCCACGACCCTGTCTGCCAATTTCAGAAAGGACAATGTCCTGGAAACTGAAATAGAAAGGGCTGGTCTAACAGGTGTGAGGAAGGATCGTTATAGATATGGATTTGATTTGTCAGGCACCTATGCTTTCTCTGATACCTTATCTCTTACACTTGGAGGCGGTGGAAGCTTTAGCGAGTATCCCAATGGACCCTACCCTGATCTTGATCTATGGCAAGCAAATATTAACCCTATTTGGGCCCTTTCTTCCAGGGACACATTAGGCCTTTTGGTAAACTATTATGATGCCGATTATAAGGACGTAGGTACCATAAGGACACTGGTTCAGAGTCTGTATTGGCGAAGGGACCTAACAGAAAAGACATATATTGTACTGGGAGCTGGATACAGGCGCACCCGCACCAAATATAAGGTATCGACCCTGAGTATCATTATAGACCCTGGTACGGGAGCACTGATAATCACGCCTGTGGAAAAAGATGAAACATCTACAGATAGCGGTTTTATTTTTAATTTCTCACTCAACTACAAATGGACAGAGCGATTTTCAACCACAGTGAATGCAGGTAGAGAACAATACAACTCCGTGGATGCCCGGTCTATCGAGCGTTCTTTCATCCGGGGTACCCTGAGGTACAGGCTAACAGAGAAGGCTTCGGTTAACTGTAACATGGGTTATGATATCACCAACGAGGAGGGCCGCCTTGGAGAAGACACGGATTACGTTAGGGTAGCGCCGTACTTGAGTTACAGATATACGGAAAAGCTGACCTTTCGTCTTGGTGGCTCCTATGAGTACAAGAAGAACGAAACTGACACTTATAGCTATAGTAGAAATCGCTTCAGAAGCTGGTTTACGGTGACGTACCAATGGCCTAGATTACTGGCTAGTCATTGAACCCATTCCCTGACAAGAAATCTGTTAAAGGGCCATATGGACCATTTATTAGATTCTCCAATACATGCCCCCAAAATCTTCAGAATATGACTCCGGAGGTCATTTATTTCTATGGAACAAAATCAAGACATCACTAAGGTCTCAACGATTATCAAGAGGAGAAAATGGTGGCTTTTTATTCCATTTCTGGCGGTAGTGGTATTGGCCGCCGCAATATGCCTTTTCCTCCCCAATATGTATAGGTCCACTGCCACCATTCTCATCAGGAGCCAACAAATACCCCCCACTCTCGTCCCCTCTACGGTGACAAGTTACGCAGAGCAAAGAATCCAGACCATAACCCAGGAGGTGATGTCTCGTTCAAAGATATTGAAGCTAATAGACAAGTTCAATCTACTGCCAGACAAGAGGGAAAAGCTTACTACCGAAGAAATGGTAGAGAAAATCCGCAATAGAATCACCCTTGAACCAATAAACGCGGAGATCAATAAAGAGACCCGTGGCCGCCCTATCCTTCTAACCATTGCCTTTACCCTTTCATATGAGGACGAGGATCCAAAAAAGGCGCAATTGGTGACCAACGAGCTATCTTCTTATTACATGGAAAAGAATCTTAAATCGCGAGAAGAGCATGCCAGAGGCACTACGAAATTTCTTGAAGAGCAACTCAAGCAGGTTAGGGAGCAAGTAGATGAGCTTGAGACCAAACTTGCGGAGTTTAGGAAAAAGCATCTAGAGGAACTTCCTGAATTTACTAACCTCAATATGCAAAAACTAGAGAAGTTAAACTCTGACATTAGCAACATCAATATGCAAATCCGCTCGCTTGAAGAGCAACGCGCCACTCTTCGCAACAGGCTTGCCTCCCTAGACCCGTATTCCGGAGGAAGTGAAAGAGTATTGAGCCCTGAGGAAAGACTACAGCAGGCAAAACTTGAGCGGGCCCAGCTTTTAGCGAAATATTCAGCAAAACACCCCTTGGTCCTGGCAAAAGACAAGGAAATAGCCTTGCTTGAGAAACAGGCATCCACCATCAATAGGATTGGCTACTTGGAGACACGCAAGCATGAACTTGAGCTTAAACTGGCAGACCTCAAGTCAAAATACTCGAATAAGCATCCATCAGTGAGGGCCACCGCACGCGAGTTAGACCAGGTCAAGAAGGAGATAGAAGAGCTTCGAGCCCAAGGAGTGACCGAGCAGAATAAGAGCATTACAGATGCAACAAATCCTGCTTACATCGCTATCAAGTCTGATCTTGATAAAATCACTGTCTCTATCGCATCTTTGAAAGCAGAGAGAAAGAGGCTGGAGAGGCAAATAAACAGTGTTTACAAGAAGCTTCATGCCATGCCTGAAGTGGCAAAGAAATACAATGAATTGGATACAGACTACCAGAACGCAAAGATGCATTACCAGGAACTTCAGCAAAAGCTCCTTACAGCCCGAGTGGCACAGGGAATGGAAGAGGATCAACTTGGTGAGACGTTCCAGGTGATTGAGCCGGCGTTTCTACCTGAAAAGCCAGCTAAACCTAACCGCTTGGCGATCATGCTGATTGGGGTCGTATTGGGTATTGGTATATCCATAGGACTGGCAGCCATAAGGGAATATACCGATAGAACAATAAGGGAGGCCGATATACTGGAAGAAATGGCCCAGGCCCCCGTACTATCAATCATCCCCAGGATTACAACTCCAGCGGAAATCAGGGCCCGGAGATTGAAGAAGGTCGCCGTCGCCTTGCTTGTTCTTGCCATTATTGGTGCAGGTGTAGCGGCCTTCAATTATTATGTCATGGACCTTTATGTCTTTTGGGCAAAGTTGACAAGACTCATTCAAAGTAGAATTCTGATTTAGGGATTCTGGATTGAGGGATTGAGGGATTGAGGGATTGTGGATTAAGGGATTGAGGAATTCGGAATTGAGGGATTCGGGATTGAGGAATTGAGGGAGAAGTAATTATGAGTAGAATAAAGAAGGCACTGGAGAAGGCCAAGGCGCAACGCATGGCAGCCGAGGATATGAAGGTTCCCAAGGCACGTAGGGCAGCGGTCCAAACTCAGGCTCCCACATATTTTAAAACCAGGGTTGTAGAGGTTCCGCGCAAGATCTTGTTGCGCAACAGGATTGTAGCAATAGACGAGGACAATCCTGCAACAGATTACTTCAAACTGTTGCGGACAAGAGTACTTCATAGAACAAGGCCTGAAAACAAGAATACTATTCAGGTGAGTGGGTTTGACCCCGATGAGGGTAAGACCCTAATCGCTGTCAATCTTGCTATCTGTATGGCCAGAGACACTCGCCAAACAACCCTATTGGTTGACCTTGATTTTAGAAAGCCAACAATTCACAGGCTACTAGGGCTCAATGATAATGTACAAGGCCTCAAGTCCTATTTCCAGGGAAAGGTTGCTCTAGAGGACTTATTCATAAATCCTGGAATTGAAAAACTGACAATCTTGCCCGCAGGTGGACGTGTGCCTAACTCCACTGAGGTCATGGGCTCACCACAAATGGAAGAGCTCGTGCAAGAACTTAAGCAGCGTTACAGCGACCGCTATATTATATTTGATACCCCTGGCCTTAATACCTGCCCTGATCCTCTAGTCTTTTCTAGCTATGTCGATGCCATCCTACTCGTTGCTCGTGCCAACTATACCACCTCGGATACTGTGGAGACGGCCATGGAACTCATACCCCATGAAAAACTCATCGGCACCGTGTTAAATGATGCCACTGGGCTCGATTCATCGTCTTACTATTATTACCGTCCTTACTGACAGGCAATAATTAGATCACAGTCAACCAAGAAAGCAGGCTTAGGCCTGCTTTCTTCTTTTTATACGTCCTCACCCATGTGGATAATTGATAAGAAAATAAGGATTGGTTATACCTCTAAAGAAAACCAAACAAAAGGAGCAAAGTAACCGTTTAGGCTTCAGGTCAAGGGTCATGGGAGGCGTTGTACCGGTATCTGGATGATGGCTGGCTGAAGCCTGATAACACACGGCAGAGAATGCCATAAGGCCCCTTGCTCTGGGAAGGAAGAACTGGTTACCTGCCCGCCCTGCCTGCCGTCCGCAGTC
>CAZDVV010000139.1:0-5680 GCA_964508875.1 uncultured Desulfobacteraceae bacterium | reverse complement strand
TATTTTGGCAAAGAGATCAGAGAGTCCGAAAATCCCCAAGAAGTCAGACGAAAAAGGCTCGAAGAATTTACCGGAAAGTATTCCAATCCGATGCGGGAAGCTTCAGCAAACTGGGGAATAGACGATATTATCGAGCCCAGAGAGACCAGAAGAGTATTGATCAAAGGGTTGAAGTTTTTGTCTACCAAGAAAAGATCAGTGATTATTCCGAAACGCCATGGGAATATGCCCATGTGATGATCGTCATGAGGTGTTGAGCACCTCATTCTCGGAAATATCTTACCGGCTGGAAATTTCTATGAATTATAAAAACAGGGCTCTTTTAAAAAGCGTGCCAATAATTTGGCTGGGGGTTAATAAGGAAGGACTGATACTATGATTATCATAAAGGCATTAGGCCTTACTTTTCTGGGAATGGGAGTTGTATTTTTAGTTCTTGCTATTGATTTTTTCTCTATCCTCGTCATTGGGATGTTTCGGGAAGAGGAGCAAACGGATTCTGGACTAGCAGCCCTGGATCTTGAGCCTGGACCTGTAGATGGAAAAAAAACTGCACCACCGGCTGAAGCAAGGGTGGTTACAGGTGAATCCCTTTCATTGATAACCCCTGAATCAGGGCGTACCCCTCACCGGGAAATTGCAGCGGCAATTATGGCAGCAATCTGCGCCTGGGAGGCAGAAGAGGAGAGAGGTCGAGATTTTTTCTAATCTAATAGAAACTTGATCAATAATCAGAAACGAGGTCAACATGGTGGAAATTTGCGAAACAGTACTTTTTGAGGCCCAACGAAGCGGTTCTATGGATTTATATGGCCTTCTGGCCGGAGCGGAATTATTGGATAATGTCGGCTATCGTGCGATCGAAGTGATGCCCCCGGTACCGACCATCAATAACTGGGAGCAAATCAAAAGAATCAAACAGGTAACAAAGTCCACCCCGCTGCTTGTATCGGTAAACGCGGACCTTATGCCAGAAAAAATGCTAGAACACTTTATTGAATCAGGCGCTATGAATGGAGTTGAGATCTTTCGGATCCATGAGGAAACAAATAACCAGGACAATATATTACGAGCCATAAGCATTATAGCCAAAATCCACAGAATGGCGGAGTGCACAATAATGTGCGGCCGGGATCAGGATACAGATACCCTAATCAAGTCCTGTAACACTTTTAAAGAATATGGTTGCGGTTCGTTTTGTATTAGTGATCCCTCAGGGGTCCTGGGGCCTCAAAAGACTATCGAATTGGTCTCCCTATTAAAGAAAGAGATTGCAGTTCCAATTGCATTGAGGTTTTCATCAACCTCTGAACTGGCGGGTATAGCCTATTACGCGGGTGCCAGCGCGGGCGTGGATAGCTTGTATTGCCTACTCTCGCTTCCCTATGGCAGACAAAGGCTGCCGCAAACAGAGACGATTCTTTCTGCCCTTTCCGGCTCTAATTGGAATGCGGACCTAGAATCTGATGTTCTTAATAAGGCAGCTCAACACTTTAAGAAAATGAGCGTTCGTGGACCCCGAGCCTATGATGTGGATATTTCAGGGAATAAATATCATGTGGTGGTACATCCGTCTGAAATACACGACGAAATTGATAGGAGTACACGTGCCCCATCAGCTATTCCTCCTGCGAGGCCCCGAGCGGTACCCTTGAGACCAGCAACTAGGATAACTCGCAGGAGGGGGGAAACAGCGGCTGCTCCTAGAGCCACCAAAACATCGGTGGGCACCGGAATGCAAAATGTCACGAGCACAATGGAAGGGATAATAGTAAAGATATTGGTCAAAGAGGGCGACACCATAAAGCGCGGAAGTAGGGTTCTCATTCTCGAGGCGATGAAAATGCAAAATGAAGTACTCTCTCCAATAGATGGGACGGTAGCAAGGATCTTGGTCGCAGAAGGCGAAACAGTAAGAGATGGTCAGGATCTGGTCACAATCATCACTTCAGATAGAGGCTGAAGCCGATGGGGCAAAATCTAATTAGTCTTTTGCAGTCATTGGGTGTTGTTGGAATCTATAGTTCTTTTGGCAAGCCGCTTTTGATGTATTGCGTTGGTTTCCTGCTTGTATATCTCGGCATCAAAAAGCACTGGGAGCCTTTGCTCTTAATCCCTATTGGAATTGGCATCATTCTAACAAATACGCCGTTTATCGGTTTGATGAATCACGTAGCCGATGATGTGCCGCTTACATCTGAAGTATTGAGAGATCAAACCGGGCTATTGTACCTGATTTACCTTTTCGGGATCAAAACAGGGCTATTCCCATTGCTTATTTTTATGGGGGTCGGTGCTCTTACGGACTTTGGGCCGCTTATCGCCAACCCCAAAACACTATTCTTAGGTGCAGCAGCCCAGTTCGGCATTTTTGGGACGTTTCTCGGTGCGATCTTTCTTGGCTTTCCCATTAACGAAGCTGCTTCAATTGGCATTATTGGGGGTGCAGATGGGCCGACAGCAATTTTTCTGACATCGAAGCTCGCACCGCATTTGCTGGGGCCGATCGCCATCGCTGCTTATAGTTACATGGCCTTGGTGCCAATTATCCAGCCGCCCTTGATGAAACTAATCGTGCCCAGAAGGGAACGGGCCATCACTATGGAACGGCTTCGGCCAGTGAGCCGTCGGGAGAAAATCTTATTCCCAATAATAATAATGCTGATCACGATCCTAACCATCCCTTCGGCCGTACCCCTGATAGGGATGCTCATGTTCGGCAATTTGCTAAAGGAATGTACTGTCACGGAACGTCTAGCAAAGTCAGTTCAGAACGAGGTAATCAATGTAGTGACAATCTTCCTGGGCCTTACTGTTGGTGCCACCATGACTGCCGATGTCTTTCTGAATACCAAGAGCATCATGATTATCATACTTGGATTGATTGCCTTTTCAATCGGCACCTGCAGCGGTCTTGTTTTTGGACGGATTATGTGCTGGCTATCCAAGGGTAAAGTAAATCCGCTTATTGGATCTGCGGGTGTAAGTGCCGTACCAATGGCTGCACGTGTCAGTCAAAAAGTGGGGTTGGAAGAGGACCCTTTTAACAATTTGTTAATGCATGCAATGGGACCGAATGTAGCCGGGGTAATAGGCTCCGCCGTTGCAGCAGGGGTGTTGTTGTCTATGCTGGGTGGATAGGCGAACTTAACGGGAATTAATGAAACTGAAGACCGACAGTACCTTAGATCACCGCAGGGCGATTATTCTGATTATCTTCGTCTTATCCCAGCTCATTCTTTCAATTGCAGGATATAGCTGGGGTCCACTTGCACCGTTTCTAAAAGACACAATGTCTTTGAGCGGAACGCAAATAGGCAGTATAAGCTCGACTTTCTATTTTGCTGCTGCCTTGTCGGCTTTACCCGCGGGGGCTGTGGTTGATTGTTTTGGGGTGAAAAGTGGCATCCTCTTATGGTTAGGCCTAACCGGTGTGCCCTTGTTTTTCTTAGGCGTTGCACACAGTTATTATGCAATTTTCTTGATTATTGTTGCAGTTGCCGGTATTGGGTACGGCATGGGCAATCCGGTGGCATCAAAGGGCCTCTTCATATGGTTTGATCAAAGAACAAGGGGTACTGTTTTTGGGTTGAGGCAATCCGCTGTAACCGTTGGGGGTGGAGTAGCAGGTATATTGCTGGTCTTTCTTTCCAAGAGGCTGGGACCCTTTGCAGCAATGCAGGTTGTTGGATTGATGATTATGGCTATGATAGTATTCGCTTTCTGCCTTTATCAGAATCCAAGAGGTGCCAGAGGTAATGGAAAGAATCTCTTATCAAAAGATAGCCGCTCTCTAACATCAGAATTCAAGGGGCTTTTTACCAATAAGGCATTGCTTGCCGTATCAGTGGCTATGGCTATGCTTGGGTTTGCCCAGGGCATCATTGTTACTTTCTTGTTGCTCTATATAAATGAAATGCTTGGTTACTCATTGATTGCAGCGGGTTCGCTTTTTGGCATCGTGATGATCAGCGGTGCGGTTGGCAGGATCTTCTGGGGAGTAGTGAGTGACCGTCTGTTCAATGGAAGGCGAAAGCCGATTTTGATGACCATATGTGGGCTGGCCGCCTTGAGTATTACCATGCTGGCTTTTTGCAACAGAACCTGGCCGCAATGGTTCTTCCTTCCCATAATCGTTGCGATAGGCCTTTCCACCCTGGGCTGGAATGGTATTGCCATGGTTCTGGTAACGGAAGTCAGCAGCGGAACAAAGACTGCTACCTCCATAGGCTTTGCCTCGACAATTGCCTGGTCTGGCCTTTTCCTTGGCCCCGTGGCCTTTGGGAGAATGATGGACTCTTTTGGATATTTTTACGGCTGGATGTTGTTAGTGGTATCGTGCCTCTTTTCTGTTATTTTTTCCTTTTTTGTGCCGGATTCAGGTCAACTTCCGCTGGACAGTCCACCCAGACAACTTCCAAAAGGAAGGTAGGCTAGGGGCTTGAAGAACATTTTACGATTTTGCTGATTCTCGATCCAGAAAAAGACATTTCATGAAAGGAGAGTAAAGATGGCATATGAACTGACAGATGAACAGAAAATGCTGCAGGATACGGTTGCACGTATAGCCAAAGAGCAAATTGCTCCAGGAGCTGAAAAGCGTGATGAGGAAGCCAAATTTCCGTGGGATGTAGTTGAGGTTATGCGGGAAAACGGATTGTTTGGCGTAGACTTCCCCGAAAAATATGGTGGATCAGAGATGGGTCTTTTCTCCCTCTGCCTTGTGATAGAGGAAATAGCCAAAGTGTGTGCATCTAGTGCAGTAATTTTGTTGGTGCACGAACTAGGTACCACACCGATTTTCATTGCGGGTAATGGGGAACAAAAAGACAAATATTTGCCAAAACTCGCAACAGGAGAACACCTCATCGCCTTTGCGCTGACAGAGCCCAATGCAGGTTCTGATGTTTCAGGAATCAGAACCAATGCCGTCAAAGATGGTGATTCATATGTCATTAACGGGAGTAAGATTTTCATATCTCATGCCGATGTGGCTGATGTCATTTGTGTTGCCGCCAAGACAGATACTTCTGTGCCGGGCCATAAAGGGATAAGCATGTTCATTGTAGAGAAGGGGGCTCCGGGCCTAAGTATCGGCAAGCATGAAAACAAGCTTGGTCTTCGGGCATCACAGACCGTGGAAGTTATTCTGGAAGATGTTAGAGTCCCGGCAGCAAATATACTGGGCGAGGAGGGAAAAGGTTTTCCCATTATTATGAAAACGCTGGATTTGACCAGAATCCCGGTTGCTGCCCAGGCCCTGGGTATTTCACAGGGTGCTACCGACTATGCCATTCAATATACCAAAGAAAGGAAACAATTCGGGAAGCCGATTTTTTCTTTTCAGGGGATACAATGGATGATCGCCGATATGGTGACGCAGATTGAGGCAGCCAGGCAAATTGTTTATAAGGCCGCTTCCGTTTTTGAAAAAATCCCGAAGGATATGGAAAGGCTCCCCAAGGAGGCTATTCGTTACTCAGCAATCGCCAAACTTTTTGCCGCTGAAACCGCCATGAAAGTTACAACCGATGCGGTTCAGCTCCTGGGTGGCTATGGATATGTAAAGGACTATCCG
Organism: uncultured Desulfobacteraceae bacterium; assembly: GCA_964508875.1. Lineage (GTDB taxonomy): Bacteria > Desulfobacterota > DSM-4660 > Desulfatiglandales > Desulfatiglandaceae > B111-G9. The sequence goes on along the minus strand of CAZDVV010000139.1, from coordinate 102 downwards.
GTAGAGAGGATGATGCGTGATGCCAAGATAACCCAGATTTATGAGGGGACAAGTCAGATCCAGAAGATTGTCATTGCCAGCACACTAAAGTAAGCATGTAAA
>CAZDVV010000138.1:1744-5695 GCA_964508875.1 uncultured Desulfobacteraceae bacterium | reverse complement strand
GAGCAGCCTGCCTGCCGGCAGGCAGGGATAGCGAAGGAGACAAAATCCGCAGTGATGGAAGCCATGCTTGCCTGCTGCAGGCAGGGACGGCGTACCGAACGTAGCAGAGGGAATGTCCCATTGCCCAGACCGATTCATAGGTATTCCTCCATAATCAGGGATTAATTGCTTATACAATATTCAAGCCCCCAGATAAAGGTCAAATTCATTGACATAGGCCTCTGGCCTCATTATTCTCCTTTCTTATGATTGAGCACACGAGAATCTACCTAATAAGACACGGCCAAGTTGATGGCTTTGAGAGCTTCCCCATTTACGGCCACACCGACATTGATCTCACTGAAATAGGTCGCCTTCAAATGGAAAAGGTGGCCGAAAGACTTCGCCTTGTGGACGTTGCCGCTGTTTACAGCAGCGATCTCAAGCGCTCACTGACAGGGGCCAAACTCATCTCCAGACACCATGATGCCCCTTTGTACCCCCGGAAGGACCTCAGAGAAATGTATCTTGGCAAATGGGAAGGCCTCACCCTGGAGCAGATAAGAAAAAAATACCCAGAAGAACTGAGAAAGAGGAGTAATGACATCATCGAGTACAGGGCACCGGGAGGTGGGGAGTCAGTGAAGCATCTATCTGATCGCGTGATTCCCGTGGTTGAAGAAATCCTGAAGAGACATGCCAATTCTAATATAATTGTAGTTGCTCACGGTGCAGTAAATCGAGTTATTCTCTGCCACGCCCTTGGTCTGGGTCTCGATAAGCTTTTCAGAATACAGCAAGATTATGGATGCTTGAACATTATAGACTACTTTCCCAACCATACACTTGTCCGTCTTATGAATGGCTGAAAATCTTTGGTCAACCCCCTTTGAGTAAATTTGCGTTCCAGAGGGGAAAAATGTTATATGATTAGGCTGAAGGGGTTTAGGCTATATACTTTAGTGCAGGAGTCAAGCATTTCTACTAACTGCTCCAAAAATAGCAGAATAGGACAAGGGGGTATGTCATGAGCCAAGCAACAGTAATTGTCCAAAAAAGGGATCACATCGGAATCATCAGTCTTAACCGCCCTGAACAACTTAACACCTTCAACACAGCCCTTGCCACAGATCTCAACAAGGCCTTAGTTGACCTTGACAATGATGAAGACATCAGGGTTGTGGTCATCCGAGGCATTGGAAAGGCCTTTTCCGCAGGCATAGACGTATCGGAATACTTTGGAAAAACGCAGAGAGAATACTATGAATGGATCTCACTCATGGAAAGGATGGCGCACGTTATTGCTTACATGAAAAAACCAGTAATCGCATCTGCCCATGGATTTGCGGTGGCAAACGGCGCGGGTCTCATCGCTGCGTGCGACTTGGCAGTGGTGGCAGAGGGAACCAAGATAGGGGCTACGGCCATAAACGTTGGCCTTTTCTGTATGGGGCCAGCAGTTCCCATGTCCCGCTCGCTCGGCAGGAAGCGATGCCTTGAGATGCTGCTCACAGGCGACATGATAGACGCTCAGACGGCAGAACAGTGGGGATTGGTCAATAAGGTAGTTCCAGCGGATAAGCTGGAAGAAGCCACAATTGAGTTGGCCCAAAAGCTAGCCGCCAAAAGCCCCCTGGCCCTCCAGATGGGAAAAAGGGCCTTTTACGGCATGTCGGACATGGAATATGGGAAGGCCCTCGAGTACTCCAACGAGGTGTTCGCCGCGCTTTGCGCCACAGAAGATGCAGAAGAGGGCGTGAGGGCCTTCCTTGAAAAGCGTGAGCCCGTGTGGAAGGGCAGGTAATGGACATAAGGGAAAAGCCTTCCCTCACCCATGAAGATGTTGTTTCCCTAAACTTTATCCGCTCGCCTGGCCGGTATTTCTTCAGAAGGCATTACCGCATGGGTCTTCGCTCTCATATCATGGAGGTGCTGGACCCGGCGGAAGTCGACCTAGAGAAGCGCGGACTGATAAAGGACGGTATAAGGCGGTTCCCAAGGGCCCGGCCCAAAAGGATGCTCAGAATATTTCGGACCAAGTTCGCTAGCCTCAAGGATGCTGAGCAGGAAATCGAAAGAGTAAAGATGGTCCAGCACTATCTCTCACCCGAGTTCGTGGCACGCTCAGAAGAATTCCTCGTTGACTATAGGAAGGACAATGCGTCCGAAATCCTGTTGTGTGGACTTCAGGCCTTTGTTGAAGGGGAAATCCTTGACCCTTGGACCCCAGCCGAACGCCATCCCATTGAAGGACTCTTGAGGCGAATCAATCAGGGCGTATCCCCGACTCCTTACTTGGTGGAAAAGGCCATTAGAAACATCTTGGAGTTCGTTGCCAGGATAAAGGCAATGGTTCAAGGAGGGGGGCATGTCCCTGATCTTGCGGGCGTGGGGAACCTGCTGCTGACCCGAAAAGGGGATGTCATGCTTGTGGATATAAACAATATTTCCCGGATCCGTTTCGATGAGAGGGTTCCGCTTGATGATAGAGGATACCCCGTCTGTGACAAGTCCATTCAGGCCCTCTTCCTCCTTGAAAAGAAATCTCAAGGACAAACCCTGTCAAAACAGGACCCCTTGTATGAACACTTCTTGAATCCAGCGAGGATGCACATGGTGAGAGAATTAGAAAGGCAATTTCACACAGCGAATCTGGCCAATTCCAGTTACAATCCCGGTGTTGATGTCCGTGCCTTTTAGAGCATGGCGTAACTATCAGCCCAGGTAACAGCATCCAGATAATATTCGGGAATTTTTTCTTCGCTGATTCCCAATCCGTCAGCAAGATTTACCACTCTTTCCCACTGTCCTGCCTCGTATGCCTTAGTGAGTTCCAGGAATTGGGCAAGCAACCCCTTTCTCTGAACCAGTGCCACCTTTATTGGCTCAGAAAGGGGCAGATTTTCCATTATGTTTTCCATATGGTTATCTAGAATTGCATCTATCAAAGAAAACAGTCCCAACGTAAACAATTCCGATGGATCTATGTCTTTTGGGCATACCTTTCCAAGCTGCTCACAAAGTCTAGCCCTGATAATGGAAGTGCGGATCAACTCATCGGGTTTATCCGATGCAAGCCTGCTCATTGTAATAAGGGAAAGAAAACGCCTTATTCCCATCTCACCCAGAAGGATGATGGCTTGTTTTATGCTCGAAATCTCCTTTAGGCGCCTAAAATATGCAGAATTGATATAACGGAGCAGCTTGTAAGATATGGAAACGTCTCTTCGGATCAGTTTCTCAAGTTCCTCAAACTTGAAATCCTCCTTGTTGACCTCTGCCATAATTCTCAGAAGATTCAGGCGGGAGGGAGAAATGTCTTTTTGGCTGATGACCTGAGGTTTGCTGAAAAAATAGCCCTGGAAATAGTCAAAACCCATTGTCAAGGCTGTCTGGAATTCTTCATATGTTTCCACCTTTTCAGCCAAAAACTTGACGGGAAATTCTGACAATTTTTCGACATAACTTTGTATCTCATTGATGGGCGTTGCTCGAAAGTCAATCTTTACTATGCTGGTGAATGGGAAAAGGGCTACAAGAGAGGGCCTATACTCAAAGTCATCTAGGGCAATCTCATAGCCTCCCTCTGTCAGCTCACGGCAGGCCTCCACCACATCATCTTCTGCCTCTACATCCTCAAGCACTTCAACCACAATTTTGTCCGGAGGGAACATGGAAGGTATGCGACCCACCAATAATTCCTTGGTAAAATTTATGAAGGCCTTCCTGCCGCCTGCGAGCTGCTCTATCCCTATGGTCATGAAGCTGTCCGATAGCAGCTTTGAGGTGGCGTGTTCGCCATCCCCACCTGGGAAGCTATTGAGCAGGCCATCACGAAACAATAGTTCATAGGCCTTCACCCTTTTCTTCTTATTAAATATAGGCTGCCTTGCTACATATGCCTTCATGACCCACTGTAACCTAGTAAGGTGTCTTTTACATCAGCGATCAAAAATGCATTTTTCGGGCCAA
>CAZDVV010000138.1:0-1644 GCA_964508875.1 uncultured Desulfobacteraceae bacterium | reverse complement strand
GCGGTCTCATGCATACCTTCGCTGATTATCATTGCACGGGTAGTGGTATCAGTAACTGTGGAGAGCTTGCTTTGTCGAAAGGTCCACCTTCGGGCATGGGCATGACCACTTTTATCCCTGAAAATGATCTCTCCTTCGCGGGGATGTTCCACCTCTCCATTAAACGCCAGGTATTCCTCTGAGCCATTTGCCTTGCAGACCTCCAAGTAGCTGTCCACCTTGTCGAGATCCAGCACCGCCACCGGTAGTGCAAACGCAACCGAAATGGCATTACATAAATCCACAAGGGGGTGGAGGTGTGGCAGAGTTCCTTGTTTTCTCAGTCTCCTCAACAGGGCTTCAGCAGCCGAGCGGTACTTACTGGGTTTGAGCCCCATCTTGGAATACACCTTTCGCCACGCAACCACCTCGGGAAACTCTGATTCTTGGCCCTTGGAAAAACGATCTTTGGCCTTCCGAATCCATGGCGTAAGGCGGGAAGTTATGTCGGCATTTGGCATAATACCCTTGACATACATTACACCAGGTACCAGTTGCGGGAATTGCTCCCAGATCTCCTTTGAATGAAAGAAATACATAGGCACCCCCCCTTTTTGTACGCCCCAATGCTGCTTCCATGGGGAACATGTTGACCCTTTCAGGGCATTTGTGCATAGTACCACATTTGAAGAGAGACTTCGATAGGGCTTTGATAAGAGGACCGTGATGAATATTCTTTTGGTTTATCCCCCTTTCTTGGACCCCCGCATCGATCCAGAGGATGTGCTGTCTCCTCCCATTGGCATATATTACATTGGTGCGCATCTAATTGAAAACGGGCACAATGTGAAGATCTTAAGCTGGCTTGAAATGGGGGAGCAAAATGAGGCATTCTTTGGTATTCTTGAGCAGTTCAAACCCCGGATTATTGGCTTTTCTGTGCTCAATGCCAATCGTTGGGGGGCCATAGAGCTTGCTAAGGCCGCCAAGGAATTCCACCCGGAAACGACTGTGGTGCTTGGAGGTGTTGGCGCGACATTTCTGTGTGAGTTCTTCCTAAAACATTTCCCCCAAGTTGATTATGTGGTAACGGGCGAAGGCGAGCAGACCTTTTTGCAACTCGTGGAGGCAATTGACAAAGGTAGCACTGGCGACTTGGGGAAGATAAAGGGCTTGGTCTGGAAACAAGGCGGCAGAATCATCCGCAATGATCCTGTTACGCCTTTGCCAGATCTGGATTTGCTGCCCAATCCGGCCCTTCACTTCAAATATAAGCACGTCATCTCCTCTAGGGGTTGCCCCTGGGCCTGCTCCTTCTGTGGATCGCCGCGGTTCTGGCGCCGAAGGGTTCGCTTCCACTCCCCCACATACTTTGTAAACCAGTTGGAAATCCTCACTAAAAAAGGTGTCAACTTCTTCTATGTCTCTGATGATACGTTCACCCTGGACAAAAAAAGGGTGATAGAAATATGCAGGCAAATCAGCACAAGAAAACTTCACATCACTTGGCAGGCCATCTCGCGCGTGGGTTATGTGGATGAAGAGATACTATATTGGATGAGAAAGGCAGGATGTATTCAAATCAGCTACGGAGTTGAGAGTGGTTCAGCAAAAATCCGTAGCAGGTTGAACAAGAAGCTCAAGGATTCCGACATAAGGCAAGCC
>CAZDVV010000137.1:2314-5702 GCA_964508875.1 uncultured Desulfobacteraceae bacterium | reverse complement strand
ATTAAAATAGCTTGAGCTGCTCATGGGCCTTCGCTCTTGGCCTCCACCCAGCCCGCTCAAGGTGTGAAAGCAGCTCTTTTGGGATGGCCTCCAAAAATGGTGAAGACCGCCCTTTAGATGACCTACCTCTCAGATTCCTTTTTTCTGCCCACGAAAGAATCAACCAACGCTTGGCACGGGTCATGCCCACATAAAAAAGCCTTCTTTCTTCCTCCTCATCACCTTTTCCAAACAGCGTACACGGTATCAGCCCTTGCTCGCATCCCACAATGAATACCACTGGCCACTCAAGTCCTTTTGCCCCGTGTAGCGTCATCAACGCCACTCTGTCACCCTTCAGCAGGGCATGATCGATTCCTCGCTCCAGGGCCACCTGCTCCAGAAAATTCATGATATCTCCCTGCTGGTAGCTTCCCCCAGCTGCCATGAACCGCTCTAAGGCCTCCTGGCTGTTTTCAGGGATCTCTTTCCATTTATGGGCATCAACTGCTCTTTGGATCAATTGTCTTACATCGCGGCCTGCCTCCTGCATTAGTTCAAAACCAGCTTCAGGCCCCGCAACTCCGTGCTCTTCCTTTATTTGTTCATATGCATCACGATAAAGAGGATTTTGGGGGGCAAACATCAACTGCAGGAAACGCCATATCAAATTCACAGGGAAATGCTCCACCAATGGCGTATCTCCCGACACCAGAAAAGGAATACCCCGCCGGGCCAAGGCCTCTTTAAGTTCATCAGCTTGAGCATTCAGTCTATACAGGATTGCAAAGTCGCCAAAAGACAGGGATGTCTCCTCTCCCAAGGACTCCACCCGACCACTATCGATGGAAAAATATGATACCCCTCCCATGAATCTTTCAATGGTCTCCACAATCATTTCTGCTTCTTCGGCCCCTGTGCGGCAGGGAGCAACAAGAATTTTCTCTCCTGGCTCAACAGAGGATTTCAGAGGGCTCTTTGCTCCCACAACCATTGCCGAGGCATCCAGAATCTGTTGGGTTGACCTGTAATTGTGGGTGAGGGTGATTATGGTAGCATCCGGGAAGTCCCCTTCAAACCTATGAAAGTTGCTCACATCAGCCCCTCTGAAGCCGTAAATAGCCTGATCCGGGTCCCCTATGGCAAAAAGGCTCCCTCTACCTGCCTCCACGAGGAGCTTAACAATCTTGGCCTGAACAGGGTTAGTATCTTGGTATTCGTCAACAAAGATCCACGGATACTTGTATCCGTAATGGACTCTGATATCCTCGTTTTCCATCAACAACTTAAGGGTTTCTATCTCTAAATCGTCTAGATCCACCATCCCCATGCCCCTGAGATGCTCCTGGTACTGGATTAACGCCTTTTCATCAACACCTTCAAAGGCCTTCGGTTTTGGTGGTATCAAACTTGAAAGTTTGTATTGGTAAAGGGCCCGCTGAAATCTGGCGATTCCTATCTTCCTACTGGATAGGGTGCCCAGAACTCTCATGGACAGACGAAGGCTATCAGACTCCCCGCAAAGGACAAGAGGATGGGGCAAAGTGGTTTTACCGATTTCAGCCTTAAGGAACTCCAGACAGAATCCGTGAAGCGTGGTAATCTTCAAGGGAGGGACATGGGATTGGCCCATGAGGTTATGAACTCTCTTTATCATTTCTTGGGCGGCCTTTCTGGTAAAAGTAAGACCCAGCACCTGCTCTGGCCTAGCCAAACCAGAGCGCAGCAAATAGGCGATTCGATGGGTCAGGGTCATGGTCTTACCTGTGCCAGGACCTGCCTTAACAAGCAAATGACCTCTGCCAAAGACCACTGCCATTCGCTGCTCAGCATTGAGAGGCCCTAGCACAGGATCTTCATGCGCCTTCTTGCTCTCCAGTTGCTCAGCCGAAAGGCTCTTCGGGGAAACAGAGGTGGCATTTCTGCCCTCATGGCGAGGTGACCTAGCTACTCTTTCCTTTTCTATGTGAAACAGGGTGGCCTGCCCTTCAAGCCTCGATACCTCTCCTTCGGCAAACAACCGAATCCTGCCATACTCACCGTCAAACCCAGCTTCCCTTATCACCCGGCCCGCTCGCATCCTTTTGATGGCCTCCCTGCACAGCAGGCCTCCGTATTTCTCAATATCATCAAGGGGGGCCTCGGTAAGGATATAGAGTTCAGGGCCGAGGCTGTTCAGAAGTTCTTCATACATGGTAAGGACTCGTTTGGTTGTCGGGCCACAGCAGAGGATCTCGGACAGAATCTCAGGCAGCGGGATAAGGCTCAAAAACTCTTTATCCAATTTGGGCTTAGATCGGTCAGCAAGCTCTAAAACCCGGTAAAGCACACCAACGGTTAGCGGCCTGCCACACTGGGGGCACAGCCCCTTGTGTTTCTTGGTTTCCAAAGGCTCCAGCCTTACCCCGCATTTCCTGTGGCCGTCCAGATGGTACTTACCTTCTTCGGGAAAGAATTCAATGGTGCCCAGGAAACCCTCACCATTGGTCATAGCCTTGATCATAGATGGATAGTCCACTGAGGTATCAAACAGATTGGCCTCCCGGCCAAGCTTAGAGGATGAATGGGCATCGGAATTGGACACAAGCACAAAATGATCCAAGGCACTTAGCAAGCGATTCATAGGGGGATCAGAAGACAGCCCTGTCTCAAGCGCGTGTACGTGGGGGGACAAATCGCCAAAGCATTCCTCCAGACGGTCAAATCCGGACTTGGACCCAAAAAGGGAAAACCACGGCGTCCATATATGGGCAGGAATAAGAAATGCCCTTTCGTCCGCCTCAAGCACTATTTCGAGCAAATCTCTTGAATCCAGACCCAATATAGGCCTTCCGTCCGATGCTATGTTTCCAATGTTAGAAAGCTTGGCGTTTAGCCGCTCAACACTTTCAAAGTCAGGCATCAACACAAGATGATGAACTTTTCGGGTTTTACCATCTTTTTTGTAAATGCAGCTTATCTCACCGGAGAGCAAAAACCGCGGGTGGCTCTTGCAGGCCTTTGGCACCTTGTCCATGATGGAGGCGGCTACCTCAGGACTGAGTTGGAAAAGGCCCTCTTCTGCGGGCACAAGTCTATCCTTCAATTCCCCTAGCCACGCTGGATGAGTGAAGTCCCCTGTACCTATGACTTTGATCCCTTTTTTCTGGGCCCAAAGGAAAAGGTGCTCCGGGTCAAGATCCCTGGAGGTAGCTCTCGAAAATCTGGAATGAATATGTAGATCTGCCACGAAACGCATGTATGCCAAAAAACAACACCTTAATCTTCTTGTCAAGTCAGGTTGATCATCTTTTAATGAACTTTTGCTGGTAGTTCAGTTGACAAATAGCTCACCGTAAGCTAGAAAATCCTTAACAAGAGGACAATTGAGAAATCCTTTTTCCAGCGTTAGCTGAAAGGAGGTCAGTAT
>CAZDVV010000137.1:0-2214 GCA_964508875.1 uncultured Desulfobacteraceae bacterium | reverse complement strand
AAGGAAGGAGCTGTGATGATTGCCACGCCAATAAGGCCATGAAGCTGATAAAAGATGGAAAGAAGGTACCGGTTATGAAGTTTGAAAACGGCAAGGTGATCCCGTGGCAAGGTGTTATACCTCTAGCTCCCGATAAGCTTTACTTTTCGTTTATGGAAAAGGACAAAAACGGCAATTGGTACAAACTGCCCGATAACACTCCAGTGGAGGTTCAGTTTGCTGATTACGCTAGACCCCTTACGGAAAAACAACTTAAAAATTTAATGGTATCCCATGGAAAAAAGAAAAAATAGTGGCGCTCAAAAAGTAAGCTAACTCGTGTGTAGACAATAGAATTTTAGTAGTTATGAATTTTTGGTTCTGACCCGACAAAGAAAAGAGGATTTTAACTTTGCTGCCTGCAAAAAAAGCTTGCTTTTTGCCCAGAAGGCTTTATTATAGATGGCACTGTTAAGGGAGGAGTCCCGGGCAGAGAGTGGTTTCGTACTCAGGAAGGACCCATTTGTCAGAGTGGCCCCTGAAGTTTGGAACCAGGAAAATCATAGAAAGAAAGGGGGTGTCACTATGGCAAATGGAATCGTGAAGTGGTTTAGCGACCAGAAGGGTTACGGCTTTATCGAGCAGGAAGACGGTCCTGATGTATTCGTACATCACACCGGAATCAATGGCAGCGGTTTCAAGACTCTGCGAGAAGGTGACCGAGTCACGTTTGACATCGAGCAGGGGACAAAAGGACCCGCGGCGGTTAACGTAACTGTTGTCTAATTGCCTTAAGCTAACGAAGAGGGGCACCTGGTCAGCACGATCATGTGCCCCTTTGTCGTCTCTTATCTATTGATTCAGCCTCGTTTTGAGGAAGTGATCAGGTCCCTGTTCATTTTTCCGCTTATGTACCCCTCTAAGTCCAGGGCTACATGGGTAAATCCAATTTCCCTCAGTCTTGCAATAACCTCCAGCCTTAGGTCTTCCTTTAAGAATCTATCTATCTCTTCTTCTAAAACCTCTATCCTCGCCACTGAACCATGGTGCCGAACACGTACCTGCGTAAAACCCTTGTCCAGCAAGTAATCCTCCGCCTCCTCAACCATTCTAAGCTTTTCAGCCGTTATGGCCTCTCCATAAGGTATTCTGGCGGCAAGACAACTCATGGATGGGTTGTCCCACGTTGGAAGGCCCATCTGCTTTGAAAGAAACCTGATCTCATCCTTTCTGAGCCCTGCCTCAACCAATGGAGCTACCGCTCCCATTTCATCAGCCGCCCGCAGACCAGGTCTAAAATCATCCATATCGTCGCTATTCGCTCCATGAGCCACATGGGCCAAGCCTTCTCTGTGAGCGATCTCAAAAAGTTGCTCCATAAGCCCCTTTTTACAGTAATAGCACCGCTCTGGGGGATTTGAAACAAATGTATTGTCTTCCATTTCCCGAGAAGGGATCACCATGTGTCGGATATCCCATTTTTCAGCAAACCTCCTGGCGCTATCGTGCTCACGGGAAGGATAGGTTGGTGATACAGCCGTAACTGCAAGAACCTTCTCCTTTCCCAATACTTCTCTGGCCACAGCCAGCAGGAACGTACTGTCCAAACCTCCTGAAAAGGCCACTAGAACAGACCCTAGCTCTTGGAGACGAGCCTTCAGCTTATCAACTTTTTTTTCCAGATCTTTCAGATTTTGAAGGGGCTTCTTTTCCTTCACCCTCTTTCTCCACCAGCTCCTGCGGGTCTGTTACAAAGGACTCCCCATTCCATTTGGAAACCACAAACACCCACGGGCTAAGCCGCTGGTTCAACTGCTCAGCCTTGAGTTTCAGTTCAACAAGATCTTCATTAACCTCTCTTTTGCCCTCTTTTGACTTATCCATTTGAGAATCGGTTTCCGATTCTCAAGCCCAGCAATTGATACACACAAGGGCATTGCAAATATGTTGATGGCCTTTAGCTTCAAACCCAAGGACTCAATGTCAGCCCTAAGATTTTTCCGTACCTCTCTTAATTCCTTATTGATCCTTCGTCGCTTCTCTCGAAATTTGGCAATCTCTTTTTCCTGCTCCGGGCTGAGCAATATTCTTTGGGATGGATCCTTTTGCTGCTCCAGCTCCCTCAACTTCTTATTTGTAGCATCCACTTGTCGCGCCAGCTCTTGTTCCTTTGCTAGCCAGCGAGCCTGGGCCTGCCGCCTAAGCTCGATCACCTTTGTAAATGGTCTCTCATAC
>CAZDVV010000136.1:0-5748 GCA_964508875.1 uncultured Desulfobacteraceae bacterium | reverse complement strand
TTCATCTTCTCCCTCAATTTCCTCGAGGGGTGGAAGGTTACGGTCCTACGCGACGGGATTATGATGGACTCGCCAGTCTGAGGGTTTCTGCCTTTCTTTGCCCACCTGAATCTCACCTTGAATTTCCCAAACCCACTTATGAGTACATCATCCCCCTTCTCCAAGCTGTTTTTGATCAATCCAAAGACTCTGTCCACTATTCTTGTTGCCCTTTGCTTTGAAAAATATATACGCTCCATCTCAGGAAAAAGAGATCGCTGGAGAGGTTTCTCCTTTCTCTCTAGTGTAACCCTCAGTCTTACACTTTCAGCAAGCTGTGCCTTGGTCAGTGTCATGAAACCCTCAAGTATGGGTAATTCATTGGCAAAACTTCGCATATCTGCTATTAGTTGTCAATGTAACAATTATCTACATCTATTGTGGCCAGCCCTGCAGGCCGGGTGGAGCATTTGACCAGTGGCTACTCTATAAAAAGCAGGATCTTGCCCCCTCCTGACCTTGAGGGCATCAGCATTGATGAGACAACCCCATAAGGTTTAACTATGCGACCATCCTTTCAACCCCGGCTCATCAATAGTCCTTTCCTGGACCCAGGTCTATTCATACCTTTTCGATTTGAAAAAAGGGCCCTATTGTTTGACCTGGGTGATCTGCATGCCCTTTCACCAAGAGACATCCTTAAGGTCACCCATGTATTCGTAACCCACACCCATATGGATCATTTTATTGGTTTTGACCTTCTTCTGAGACAGTTCCTGGGAAGGCACAAAACTCTCCATATATTCGGCCCTCCTGGCTTCTTTGCAAACATAGAAGGAAAACTTTCAGCCTATACATGGAATCTTGTTGGAGAATATGAACAGGATTTACTAATTCATGTCTATGAAATACATCCTGAACAGATACTCCAAAAGACCTATGTATGCAAAGAACAATTCAGGGCCAAGCCTCTTGTCACTTCTAAACCCAATAACGGTATTATCTGGGCAGAGCCTTCATTTCACATTAGGGCGGCCCTATTGGACCATAGAACCCCTTGTCTGGGCCTTTGTTTGGTGGAAAACCTTTATGTAAATATAATAAAAGGCGCTCTGAATGAACTTGGACTTCCGGTAGGCCCTTGGCTTAACAGGTTCAAGCAGGCCATCTATGAAAAGAGAGATCCTGCCAGTGATTTTAATGTGACATGGGAAGAAAATGGTGTTGTTGTAAAAGAGAAACACTTCAAGTTAGGTGAGCTTGTTGAAAAGATAGCCAAAATATCGCCAGGCAAGAGAATAGGCTACATTACGGATGTCATAGGAACGGAAGAAAACCGGAAGAAAATTGTTTCATTGATTAAAGAAAGCGATGCCCTTTTCATAGAGGCGGCCTTCTTGGACAGGGATAAGGAAATTGCCAGGAAAAAATTTCATCTCACGGCCAGGGAAGCAGGACTTATAGCTGCTGAAGCCAACGCCAAGTATCTCAAGCTGTTTCATTTCTCTCCCAGATACAGTGATGAGGAAGAGGCTTTTGAGAAAGAGGCCTTAGAGGCCTACGAGCACCACAGGCATCATCTTCCAAATTGAAGATCGTGCAGATGGCGGAAACGTCCGTTTAGTGCCAGGAGTTCTTCAAGACTGCCTGATTCAATAATCTCGCCATCCTCCAACACATAGATACGGTCAGCCTTCAAAATGGTGCTCAATCTGTGGGCTACCACAAGAATTGTCCTGGTGCCATGAAGACTTTCTATGGTCTCCTGAACAAGTCTCTCGCTCTCTGCATCCAGAGCTGAGGCTGCCTCGTCCAGAATTAATATCGCTGGATCCGTCAGAAGGGCTCGGGCAATTGCTATCCTTTGCTTCTGCCCCCCAGAGAGCATGGTTCCCTGGTCACCCACAACCGTGTCATAACCCCTTGGCTGGGCCAGAATAAACTCATGGGCATTGGCGGCCTTGGCAGCCTCAATGACCCTATCCATTGAGGCCCCAGGCTGTCCATAGCGTATATTGTTGCCTATGGTATCATGGAATAGCAATACGTCCTGGCTTACGATTCCTATCTGTCTTCTCAAAGATGAAAGGGTGACATCTCTTATATCCACCCCGTCAATCCGTATAGCCCCATCTGAAACATCATAGAACCGCGGGATTAGCTCCAACAACGTGCTCTTTCCCGCCCCTGTGGACCCTACAAATGCCACCATTTCACCGGCCCTTATCTCAAAGGAAACGTTGCGCAACACCATCTCCCCTTTATTATATCTAAAACTGACCTGGTCAAACTCTATGGATTCCTTATGGGGAGGCAGATCTACTGCGCCAGAACGGTCCTTAATTACAGGGTCAGTGTTCATTATACCGAAGACCCGTTGGGTGGCCCCTTGCAAAGTGCGGAGGCTGTTATGGACCTTGGCAAGCCTCTTTACCGGAGCATAGACCCTGGAAAACGCATATAGCATGGACATCATCTCGCCAAGGGTGTGATGGAAATAGATCTTTCCCAAAACCAGGATTCCGGGCAAGACAAGAAAGAGGGTCACATCAAGCAAGGGGCTAAGCCCCATGTTCCACTTATACCAGTGCATTACCCTCTTATAGAGCTTTTCTGCCAGATCGCAAAACTTTTTCACCTCCCTGTCACCCTGGAAAAACCCATGGACAAGTTTTAGGCAAAGCAGGGTTTCCTGGTATGCAGAGGTAACTTCTGCGGTGGTATCTTGAACCCTTGTGGCATGTTTTTTTACCTTCTGACCAAAAAGCCTTATTATCCACACAATTAAGGGGCCAGCCACAAACACGATTATTGTGAGTTTGTAATTCATTATGACAAGGTAGATGAAAAACGCAAAGGCAGTAAGGGGATGCTGTATAAACCCCCTTAAGACATCGGCGATCCTTCCCTGCATAACGGTTAGATCTGCAGTGGCCCTGCCGATAAGCTCTCCCCCCTTCTTTTCCTGATAGAACTCCAAGGGCAGAGACACAAACTTCTTGTAAAGATCAATTCGAAGGGATTTAACCGCCCTGTTGGAAAAGGCCGCTGCAGACAGTCCCCCAAAATACGAAGTGACCGCCTTCAAAAACACTGCTATAAATGCAATTACAGAAAGCAATATCAGCAGTTCATTGGGCGTAATGTTGTCTACTATGGTTATCTGGGTCTTGTGCCAGGACAACCAGGAGGAAGGGTCATGTGCTATCCACGGAATCTTCCAGCTTACGGGCTCATTGCCCAGTTTCATTCCCTTGTCAACGAATGGCTGAAGCAGGTACGCAGGTACAACAACAAAAAGGGAAGAAATGGCAGTAAGGCCCATTGATATAAACATCAAGGCCTTATGCCTTTGAACATACTTGGCTATGTCTTTGCCCAAAATGAATTCAAGCATGGTTCTGATTCTTTTCGATTATTGAGAAGATACCTTGTTCATCGGAAACTAGGAGGGCCTTGTTGAACATAGGGAAAGCAGAAGCCTTGATCCTCTCTAAACAGCGCCTATGTAGCGGGAAATAACTATCCTTTGAACCTCCGAGGTTCCTTCTCCTATTTCAAGAAGTTTCTGGTCCCTGTAAAACCGTTCCACTTCGTACTCTTTCATTAGGCCGTAGCCACCATGGAGCTGTACCGCATGATTCGCGCACCTGTACATTACTTCAGAACAGTAAAGTTTGGCCATGGCAGCCTCTTTTCCAAACGGTTTATTATTATCACAAAGCCAACATGCCTTGTAAAGGATTAGTCTGGCACACTCGATCTCCATAGCCATGTCAGCCAACTTAAAGGAGTTTACCTGGAAGTGGGCAATGGGTTTTCCAAACTGCACCCTTTCCCTTGCATATTTTAAGGCCATCTCAAGACAACCCTGGGCACCACCAAGACCCATGGCCCCTATGGAAAGCCTGCCTCTGTCCAGTGTCTCAAGCATCTGATGAAAACCATGGCCCCGTTTACCAAGCAGGTTCTCCTTCGGAACCCGGCAATCATCAAAATAAAGCTCACTGGTGTTGGAGGCCCTCCACATCATCTTGCCATGCATTGGCCTAGCCTCATATCCCGGTGTCCCGGTCTCCACCAGGATACAGGACAACTCAGGTCGGCCATCTTCCCTGGTCCCAGTTCGGCATAAAGCAGTAACGCCGGCGCTTATCTTTGTGGACGCATTCGTAATGAAGATCTTACTCCCGTTTACAACCCACTGGTCCCCGTCCAATACAGCGGTGGTCTTGGAATTCCCTGCGTCAGAACCTGCGTTGGGCTCGGTCAGCCCAAAGCCCCACAGTGCCTCACCTCTGCAAAGCTTTGGCAGGTATTTGCGCTTTTGTTCCTCGCTTCCATAATAATATATGGGGCCGATACCAAGAGAGTTGCCAGCAGCAACCGTGGCTGCATGCGAGCCATCCACTCGGGCTATTTCCTCTGTGGCAATTATATATGAGAGGTAGTCCATTCCCTGGCCACCATAGGTCTCGCTTACAACCATGCCAAAAAGGCCCAATTCTGCCATTTTCTGCATGGTTTCATACGAGAACTCCTCCCTCTCGTCCAATTCCCTGGCCACAGGTCTGATTTCCTTCTCAGCGAACTCTCTTACCGATTTTCGCAAGATCTCTTGTTCCATTGATAGGGTGAAGTCCATGGCCGCTCCTTTTGCCTCAAAGATATAGGTCAAAAACATCTATTATTAGCGCAAGGTTATAGGCATAACCCTGCAAAATGTCAATGATAAATAAAACGGGGAGAGCTTACTGG
Source organism: uncultured Desulfobacteraceae bacterium (assembly GCA_964508875.1). GTDB lineage: Bacteria > Desulfobacterota > DSM-4660 > Desulfatiglandales > Desulfatiglandaceae > B111-G9. Next base: position 1,011 of record CAZDVV010000136.1, on the reverse strand, counting down.
TGGCAGGAAAGGAGTGTCAAAGATATGGGGCGCCCCGCAAAATAAATAATTGACTTCTGCATAGGTAGTTTATAGAAAGAAGGTCGTGAATTGCTAAGACTAATGAGAAAGGAGTATGGGGCATGATAAAGTTCAGCGATAGACAACTCAAGGTACCAAAATTCATGAGGCCCGTATATTTAGTCACAGCAGGGCAGTCAAAATTTGATCGGGCCATTCCAGAGAAAAGAACCGAAGAACTGTGCATCGACGCCCTTACCATGGCTGCGAGGCTCATCGACAAGACGCCGGCAGAGCTGAAAAGTTACATCCACACGGCGTACTATGGGCATTTCGCGGACCATTTCGGTGACCAACTTCTGGGCGAAGCCGTAATCCACGACCGCTTGGGGCTGGACCCTTTAGGAAACATTGGGATAAAGACAGGCGGGGCTACGGGTGGATCTACCTTATGGGAAGCGGTCAAGGCAGTGGCCTCTGGTTACTCAGACTGCGTGCTTGCAATAGGCTGGGAGAGAATGGACGAGGTGCCCACAGACGAGGGAAATCACCTCATCTCCTGTGCTGCCGACAAGGACTGGGAGACCCCACTTGGACATATCTATACAGGATATTACGCTGTCATGGCGCAGAAATACTGGCAGGTGTTTGGCAAACAAGAGGAATCCTTCAGACGGACCCTTGCAGAGATTTCCGTAAAGCATCACGGCTATGCCAGGTTCAATCCCTTTGCCCAGGCGCCAATGAAAATTACCGTAGAAGATGTGCTAAAAAGCCCTGTTGTGGCCTATCCTCTCAGGGCTCTTGACTGCTGTCTCATGAGCGTAGGGGCTGCCTGTGCGATCATTTGCGACGAAGATACCGCCGTTGAACTTACCAAAAATACCAAAAACAAGCCCCTGAGGATCTGGGTAGCTGCTGGATCTCATACCCTAAGACCCGCATGCCGGCGCGACATGGAAATTCCGCTCCTGCCCAACGAGACACCTGACCAGTACAAGGATCTCGGGG
>CAZDVV010000135.1:0-5751 GCA_964508875.1 uncultured Desulfobacteraceae bacterium | reverse complement strand
AGCCAAAGGCCCATATACGCGCTGTGGGGAAAACGCTTCGAACTCGTGCGGCAAATTCCTCCAGTATTTTTCTGTCTTCCTCTTTCATCATGTCTTAATAGCCCCTCTAATGTTGCTCCAACGTTAATGGGACTTTCCCTGAATTACGGCCTTCTCCAGAAAAACTCAGAAGGAGTATTTTGAAAACTAAGATAAAATAATCTAAAATTAGCTATCTAGTCAAGGAATTTTACTTGGTTATTCGAAAGGTTACACCTCCAAAAAATAGAAAATCAATATACCAATCTACCATACCTTTTTGACAAATTCGGACAAAGAAGCGGTCAGAAACCAGCAGAAGGCTAGGAAGCTGGGAGGCGAGGAGGCGAGGAGGCTCAAGGTGAAAGGTGCAAGAAGAAGGGGGGGGAGGTGACAAATCAAATATTTTCGTAAAACTGCAAGGGCCGCAGTTCACTAGAATCGATCTTGATATCTAGGGCAAGGTACTTTCTTATGTCAAGGCAGAGGTGACATTTGGACATGTAGCCTTGGGCGGGCTTGAAACCATACTTCTCTGTGGCCAGATCATACAGGCCTGTAACACCCTTTTGAAATAGAGTGCAAATAAGCGGATATTTCTTGGGACCAAGAGGGTGTCCCAGATCGTCCCGCTCAATGGCAAGACCAGAACACAATCCAGGGATGTAGTTGCCGAATAGATCTAGATGAAAATGACTCACATCCAGGAGTTCGTCACATCCGCGCCTACCTGAGGCAAGAATCTCCTCAAAGGGCCTCATTCCAAGAACATCCACAAATGTCTTCACTGCCCTTCCGCCAAAGTGTATCCAATATCGAGCAGGTAGCCTGCGCAAATAGTCAGGGCCGTAGCTGGTTTCATATTCGGCTAAGGAATGGGTTGTCTTGTCTCCAAGGGCATTAATTTCTTGGAAGAAGTCACTTATCCACGGAAACACCCCGATCCCCACAGCTTCGCAGGCCTGCATAACTCCTTTCACTTTCCAAAAAGGAATATGCTCATTGTGAAAGGGACTAATTGATACCAATAGTGTGGAAAGCCCCTTTTCTCTTAGGGAAGAAAGTATAGAACAAGCTGAATCTCTGTCCTTGAACCAGGAAGAATTAGTTTCTACATATTCAACCCTGACGCCCACTGAGCTGGCCATATCCAAGACCATCTCCAGGCCACCCGGGTTCAAGAAAGGCTCCCCACCCCCAACATGGATGGAGAAGCAGTCCAGTTCCTTGATCTTGCTGAGGTTCTTTTCCGCGGTCTCAGAATCAATATACCTTTTCTCCCATGTTGGACTGCACGCATACAGACAGTGCCTGCACCTAGAAGTGCAATAATAGTTGGTGATCAGTCCGCCTGATACCAGGCGCTTAATGATGAATTCACTATTCATGGTACTGTCCATTTCCGCCCTTCTATCCTCTCGCTAGCGCTCGATGATAGATTACTATCTTTCCCATGTAAATATAACTCTTGCCCTGGGTGCTATCGGGTCTTTTTGTTACCGGGGCCATCTTTTTCCACTTTATTGATAAAACCAGAGCACGGAAGCAAATGCTTGAACTCTTAGCAGCATAAGAGAAAACCCTCTGTGTACTCTTTATTCCAATTTTTTCTGGTAATTAGCCATCAGAATAATTATACTGGCCTCAACAAACGCCAGTGGAGATTTGTTCAAAAGAATGTGATACTTCCTATATTGTTAACCTGAGCTAATGAGGGAGGATACACATGCCTAATATTGGAGCCTTACTGAAAAGTGAAATATCCCGCCTTGCCCGAAAGGAGGTGCGTAGCCAAACTGAAGCGTTGAAAAAGGCCTCTGCCCAGTACCGCAAGAGAATAGCCGAGATGAAGCGCCAGGTCTTAGAGCTCCAACGCAAGGTTGCAAGACTCGAAAAACAGCTCAGCGGTAATCCATCCATCGCAGCCAAAACAGAAGGATCACGAACCAAGACGTACAGGTTTTCTGCAAAGGGCCTTTTGTCTAAACGCAAACGCTTGGGGCTTTCTGCCGCTGAATTTGGTAAGCTGGTGGGCGTAACAGGCCAAACCATTTACAAATGGGAAAAAGGATTAAGCAAACCAAGAGACAAACAGTTGGCCGCGTTAGCTGCTGTTCGGAACTTGGGCAAAAAGGAAGCCTTGGCCCGTCTGAAAGAGCTACAATAGGCCTTTTGTATTAACGGCCTGCCTCCAAGCACTCCACTAACGAGATTTGTTACAAAAACAAAGCTGGCGCCTAGGAAAAGCAAGTTAGGTACTTGCTCACTGCAACCTTTAGGGGAAAGGATGGGACCATGAAAAAGAAAATATGGGTTAGCTCCCTCACAGAATCCAAGGACTCTGTGAAAGATCTCATGGCCAGGATGAAACGTTATGGCTTGGAAGTGGACGGGCATTTCTGGGAAGACGACCTTGAAAAAATGGCGTGGATGAAACCCCGTGACAATATCATAGACCAGAGCGTCGTGATGTGGGGAATTTTGGGTTCCCAAGAGGAATTCGAAAATCCATCCATTCGTTATGGGCTTTCAGCCCTTTGCGCCACTGTGCAAGCAAAGAAGGGGCTTGGCTTCCCAGTGGCACTGTTTGTCACCTTAGGAGAAATAGACCCCTCAACCTTGCCAACCCCTTTACGGGGTGCAGAGATCTTTCCTTTTGGTGATGCTTCCCTAGGGGCAAAGGTTGTGGCCAAAGTTCATTCTGCTGCCCCGACAGTTTCAGCAGGATACCGTTTTGATGTTTATGGTAATGCCCAGATTGGTCAATGGTTTGAGATAGGACCAAGCTCTGAGCAGTGGGAAGGGGCCATGTTCGGCGTGGACGAGGGAGAGATCACGTTTCAGGCCGTGGGCCCCAAGGGAAGGCTACCCAGCACCTCAGTACTCAACTACCCAATGAAAGGTCTAAAACTCACCCTCGGCGAAAAAAACTATACCGCTTGGGCTGTTAAGAACCCTATTGACTCTAACACGTCATATTTTGTCAAGGTCGAGGGATTTCCAGGCACGGTAATATTCAGTTCCTTCTCGGAATCAGAAGCCACCGATGTATTTGTTTATCAGCTAAAATAATTGACATAGCTCCTCGCCTATGGTAGGAGCCAAAAGAAAATTTCTAGCTTTTATGGGGTGTTATGGGTCACGATGACATTCAAAGAAAAAGCCTTGACAATCAGGAGTTCCTCAAACTGCGGGAGGCCACCCAAAAGGTCTCACAGGCCCTTACACAACGATTGAAAAGACATCTGTCCGTGCTCCGTCCGCTTTTCATTCCCAGGAGGCTTTTGGGTACGTATGTGAAAAGTGGCACCATGGAAGAGGTGGCGGGCTCTGATAAGGCCTTTGCTGAACTTCAGGAAAAGTATGCCCAGGTGGCTCAAAAACCTTTTGGGCTTCCGTCCAAATTACAGCCACCGCTTGACCCTATTTCAAATCAACTGGAAGCAACCCCATATCAATACCCTCTTCGCTTTGAAGCTGATCAAGATAAATCAGTGACAATTACGTGCTCTTGCTCTTGGACTGTTTCTTATCACAGTGAATGCAGCCTTGGACGCCTAAAGGCCATGCTTGCGGGTGATGAACCAAAGGACCCAAAGGATATGAAACAGGCCATTTTGAACCATCTGGCCTTGGTTATATTCTTGAATCGCTTTGCAGCCTTGGCCCAACTCCTGGAAGATTTAAGGTATACTGTTGAGATCCAGACACTTGATGATCTGGGAGGTCTCGAAGTGGTAACAATAAGGGCACCGCTAGAGACATTTCTTCCACCTGATGACTTTATTGTCCAGGTAACCCAGTTATCGGGAATCCCAGCCTTTCAAGAAATAATAAGTCCTGAGGCAATTGAAAATTTGCCCGATCCCTTAAGAGACTCTTTAAAGCAGCTCATCCAATGATCCATCTTTTGTATTCAAAAACCTGGTAAAATGGATATTGCAAATCTGTTGAGTCAACTGGAAGGGTTGGCCCATAAGTTGGGCATAGAGGTGCACTACGAGTCTTTTGAGGCTGAAACAGAGGACAGCCCAGGAGGCTGGTGTCGCGTAAGAGGGAAGCATTATGTCATAGTCAATGCAAAGCTGCCCTTAGAAACCCAAGTGAAGGTATTGAGTAAGGCACTAAAAGACTTTGATCTTGAAGGCATTTATATAAGGCCTGCAGTCCGAGAGTTCTTGGCATCAGAGGGTTGATGCCATACGAACTATTGGGAAGGTTAGACTTGTAAATAGGAGGGTGTAATGGAACAGCAAAAACAGACATCAGTGAATATCGGCGAAGTTGTCAGGGATATCCCTACAACCGCGATAAGGGTAATTACCAATACCACCACCTTTTTCCGCGAAATGCCCAAGGTAGGCGGCTTTATTGAGCCCATAATTTTTGCAGCAGGGATAGGACTTGCTTCGGGTGTGGTTACAGCCATCTTGGCAATCTTTGGTCTTGGGTATGCCCATTCATTTGGAAGCGCAGTTGCGTACCTTATTCTGATGCCCATATTCACCCCCCTGTTTGGGTTTATAGGCGCTTTGATACTATTTATCATATGGAAAATTTTAGGGTCACAGGAATCCTTTGAAACAGCGTATCGATGCGGAGCGTACGCGTCGGCCATTACTCCTTTGACCACCCTTATCAATGTCATCCCATATATTGGGGGGATAATAGGCCTTTTGTGGTTTACATATTTGATCGTGATTGCAAGCTCGGAGGTCCATGCAATAGACAGAAAAAAGGCCTGGACCGTCTTTGGGATCATATTCATCATATTTGCAATTATGAGCCTGACTTCTGAGTTTGCGGCACGGCGAATGGCAAGCAAAATGGAAAAATACCAGCAAGAAATGGGCGAGCGTTTCAAGGATCTTTCGCCTGAAGAGGCACAAAAAGCGGCCCAAGAGTTTCTCAAGGAAATGCAAAAGCAACAGGAGCAGAAGTGACCTCAATATACCGGGTAAAAATTTAGTATCAGCGGGAGCAGATCCCTGCCCATCTGTTGCCAAGAACAGCCTGCATCCACTAAAGCCGCTCCCGCGTTGAACATCGCAAATACAGTGGCAGAGGCAAAACGCCTTTTGCCAAGTTCAGTTTTGCGCATATCAAGCGCCTCTGTTGTCCCTCCACTCATTGCTCTCAAATGCCCGGCCTCACACTTGGTTGCTTTTATTGTATGCCAAATTAGTGTACACTCCTCATCGTATAGACGAGAGACGATTTTGAAGGATCAACACTCACCAGGTGGTTGGAGAACAGGACAATGGAAGCAATAATCAATGCGGTCTCTGTTATACACAAGTCAAGGGTTTTTGATCTGGTACGCGAAGAGGTGGTTCTTCCCAACCGCGTCTTTGTAGAGATGGATATTGTGAGGCACCCAGGTGCTGCGGCCATAGTTGCCATGAAGGACGACTCTAATCTTATCATGATAGAACAGTACCGCCATGCCCTAGGCGAGACAATATGGGAAGTGCCCGCAGGAACACTCCACAAGAATGAAGACCCTTTGGACTGTGCAAGACGTGAATTGGAAGAAGAAACGGGCTTCACGGCAAGTTCATGGGACAAACTTGGCGTGATTACCCCTCTGCCTGCATACTCAGATGAGACAATACACGTATATCTGGCCAGTGATCTGTCTCCATCTCAGCAGAACCTGGATGATGATGAAATCTTGCAAGTAAGAGAGACCAGCTTACCTGCTGCCATAGATATGATCAAGGAAGGGAAGAT
>CAZDVV010000134.1:0-5756 GCA_964508875.1 uncultured Desulfobacteraceae bacterium | reverse complement strand
ATCACCAGGCCTTCGGACGGAAAGGACGTTAAGAATGTGCTTTTTGTCCAATGCGCTGGCTCTAGAGACCCGGAACATCTCCCGTACTGCTCTTCTGTGTGCTGCCTTGTCTCACTGAAGCAGGCAACTTATGTGAAAGAACAAGATCCTGAGGCCGTAAATTATATCCTTTACAAGGACATGAGGACACTGGGGCAGGCAGAGGATTTTTATAGGAAGGCCCAATTAGATGGAAACGTATTTATTCGCGGATCAGTTACCAGTGTGGGTGAGCAAGGCGGCAAGCTGTTTGTGGAGGCCGATGATGAGTTGCTTGGCGAAAAGATTAAGATTGAAGACTTAGACCTTGTGGTTCTGGCCGTCGGAATGGTTCCCAGCACTCAGCCTGAAGAGATCCCCAAGATTCCAGCCCCTGAAGGTGCCGAGGGAGCTGACGAAGAGGGCATGATAGAAGTGGCACCGGATTCGGGCTTTTACGCCAAGAAAGCCCTCGGTCTCGAGTACAGGCAGGGTCCTGAGCTTCCTACGCTAAAGTATGGCTTCCCGGACAGCCATTTTATTTGCTTTCCTTACGAGACGAGAAGGACCGGTATTTACACTGCCGGATGCGTGAGGAGGCCCATGGAAACGGCGAAAGTAGTAGATGATGCCACGGGTGCAGCCATGAAGGCAATCCAATGTACCGAGGCCACAGCCATAGGCATGGCCGTTCATCCAAGGGCAGGGGATATGACATATCCAGAGTTCAATATGCAACGCTGCACCCAGTGTAAACGCTGCACAGAGGAGTGTCCATTCGGCGCTATCAATGAGGATGAGAAGGCAAACCCGCTCCCAAATCCCACAAGGTGCCGTCGGTGCGGTGTTTGTATGGGAGCGTGCCCAGAAAGGATTATATCCTTTAAGAATTATTCAGTGCCAATGATAGGAAATATGATAAAGGCCATTGAGGTACCAGAAGAGGATGAGGAGAAGCCCAGGGTCGTGGCCTTAGTGTGCGAGAACGATGCCTATGCTGCTCTGGATATGGCTGGTATAAGGCGCCTGAAGATTAGCCCATATGTCAGGTTTATCCCGGTTAGATGTCTAGGATCAGTCAACCTTGTGTGGATTGCTGATGCCCTATCAAGGGGGATTGATGGCATTCTTCTCATGGGATGTCGATATGGGGATGACTATCAGTGCCATTTTATCAAGGGTAGTGAACTTGCCAACACCCGTCTGACCAAGGTTTCAGAGACCTTGGACCGACTTGCTCTGGAGTCTGACAGGGTCCGATTCGTGGAGGTAGGGATAGCTGACTATGAGAAAATCCCTAAGATCATTGATGAGTTCATGGAGACCATTGAAGAAGTGGGTCCCAATCCCTATAAGGGATGGTAGAAGAATTACAATGAGGCCAAGTAAGTGGGCCTATTTGGAGAAACAAGATAGAAGGGTTTGTTTGGCAGGATTATAGAGAAATATTCAGGAGCGGGGGAATACCATGACAAGTTATGATCCCTCTTTTGCCCGTGAGGTCTTTGAAAATGTGGATTATGGCGAAGAAATCAAGATGTGCATGCAATGCGGGGTTTGTGCCGCATCCTGTCCCCTTAGCATGCAAATGGATTACTCGCCGAGGAAGATCTTCCTCTTAATCCGGGCCGGGAAACGAGAAGAGGTGCTAAGTGCGAACTCTATGATGCTGTGCACATCATGCTATTCCTGCAAGGTGAGATGCCCGAGGGGTATCCCTGTGGTGGATGTTATGCATGGGCTGGCCAATTATGCGCTGAGATTGGGTTTTGTTCCCAGGAGACAGACAGCCATATTTGGCGGAGAGTTCTGGAAACAGATTTACAAGCTTGGCAGGATAGACGAGAAGGATCTTTCCAGGCGGTATTTCTTCGCTGATGGATTTATGCAGGGAATAAGAAATACTCTGGAGATGGCCGACATGGGAATTACCATGTTCTTGCACAGGCGAATGAAACTTCTGCCAGAAAGGCCAATCAAAGGCATTAAGTCCCTCAGGAAGATGCTCGATAAGGCGGCTCAGATGGGGAAAGGGGGTGCTGGCGCGTCATGAAATACTTTCTATATTGGGGTTGTAGTTTAGAAGCTAGTGGCGCCAATTATCTGGCCTCACTCAAACCAGTGTTTGAGAAGCTGGGAGTAGAGTTTGAAGAGATCAAGGATTGGAACTGTTGTGGTGCAAGTATATCATATATTGGAGCGAACGATCTAGCCATAAAGGTGTTGAATGCCAGAAACTTGGCCATAGCAGAGGCCAACGGAGCATACGACATTATAGCCCCCTGCAGCTCCTGCTATATCCAAATGGTGAAGGTAAACCATGAGATTCAAGAAGACCCTGAGCTGGCCGCAAAGGTAAATGAGGCATTGGCTGAGGGAGGACTGCAATACAAAGGCGGCGTAAAGGTAAGGCATGTTTTAGACGTGCTGTATCATGACATCAGCGTTGAAAAGATAAAGCAAACGGTGGTGAAACCCCTTAACGGCCTGAAAGTAGCAGGGTATGTAGGGTGTCAGTCGGTAAGGCCATATGGAGAATATGATAGTGTGGAAAGGCCAATAACCCATGACAGAATCATTGAGGCCTTGGGGGCTGAGGCTGTAGCCTTCCCAAAAAAGATGAGGTGCTGTGGATCAGGGATCTTCCTTACAGAGATGGAGTATTGCTTTGGTTTGGTTAAGGACATACTAGAGGACGCCCTCAATCATGGCGCCCAATTGGTTTCCACTGTGTGTCCAATGTGCGCCATGAATTTGGAGGTTTACCAGCCCAGGATCAATACGGCACTGGGCACCAACTTTGATGTACCAATTGTTTATTTGACCCAGCTTATGGCAGTGGCCTTTGGTGGAGATTTGAAACGCGATGCAGCACTTCATTACAATATTATTCCGCCAGAGACGGCCATACAAGCTGCGATAGGCTAGTGGTATCGTTCTGACTTGGGAAACCAAATCCCGAGGAGTAGTGGGATTTGGTTTCTTTTTCCCCATATATCCGAGCCATATTAGTGTGAGGAGGTTTGGCCATGAATGATCAGAAAAGACCAAAATGCCCCTATTGCGGCGTTGAAATGAAAAAATGGAGAACGCCTGAATATTCCACCTGGGGTACAGAATTCCAGTGGGTTTGTTTCAATGATGAATGTTCCTATTTCGTGCGTGGGTGGGACCATATGATGAAAACCCAGAATGTAAATGCCTCTTACAGACACAGATTAAACCCTGTAACGGGCGAACAAGGCCCCCTACCATGTTGGTCCTATGACGCCCATAAGGACAGAATCATAGAGAACTAACTCGTTTGATTTGGTGATATTGGGATGGGAAATGAAGAAGATCGGGAGAAATGATCCCTGTCCTTGTGGCAGCGGAAAGAAATTCAAGAAGTGCCATCTTGGGAGAGAAGATGAGCTTTTTGTGGACAAGATGGCAGGATTCTCTGAGGAGCAAAGCCGTCGTATAACCGAATTACCTGAGGTGTCATATGGTAAGGCCAAGGATATATCAGAGAATCTTGATATTAGGGCGCTTACGGGCCGCACGGAGGGGATAAAATTTATAGACCTCAATATATACCATGATCTAGACATTTTTGGCCAGAGACCTCCAGAAAAAGATGAGAAAAAGCGAGAGGGGGGCGTGGTAGTAAATATATATAAGACCTCAAAGTCTGATCCGGGCAACATCTATATAGCCATTTCCCCTGAGATCACAGACAGCGCCCTTATTCACGAAGTGGCCCATGTACTGGATTACCTGGGCGGCTCAGGGATTATGCCGGGAATCGTAAAACCCCTGAGCTTCGAATTGGGTATCCCGGTAGAACACCTAGAGCATCCCATGGAGTACGGCTATTGGCTTGAGTACCTACGGAATAGGTTTAATGTACAATTGGATGCCGATGACACGATAATTTCATATTTGTACCAGCACAAGATGCTTATCCCGGGTGAGATAATTCAGAAGCAGGACATCCAGCTTATTAAGAACAAGTCCTCACGGATCTTAAAGTTCCTTTCTGAAAAAAGCGTGGAGATTGATGCCCTGATATGTGAGCTGCCCGGGTATATAGGGTCTCGAGTGGACAAAGACCACTGATATATGGAGCGTTTGACATTTCCTTCTCTAGGCACGTGTGATGGTCTTTTCGCCAAGGAGAACGAATCCCAGCCAATCAAAAGCAAAACGTAGAAGGGCTTCGTCGTCCTGAGCAAGCTTTAGCCTGGCCTTTTCTCCAATCTTGAATTTTTCGAAAAAAGAACTGTGGAATAAAAAGGCCCGAAATCGATCCAAGTTGTATGAGGCCATGAAAAACATCTTCAATTTTTGATCAAGTTGTGCCCCTGAGCCGATGGATCGGGCCCCTAAAACTATCCTAATCCAGGGCTCGTTCATGCCATTGTATTGAGCCAGCCCTTCATGCCCCATCCATTCATCTAATGTCCATACCTTTTGCTCCTTAAAGCCCAGGCAGTGAGGCTCTGAAACAATAAAAAATCTATCCCGCCCCTTGTGACCACCAATAGGAAATGCAGAGGCCTTTGCGATGGGATATAGCCTGCAGGCACCTGGCCTGTCCACGTAAATGCTACAGCCATGCTTTGTGACAAAAGGGCAGCGACCGTCATCAGGGCTCATCCTTAATTTCACCAACGGAAATATCATACCCTCTTCAAAGACCGTATCCGTATAAATGTCGAGGAAGCGCTCTGAGGGCAAGCCAAGATGCGTTTTTATCCTGAGGATATCATAAGGCGTGAGAATGAGCCTTAGTTTTGCACAACATTGGGTGAAGCACTCAATTCCAGGATAGCAATCAAAGCAGAAAGTGTCGTCCTCCAAGGGACTGAGGACCTTTTGATTTGTATCACTTTTCATCTTTAAGAAGGCCTTTTTGGTTTGTGACCTCTTGTTTTACCTGGAAAGTCTTTTGGCCAAACAAGCCAAATTTTATCCAGTCAAATGCAAATTTCATTAACTCTACATCACTGCGCTTTATTTTTTCAATTGTTACGGGTTCCACATGGAATCGCTGCAGAAAAGAGCTCTGAAACACGAAATCTCTAAATCGGTCCAGATTGTACAGTGCCATGAAAGTCATCTTATAGATTTGAGGGTTATCAATATCTGGTTCACCCGCTTTTAGGGGCCCCGTTACCTGCGAAAATAGAATATTCATCTGATCGTAAATTGGCACCCCCTGATCCACAAGCCAATCTCCTATTTGCCATGTGTTGAGTTCTTTCAACCCAAGGCACTTGGATTCATTCGCAATGATGCGAAAAGTGCCGTCATCATTCATATCAAGTGGGAACATTCTGCATGCCCACGGGCGGTCATCATATACTGTACAACCTTTTTCGGTAACAAAGGGGCATTTCTTGTCCTCGTCGTTCATCTTAAGGACCACGAGAGGGATAAGCTTGTTATCTTTTGTGAGGGTAATGGTATATCTATCTAGGAACTCATCAGACTTGAGTCCAACAGCCCTTTTCAATCTCATTACATCATATGGTGTAAGGGCGATGGTTACATCCTGGCAACATTGGGTAAAACAGCTAATCCCTGGTTTGCATTGAAAGTTGAATTGATGTTCCGCATCCAGCCTGAGAGGTGTGTGTTTGTCGTTTTTCATAATAAAATCCTTTCTAATATTGATCATATGAAAAAGCTACCTCCTGTTGAGGCCGATGATATAATCGAGCCTGACGGAAAAACTAAGAAAGGAGGTAGCC
>CAZDVV010000133.1:0-5883 GCA_964508875.1 uncultured Desulfobacteraceae bacterium | reverse complement strand
GGCGGCATGGTCTCAACCAATGCCAGCGGCCACAGGGCTGTCAAGTATGGCACTACCCGGGATTACATAAAGGGCTTAACCGTAGTGCTTGCCGACGGCACGATAATCCATACCGGTACCACTGCACCAAAAAGTTCTCTGGGCTATGATTTGACCCATCTTTTTTGCACTGCTGAAGGGACACTGGGCATCATCACCGAGATCATAGTCAAACTTGAACCCAGGCCCGAGTACGGGGCACTGGCACTAGCAATATTCGGTGACCTCAATGCAGCAGGTGACGCGGTTACCGAGGTAATCACTTCTGGGATTAAACTAGCCGGCTGCGAGATTCTAGACAAGTTCAGCCTGAAGATAGTTGAAGATGTGTTGCAAAAGGATGTGAGCAAGATAGAGGCGATGCTTATAATGGAGGCGGACGGGGCAAAGGAAGTGGTTGTCCGCGATATGGAAAGAATAGGAGAGATATGCAAGAAGTACGGGGTGCAGGAGTTCGATTGGTCTGATGATCCAGCAAAAAGAGAAGAAATGATGCAGGCTAGAGGTCGGCTGGTCCCGACCCTTTCGAGGATAAGGCCTGGCAACAGGCTTGTGCCCATCGCTGAAGATTTCGGGGTGCCGTCAACAAAGATTCCTGAGACTATTCGTCGGGCACAAGAAATAGCCGAGAAATACAATGTTATCATTGCGACCTTCGGGCACGTTGGGGACGGCAATGTTCATACAACCTTTGTGTCGGATATGAGGAGCCGGGATGATTGGAATCGCTTAAAGCCAGCGGTGGAAGAATTGGTTGAGACGGCCCTTCACATGAACGGCACGTTGAGTGCCGAGCATGGCACTGGGCTAACGCGCGTTGCTCATATTGAAAGGCAACTGGGTCCAGCTATTGAAGTGATGAGAAAAATCAAACAGGCCTTAGACCCTGATAATATCCTAAACCCTGGGAAAATGGGACTGGAGCCAACCACCAAGAAAGCGGACATTTACGACTACTTTGCCTTTCAGCCCCTGTTGGAACACCCAGAGGGAGTGCGCTCTTTTGGCAGAGAAGTGGATGATGAATTGCTGGCTTGTATTCACTGCGGTTTTTGCCGATTGGGGTGCCCAAGTTTCAGTGTAACTCAACGGGAGTCAAGAAACGCCCGGGGGAGGAACGCACTGGCTTTTTATTTCTTTAATGGTACCATTGAGCCTTCCAAGGAGCTTGCAGAGGCCTTTTACACTTGTACCACGTGCCAGGCATGCACCTATTTTTGCCCTGCGCAGATCAAGGTGGACGAGATAGTGGAAGGGGTCCGCAAATATCTGTATGAGGCAGGCTACGCACCTGAGCCGGTCCTGGGTGTGCGGGATAACATACTAAAAACCGGCAATGTATTTGCCAGCGCTAGAGAAAGCAGGATAGATATTTATCCCCCTTCTCTTAAGGAAAAGGCCAAGAAGGGAGAATTGAAGTCCAAGGCCGAAACATTACTTTTTATGGGCTGCGTGCCGAGTTATCTTGATATGAAGATGGTGCCCAGCTTGATTAAGCCGCTTGATGAGGCACAAGTGGACTACACGACACTGGCAATGGACGAGAGTTGCTGCGGCTTTCCTCTCTTTCTCATGGGTTCCAAGGACTTCGAGCCTCATGCCAAGAAGATAATTGAAGCGCTAAAAGCGACGGGAGCCAAGGAGCTAGTCACACCGTGCGCTGGATGTTACAAAACCTTTAGAAAGATCTATCCCAATGTTGGAGACCTTGGAATGGAGGTTTATCATAGCGTCCATTATTTGAACAAGCTCATTGAGGAAGGACGCTTGAAATTCAACAAGGAGTTTTCAAAAAAGGTGACCTACCATGATCCTTGTGACCTTGGTAGAACCTTCAAGATTTTCGAAGAACCGCGCAATATCATAAAGGCGATCCCAGGTGTAGAATTCGTGGAGATGACTCGTAACAGGCTTCAGGCCAGATGCTGCGGAGGTGGCGGAGGTGTACAGGCCAATGACCCTGACCTTGCAGTGCAAATGGCGGCCGAAAGGGTACGTGATGCCCTAGAGGTTGGTGCGGAGGTTATCGTATCAGGTTGTGCGGCCTGCAAGGACAACCTTAGGAAAGGTGCCAAGGCCATTCCAAAGCAAGAGCGGGGAAAGATAAAGGTGATGGATATCACCGAAATAGTGGCTAATGCCATGGGTTGAAATTGTCCCGTGTCTTTGTAAGCTGGGGGAGTGACAAATTATTTAGACGGAGTCTATATGCTAGCAAAAAAAGAAACACGCAGAAAAGAAATAGCCGCCACCAAAACTCTCAAGAAAATAATGGCAAACCATTTCTACGAGCTTGATGAGGCGGCAAGGACGGGATCCAAAAAAATAGCTTGGTGTACAAGCGTGGGACCAGCTGAGCTGTTGAGGGGAATGGGGTTCTTAGTGTACTTTCCCGAAAACCATGGCGCGATGCTTGGTGCCAGCAGAATGGCAACTGAGTTGATCCCCTATGCAAATGCCATAGGATACTCGCCTGACATTTGCTCCTACCTTACTAGCGACATCGGCTCCTATTTGGCAAAAAAAACGCCCCTTACAAAGGCGTATGGAATCAAGTCAGTACCTCGGCCTGACGTGCTGGTTTTCAATACCAACCAGTGTAGGGATGTCCAGGACTGGTTTTCGTGGTATGGAAGGGAATTTGGAGTTCCAGTGGTGGGGGTACATACCCACCGTGACATAGGGCAAATAAGAGACTATCAGATAAAGGATATTGCCAAGCAAATTGAAGACCTCATACCTCCCCTGGAGCAAGTCAGCGGGCAGAAGTTTGACATGGATCGCTTCAAAGAGGCAGTGGAGCTGTCAAGGCAATGCTCGGTGCTATGGCGTAAATGCCTTGAGACGGCAGCAGCCATACCGTCACCATGGACCTTTTTTGATCATACCATCCACATGGGACCGGCGGTAGTGGCAAGGGGAACAAAAGAGGCTGTAGATTACTATGAACTTTTGCTTGAGGAACTAAATGAAAGAATAGAGTCGGGTGTGGCTGCTGTGGAGGGTGAAAAATATAGGCTTTACTGGGAAGGAATGCCCATATGGGGCAAGCTTCGGGCCCTTTCAGAGTTGTTTGCATCGCTCCGCACCTGTATTGTTGCTTCCACCTATTGCAATAGCTGGATCTTCGATCAACTGGATCCCACCGAGCCCTTTGAAAGCATGGCAAGGGCCTATACGGAGCTCTTTATCGTTAGGGATGAGAGCTACAAGGAGGAATACATCAAGAGCTGCTATAAGTTTTTCAAATTCCACGGGATCATTTTCCACGATGCCAAGACATGCCCGAACAACTCAAATAACCGCTATGGCATGCCCGAGCGGCTGGGCAAGAGACTTGGTATCCCCACATTGACGATAAACGGCGATTTGAATGACTTGAGATGCTATTCCGAGGAACAGGCTAAGACGAATATTGAAGCGTTCATCGAGCAGTTAGAAGAAGAGTGATGGCTGAGAAAGTTTTTGTAGGAGTGGACGTAGGCGCATCTCGCACAAAAGTGGCCGTCCTTAACCGGGACAAAGAGCTTTTGGGCTATTCAGTGAGAAAGTCGGGCACAGATTTCGAAGAGACCTCGGAGTTGGCGCTGGCCGAAGCCCTTGAGATGGCAAGGGCGAGTCAAGAAGATGTGGTTTTTTCCGTGGCTACGGGATATGGAAGGAAAAACGTGGCATATGCAAGGGCTACAAAGACAGAAATCGGGTGCCATGCCAAAGGTGCCTACCACTTTTTTCCAATGGCAATCACGGTGATCGACATCGGGGGACAGGACAATAAGA
Source organism: uncultured Desulfobacteraceae bacterium (assembly GCA_964508875.1). Lineage (GTDB taxonomy): Bacteria > Desulfobacterota > DSM-4660 > Desulfatiglandales > Desulfatiglandaceae > B111-G9. The sequence goes on along the minus strand of CAZDVV010000133.1, from coordinate 2,064 downwards.
TAATCAAGCTAGACGACAGGGGTCGGCGGCTAAATTTCAAGATGAATCGTAAGTGTGCAGCAGGTACCGGCGCATTTCTCGAAGAAATGGCAATGAGGTTGGACATTCCCCTTGAACAAATGGATCAACTTGCCAGACAGGCCAAAGAGACAGTGGAATTGGGGAGTTTTTGCACCGTGTTTTCGGCAACGGAAGTTCTGGAGAAAATCCGCCAAGGGAAGAAAGTGCCTGACATAGTTAAGGGCCTGTTTTTGTCGGTGATAAAGAGGGTTCTGGAAATGGACAGCCTAACAGATCGTGTGGTTATGACAGGTGGTGTGGTGGAGCACAATCCTTACCTAGCGGAAATAATGAGAGAGCGTACGGGATTAGATGTTATGATGCCTGAACGGCCTCAATTGACCGGTGCCATCGGGGCAGCCTTGTATGCCATTGAGGAAAGTAAAGAGGCTATTAGTGAGCACACTTAGATTGCTAGAGCAAAATAGTTACAAAAAGGGAGGACTTGAGACATGCTGAAAAGCAGATGGATTCACATGGGGACGGTTTTGAAAATGAATGCCATCAATTATCCAGAAAAGCTGGGATGGCAAGATAAGGTTAAGGAATACAATTTTAAGGACTGGAACGAAAGGGCGTGCCGGCTAGCCAATGGCCTGAGAGACCTTGGAATAGGATACCAAGACACCTTCGCGGTTATTGCCTATAATAGAGGAGAATGGATGGATATATACGCATCTTGCGGTAAGGGGGGACAGATAGTTGTCCCTATAATGTTCAGGCTTGCTGGCCCGGAGATACAGTATATTGTGAACCACTCGGAGTGCAAGGGATTCATTGTTGAGGAGCCCTTTGTGGAGCTTATAAATAGCATCAAGGATAAGCTCCCTGTACCTAAAGATGGATACATATATTTGGGCGACGGCCCTATACCTGATGGGTATATTGGATATGAGGAACTCCTGGAGAAATCTTCGCCAGAGGAACCGGACACTTTGGTGGATGGTGCTGATACATGGACGATTATGTATACGTCAGGTACCACGGGCAGACCAAAGGGAGTGGTTAGGACCCATGAGAGCTATATGGCTCAGTACTTTTTAAACAATGTCAACATGGGCGTACGGCCAACGGATAAGGTGATGTTAGTGATGCCCATGTGCCATGTAAACTCCATATTTTATTCCTTCCCTTACACCTTGGTGACCGCGCCTGTGTTCGTTTACAATATGAAGAGCTTTGATCCCGAAGACCTTCTTCGGACAATTGAGAAATATAAGATCACTTTTACCTCCCTAGTTCCCACCCACTACATTATGATGCTGGCCCTTCCCGATGAGGTGAAGAACAAGTACGATGTATCATCTATCCGGCAACTTCTTATTTCTTCAGCACCTGCCAGGAAAGACCTTAAGCTGGCCATTATGGATTACTTTGAGAACGCTGAGCTCTGGGAGGCATATGGGAGTACAGAGGGAGGTCTTGTAACGCTATTGAGGCCCGAAGACCAGTTCAAGAAATTGGGCTCCATTGGAAAAGAGATCTTTGGTACTGACAGGATTAGGGTCCTGGACGAAAATCGCAACGAAGTGCCGGACGGTGAGGTGGGAGAGCTATTTTACAGAACCCCCATGCTGTTCAAGGAATACTTGAAGGAGCCTGAGAAGACTAAAGAGGCCTTTTTCGGCGAATGGTCATCTGCCGGAGACATGGTGAGGCGTGACGAAGATGGATATTATGTGTTGGTTGATCGAAAGGCCAATATGATTATCACCGGTGGTGAGAATGTCTACCCATCTGAGGTTGAAGGCGTGGTGGGAGCTCATCCTGCCATTAAAGATATTGCAGTGATAGGTGTCCCGGACGAAAAGTGGGGCGAGGCGGTCAAGGCCGTCGTGGTGCTTAATGACGGATATGAAGGAAGCGGGGAACTTGAAAAAGAGATTTTGGAATGGACTAAGGGTAAGTTGGCAGGTTATAAGAGACCGAAAAGCATCGATTTTATAAAGGACGAAGAAATGCCACGGACGCCCACGGGTAAGATTCTTCATAGAGTTCTAAGAG
>CAZDVV010000132.1:0-5890 GCA_964508875.1 uncultured Desulfobacteraceae bacterium | reverse complement strand
CGGAGTGCGGCCGCCGGATTCCCCCTTTGAAACAGCTTTATGGAAAACACACCTATAAAGGAGCTAAGCAGCCCCGCCATGGCCACAAGAATGGGCATGGACATATACTTTAGCTTTATTGTTGTAGGATCAAGGCCTTTGACAATAGGAAACTTGTCCAAAAACTCCGGTGTAATAGCCAAGGTTGCGCCAATGGCAATTGTGGCCACCACGGAACCCACATACGACTCAAAAATATCCGCCCCCATTCCGGCGATATCGCCCACATTGTCACCCACGTTGTCGGCAATAACTCCAGGGTTTCTGGGGTCATCTTCTGGGATACCTGCTTCTACTTTACCAACCAAGTCTGCGCCAACATCAGCAGCCTTTGTGTAAACCCCGCCACCGACACGGGCAAAAAGGGCTATCGAGCTTGCCCCCATTGCAAAGCCGTTAATATAGACGGCGGTTGAGGGATCCTTCCCGTAATACCAAAACCAAAACCCGAGTCCCAGCAAACCAAGACTTGCCACAGCAAGGCCCATTACCGAGCCTGAAAAATAAGAGACATTCAAGGCCTTGGCCTGGCCGTACTTGTTTGCTGCCTCGGCTGTTCTGCTATTTCCTCTAGTAGCAGCCGTCATTCCAGAATACCCGGCAACCATGGAGCAAAAGGCACCTGTCACAAAGGCTATGGATGTTCGCCATGAGATGCCCCAGCCCAATAACAGAAATACAATTGCAATGAAGATCAACAGTACTGAATACTCCTTTTTCAGGAACGCCATTGCACCGTCATGGATCATCCCCTCCAGCTCCTGCATCAGCTCGTTGCCGTTGGGCTGCTTTTTCACGTAGTTGTAAATCAGGAACGCAATAATAAGCCCCACGATCCCGAGGAAAGGAGCATAAACCGTCAAACCCTGTAATCCCTGCATCAGTCAGCTACCTCCTTCTCTGCTAGATTTTGCCAATTAGTCCGATCCATTGCCGCTTCTACCCCCAATGAAACAAACCACCTGCATGCCCTCACCGCTGTCTTTGCCACCTTCTCCATCACTTCCAAGTCATCTTCATAGAAAGGAGAAAGCACAAACTGTTCAATCGACTCGCCGAAGCGGGGCCTTCCTATCCCTATCTTCAAGCGGGGAAATGCATCACTTCCCAGATGCTCGATTATGGATTGAACCCCTTTGTGGCCTCCAGATCCTCCCCGCCGCACCATTTTCAGCCGCCCCACGGGGAGATCTAAGTCATCGTGAACCACAAGCAAATCACTTGGTTCAAGGTCAAAATGTTCAGCGCAGGCCTTTACGGCAAGTCCGCTGCGGTTCATGTAAGTAATAGGGCAAAAAAGCATTAACGCCTTACTCTCAAAAAAAGTAATCACATATCGTGATTGAAAACGTCGACCTCGTAAGCGAAGACCCAATTCTCTGCAACACGCCTTCACCACCATCGCACCAACATTGTGGCGGGTATTCGCATATGCTTCCCCTGGATTACCGAGGCCTACAATTACGATCACGTGCTAGTTAACCCCTAATTCACCCCTTTTCTATTATTTTATTCCTCACTGCTTTGCTCAGCCTTTTCTTCCTTTTCAGCTGTTTCTTCCTCTACTTCTTCCTCTTCCTCGACCCTTTCAGGCCCCACTGTAGGTGCTGCCACCACAGCTACTGTCAGCTCTCCATCATCCAGGCACTCTATACCCTCAGGAAGTGGGATATCACTGACGTGCACTGCATCGCCTATGTCCAGGCCCGAAACATCCACCTCCACGAAGTCAATCAGCTTGTGAGGTAGACAGGAAATCTCGATCTCCCTTTTTACATGCTGCAGTATCCCTCCCTTGCTGACCCCCACAGGCGTTCCTGTCAAATGAATTGGGATCTCCACTGTAAGTTCGGTGTCCATTGAAATCTCGTAGAAATCTGCGTGAATGTAAGTATCTTTAATGGGGTCCATCTGGAGGTCTTTAAGCATTACTTTCTTTATCTCCACTCCACCGTCTGACTGGATCTCCATATCCAGCATTATGTTTTCACTGGTGGCCTTCTTGACAACTTTATAAAGCTGAGAATAATCCACCGCCACCATCAAGGGCTGCGTGTGGGGTCCGTAGATAATCCCGGGAACCTGCTTATTCCGCCTGATCTTTCTTGCGGCCTCTTTACCTTTTGCTGTTCTCAACTGCGCACTGAGAGCTGTAGTAGCCATTTGTTTCCTCCGGAATTAATAAAATTTTTCACAAAGTCTCACCCAAAAAAGCCGGCCCATGGCCGGCACTATTCATCTTAAACAAAAAGGGTACTCACTGAATGAGAGTTATAGATCCTCTTTATTGTCTCGCCCAATAGCTCCGCAACAGAAAGCAATTCTATCTTGCTACACCGTTTGGCCTTATCGTTGAGAGGAATGGTGTTGGTGACCACAAGTCTATCAATGGGCGATTCCTCGATCCTTTCAATGGCTGGGCCCGATAAGACCGGATGAGTACAGCAGGCATAGATCTTCTTGGCCCCCCTTGTCATTAGGGCTACCGCTGCCTGAGTGAGAGTCCCTGCTGTGTCAACCATGTCATCTAGTATCACAGCTGTCTTGCCTTCCACATTTCCTATAATGTTCATGGCCTCAGAGATATTGGGGGCATCCCTCCTCTTGTCAATAATGGCAAGGGAAGCATCCAGACGCTTTGCAAAGGCCCTGGCTCGCTCTACGCCACCTGCATCAGGTGAAACAATAACAAGATTGTCCTGGAAATGGGAATTCATATATTTGAGCAAAACAGGGGCTGCAAAGATATTGTCCACCGGTATGTTGAAATATCCCTGGATCTGGCCCGCATGCAGATCCATTGACACCACTCTGTTGGCCCCAGCTATGGTTATGAGGTCAGCGACCAATTTGGCGCTTATGGGAACCCTTGGTTTAACCTTACGGTCCTGCCTGGCATATCCATAGTAAGGAATAACGGCCGTTATCCGTTTGGCCGATGCCCTGCGCAGGGCATCCATAATAATCAACAACTGCATAAGGTTATCATTAACTGGTGGGCACGTGGACTGCAAAACAAATACGTCTCTACCACGTACGTTTTCACCAATTTCAACCTGTACTTCCCCATCGCTAAAGGTCTTGGCCGTGATTTTGCCTGGCTGCGTGCCCAGGTAATCGCAAACCTCCTGAGTTAGGATTGGGTTCGATGTCCCGCCGAAAAGTTTCATTTCAGGTAATAGGGCCATAGTCTTTCAAATCAACAAGGCCGTGGCCCCGGCCTCTGTCTCCTCTGTTTCGTTATCCTTTCAGCCCCCCTAGGGCCTTCACCAATATCGAATTTCGAATATTGAACTGCAGAATAATGAAGTGCTTAGTTCGGTCTTCGTCATTCGTTATTCGACATTCCCAATAAAAAATGGCTGGGGTGGGAGGATTCGAACCTCCGAATGCGGGCTCCAAAGGCCCGTGTCTTACCACTTGACGACACCCCAACGCAGCTTATTTCAATTCCTTTGGCACCTAGGCTACTATAACGCTCGCTGTGGCGGGCCCGGTTTCTTAACGGTTGCCATATCTTGGCCCCTTAAACTATTTCATTTCTCCACAGTGTCGCAAGAAATACTTGGCCCGCTTTTTTGCTCGCTATAAGCTCTGCAGCATAAGAGGCCTTGTTTTTCTCTGTGAACACCCCCACCATACTGGGTCCACTACCACTCATTACAGCCCCCTCCGCTCCCAGCGCTAACATCAACTGCTTGAGCCCCACCAGTTGGGGATATCGGGTAAGCACCACCCTCTCAAGATCATTTTCGAGCAACCGTATAATGGCTTTGGGCCCTATACCGTGTACGTTTACTATATAATTATCAGTCGGTTGTGTCAACTCCAATTTGACCTGGGCGTATACCCATGCCGTAGAGATTCCAAATGGGGGAGTAATGATAACATACCAAAATTGCGGCCAATTCTCCATTGGCTCCAGTATATCCCCTATACCCTTGGCAACACTGGGTACCCCATACAAGAAGAAAGGTACATCAGCACCCAAGGCCCTGGCGATTTCATGGAGTCTCTCCTGACCAAGAGGATTTCCATGTCTCCTGTTGAGCGCCCTTAGCACCGCAGCGGCATCACTGCTCCCTCCGCCGAGCCCTGCCGCCACAGGGATAACCTTTTCCAGGACAATATGGACCGCAGGCTCGATCCCCGCCTCTGAGAAAAAGGCCTCACAGGCCTTCCACGCAAGGTTCCGCCGGTCTGCAGGAACACTTTTCCCCCGGCATTGCAGGCTAATGCCCTTACGAGAGCCCATGATGTGGATAGTATCGCAAAGATCCACAGGAACCATGATACTGAAAAGCTCATGGTACCCGTCAGGTCTACGGCCTGTCACCTTGAGCACCAGATTGATTTTGGCCGGAGCCCTTATAATCTCATCCTTGTCCTCGTCGACCTTCTGATTCACCTCACCTCATAAAAGACAGCTCACTTCAAATGCCATTTACTCCCACACCTTCAAAGTAAGATACAAAGTAGAACCCCGCCGCTTCACCAACAATAGAATCACATCCCCCTTCTTGTACTTGGCAATCCTCTCGTTAAATGCCTTGAGGTCCTTAACTGGCTCCTGATCAATCTCCAGAATTAGGTCTCCGGGCTGAATTCCCGCCTCTTGTGCAGGGGAATTGGCCTCAACATCTACCACCACGAGTCCACTTTTCTCTTCTAATCCGAACTGGCTAGCAAGCTGCGGGGTCAACTCCTGGACCGTCATCCCCAAATTTGGCCTTGCCTCAGGAGCCGCTTCTGCCTCTTGTTCTTCCTTTATTTTGCCTATCTTTACCTGAAAGATCTTCCTCTTGCCCTTCCTGATTACTTCTACTTCCACTACTTTTCCAACAGGAGTGGTGCCCACCAAGTATGGTAGATCATTCATTTCCCGGATAGGCTTGCCGTCGTATTTTACTATGACATCTCCGCGCCTAATACCGGCCTTGTCAGCAGGCCCCCCCGGTGTGACATCTGCCACCAATGCCCCATGCTCTGTCTTGAGATGCAGTTTTTGTTTTAGCTCAGGGGTAATCTTCTGGATCATGACACCGAGCCATCCGCGCTCCACCTTACCCTTCTTGAGTTGCGGCAAAAGCTTCTTGGCAATATTGATGGGGATAGCAAAGCCAATACCGATACTGCCTCCACTTTGGGTGTAAATGGCCGTGTTGATACCAATTACCTCGCCGGCAGTATTCAGCAAAGGCCCGCCACTGTTTCCTGGATTAATGGGAGCATCGGTCTGGATAAAGTTGTCGTATGATCTGGCTCCAATATGCCTGTATTTTGCGCTCACTATTCCCGCTGTCACCGTATTGCCCAATCCAAATGGGTTACCAATGGCCACCACCCAATCACCGACCTCTAACTTGTCCGAGTCCCCCAAAGGCAAGGGCTTCAGAGGATGGTCGGTGTCGATCTTGATCAATGCAAGGTCACTCTTCGGGTCTCGGCCGACAATCTTGGCCTCGATTTCCGTATCATCGGCCAGCTTTACCTTGATCTCATCAGTTCCTTCCACCACGTGATTATTGGTCAGTATGTAGCCCTCCCTGTCGATAATGAACCCGGAACCCAAACTCTTCTGCCTAAAGTTTTTGGGATTAGGGGGATGGCCTTTGAAGAATCTGTCAAAGAAGTCCTTGAAAGGATCATTTTCCCCAAAAGGCATCTCAAAGGGAAAAGGTATTCCCTTACGCCCCTTGACAATCTTGACGATGCTTATATTCACCACCGAGTCTTGGGCCTTTTTGACAAGCGCAGCAAAAGACCCTGGAGCATGGGGCAATATGTCAGAACTTTGCCCGTAGACCTGCTGCGACATAAGAACCGTAAAAACAAATAAAACTGCAAGCGC
>CAZDVV010000131.1:0-5914 GCA_964508875.1 uncultured Desulfobacteraceae bacterium | reverse complement strand
ATGCCTTCAGGAAAACGAACCAGCCTCGAAAAGCATAACATCTTTTGTTTTCTGATTTTTTTTGACTAAAACACATTCGCGGCTTATACTCGGCACAATAAAGAGGCCTAGAATATAATGAACAACGGTAGCGCAAAACTTTTCTTGATCTTTCTTGCCTGTTCCACCCTTCTATTACTGCGTCTCTTCGGGAGCTATTTTTCTGCTGTTTTCCTGGGTCTATTAATTGCTAGTGTGTTCTACCCTCTCTATCTCCTTCTCTTGAAGGCCCTACGTAACAGCGAAACAACTGCTGCACTTATTATGACCTTGTTCATATTTGTCATCCTCGTCCTTCCTGTAGGATGGTTTGGAGGCACCCTTTCCAACGAGGCCCTTGAGTTCTATAACAAGACCAGGTCAGCGGTCTCAATTAATCAAGTGCAGGAACTCATGCAAAGCAACACAAAATGGGGAATACGATTCCGAAGAATAGCGCGCAAATTCGGGCTGGAGCCGAACCGTGAAAACATTGAAAAGCTCAGCGCAGCAATAGGGAAAAAGGTCGGCTTTTTTCTGTATAAGCAGATTAGGTCGGCAGTATCTAATCTGATGAGCTTCCTTATTCACTTTTTTTTGATGATGCTTACCATTTTTTACATTTTGCGTGATGGATCGAGGCTCAAAGAATACCTTGTTCAACTGATACCTATTCCCAAAAACCAGCTCGAAAAAGTAGCCTACAAGTTCACAGAAATGGGCAAGGCAATTTTCATAGGAAATGGATTATCGGGGGTCATCCAAGGAATCCTTGGGGGCCTTGGGTTTTACTTTTTTGGCCTGCCCTCCCCTTTTCTATGGGGTACTGTAATAGCCTTCATGGCCTTTTTGCCCATTATAGGCGCCTCAGTTGTATTCATCCCTGCTACAGCGATACTACTGATAGAGGGAAAGATTGGAACTGCCGTGGGATTCTTCATCTACAATATTTGTTATAGCGCTTTTATAGAATATCTAGCTAAACCGAAGCTAATCGGCCAGGGCATGAAAATGAATCCATTCCTTGTTTTCATCGGGATTATCGGTGGAATGAAGCTGTTTGGAATCATGGGAATAATTTACGGCCCTTTGATTATAACCATATTTCTCACTCTTGCCGAAATTTACAGACTGGAGTATAAGACTAGAGTTACGTAGAAGGAGGAGACAAATGGATCCTGAAAAAATCTTGAGAGGCAAGCGAGTATTGATTGTCGATGATGAGCAGGATGTCTTGGAATTTCTCACTGAGTTGCTTGACATGTGCAAGATAGACCAGGCTACAAGCTTTGAAGAGGCTAAGGAGCTGTTGGAGAAAAATTTTTATCACGCGGCAGTTCTGGACATTATGGGAGTGAGGGGATATGAACTCTTAGAAATAGCCAAGAAGAAAAACATCCCCACATTAATGCTCACTGCTCATGCCCTTTCCAAGGAAAATCTCAAAAAATCATTCGAAATGGGTGCGGACTATTATGTCCCCAAGGACGAAATGAGTAAGGTTGACGTTTATCTTGCTGATATCCTGGAAGCCAGAGAAAATAACAAGAACGTATGGGTAAAGTGGTATGAACGGCTCAGCAGTTTCTGCGACAGGCGTTTTGGCCCCAAATGGAAAGAAGAAGATCCAGATTTCTGGAATGATCTGCTAAAAGGATGGTAATAGCTTCGCCAACCTACGAAAGGAGGTCGGGCAAATGAATAGGAAGGCAGTCGGCACAACAATCACGCAACATATCCTCAAACAACAGAGGGAGAACCCTGAGGCCACTGGGGCATTCACCACGCTGTTAACCGAGCTCATTGTGGCCGCAAAGGTCATTTCCAGAGAGGTCAACAAGGCAGGTTTGGTGGATATTCTCGGGTCCACTGGAGAGATCAACGTGCAGGATGAACAGGTTCAGAAGCTGGATGTGTTTGCAAACCGGGTCATAATAGAAAGAATGCAACACATCGGCCAACTATGCTGCATGGGCTCCGAGGAGGTTGCTGATCTTATCGAGATTCCTTCCCAGTATCCAAAGGGCAATTATATTCTGTTGTTTGACCCTCTAGATGGATCTTCCAATATTGATGTCAATGTGAGTATTGGAACTATATTTGGAATATACAAACGCCCAAACGAGGGAAATCAGTCTGAGGTTCTCCTGGATGAGGTGCTTCAGCCCGGGATCAAGCAAGTAGCTGCAGGCTACTTCATTTATGGGTCCAGCACCATAATGGTATACACTACGGGCAATGGGACCGGAGTTCATGGGTTCACATTATATCCTAGCGTTGGGGAGTTCCTGCTATCCCATGAGAACATAAGGATTCCAGAAAAGGGTAAGATATACAGCGTGAACGAGGGGAATTATCAATACTGGGACGAAAAAACCAGGGCCTTGGTTGATTACTTCAAGGTGAAAGACAAGGCCACTGGAAGGCCTTATACGTCCCGGTACGTGGGAAGTTTAGTAGCAGATTTTCACCGTAACCTGCTCAAGGGCGGAATCTTTATGTACCCGGCAGACAAAAAAGACCCCAAGAAACCGCACGGGAAACTAAGGCTCATGCTCGAGGCCAACCCCCTTGCTCTGGTGGTAAAGGAGGCAGGAGGCTATGCCAGTGACGGGCACGGACCGATCCTGGAAATAGAGCCAAAGGAACTGCACCAAAGAACACCCCTTTTCATCGGGAGTAAGCAAGATGTAGAGCTGGCCGAGGCATTCCTCAGTGGCAAGGCCCCTTAATCACCAATTCCCCTAAGCATTTCTATGAATGTTTCTACACGGAGTTCCGTCCGGGTATCCATTTTTCCCGGGCGGTCTCCCTCTAGGGTAAGGATCGGTACCCCGAGTTTTTCCCGAAGGATAATGTCATAAATCTGCCTATAGCAGAAGGTTTGAGTATAGTGTATTAGTCCGTGGATACGCCGTTCTTTTATGGCTACCTGGATGTCTTCGATCCTTGCCCGGACATCATAAGGATAGGTATAGCGAAGGTATTGGCCTATCAGGTCTTCCTGATCAAAGAAAGGCATACTAAACTGCCTTTGGACCTCGTTAAATACTACTCTGGCGCCCTTTTCTTCAATCACCTCATAAAGATCAGTGAATATGGGGGGTACCCCTAGAAATCCGATCCTAATCTCATCACTCAAAGGCCTCCTTTTTTCCGCTTCTTCGAGAATCTGATCAATCTTTGCCTCAAAGGTTTGCGGATCGCCCCAGAAATCGGAACTTGACACAAGAAACAGATGATTTTCAAAACCGGTAACTGTGTTCAACTCATAGGTATAGCGATCAAGAACCCTTAGCTTCTCTCTTATCTGGTCAAGCCTTTCCTTTGCCTTGATTACATCGTCCCATGAGGCTGAAAGCCTCTCCATAAGCATTTCAATTGAAACTCTCAAAGAGTCCCTAGACCTGTCTTGGGGATATTCAAATGGTATGACTTCCACACCTTTATGCTGCAGAACCTCACCAAGGGCTATTGTATTGCTGCAGTCGCCCCCGGTGACCGCAATGATTCTCTTTAATCCATGTTCTAGCACAACGGCATATATCCCCTTTATCCATGAACAGATGTTACGGGCGAATCCTGCCATCTCGGCTTTTTGAACGTAATCGCTAGCCAAAGAGGAAGATATGAAAATATTGTTGAGATCGACTGGCTGGAGATGCGCCGCGTATATGACTTCCACCGGCACTGTGGTCGTGATCCCTACTCGTTTATCGGCAGCCATCTTAGGCATAGTTCACAGATTTTCAGGGCTGTCAGGCCTCAACGGAGTGAAAGCGAAACTCGGGTAGTTCGAGGCAGGTAAGGCGGTTTCCATATACGGCTCCTGTGTCCAATCCCACCTTGTTATCCATCACCAGGGGTTCGTAAAATGGGGTGTGGCCAAAGATCACTTTCTTGCCAAAATCGTAAGTCGAATAAATGAATGGATCCCTGATCCAAACGAGATCATCTGGGTCCTGCTCATCCAGAGGAACTTCAGGCCTAAAACCGGCGTGCACAACATAATAGTCATCAAGCTCAATGGTGTACTTCAAAGATGCAAAGAATTCCTTGTGAGAAGGAGGCAGGAGGTCGTTTTCTGTGTCCACAAGATGAAATGCATAGCTTTCCAAGGTATTCATCCCACCATTCATAAGGAACAACCTTCTATCTTTCCCCTTTATATAATCCAAGAAAATAACCTCGTGGTTTCCTATGAGGCATTGAATCTTCGATGACTCGGCCATAAGTGAAACAATGTAGTCCACAACTCCTTTCGGATCCGGTCCCCTGTCGATATAGTCGCCTACAAAAATGAGCTCATCCTTTGAAGGATCCCACTGGATCTTGTCAATAAGCCTTTTGAGCATATCAAGGCAGCCGTGAATGTCGCCTATCACATATGTCTTGCCATTACTACTCATATCCCAAACACTATTCTTATTCTATCCCTTGGGTCCAGTCTAGTGAGTCCCGCTTTTTTAGCGGCTTGGGTGGCGCTTCGAAATTCTTGGCCTGTGAGTCTGCGATTTATAAATTCATCCTCGTAAGCCTTGCCGCAGGGCCTGTATTGATCCATAATGTTTACATACGTATTTGGAGAGAGTTCGGTAGCTATGAATTGCATAATCTCTTTCGTACCTGCGATATTGTTCGGCATAACGAGATGTCTTATTAAGAGTCCCCTCTGTGCTATCCCCCGATCGTCTATTACCAAATCCCCCACCTGCCGGTGCATTTCCTTGATGGCTGTTCTCGCTTTTTCTGGGTAGTCAGGGGCGTGGCAATATCGTTCAGCCCATTTTGGGTCCCAAAACTTGAAATCGGGCATATAAATATCAAAGATTCCCTCCAACAGCTCAATAGAACCCACTTCATCGTAGCCGCTTGTATTATAGACCAAGGGTACTCTGAGACCCTCTCTAACAGCCACCAATAACGCCTCTAGGATCTGTGGGATCACGTGGGTGGGTGTCACAAAATTAATGTTGTGGCACCCCCTTTGGGCCAGTGCCAGCATCATGGCAGCCATCTGCTCGGGCTCCACCTCACGCCCTTCACGAAGGTGGCTTATTTCGAAGTTCTGACAGAAAGAGCAAAGCAGGTTACATGAACTCATGAAAATGGTACCTGATCCATATTGTCCAACAAGGGGGGATTCTTCTCCAAAATGGGCATTGTAACTGGCAACTATCGCCTTTCTGCCCGTCTTGCAGAAGCCCTTCTCCCCCTCAAGTCTGTTTACACCACATTGTCTGGGACAGAGTTTACATTCTGCTAAACGGCTCAGGGCCACCTCTACCCTTTCGGCCAGATCTCCCTTTTTGTAAAGGTCTATATATGAAGGCTCCATGGTTGTTATTTATTAAATCTTACCTAATGTCCATCCATAAATTCCCTGTCCCTTGAGGCCTGCCTGCAGCAGCAGGCAGGGCGAGGGCTAGGGTGTAACCCCCTGATATCACACCCCCCTCACCCACCCTCTCCCCCTCGAGGGGGAGAGGGGTATAGAGTTTATGGATAGGGACTACTTAACCTAGTGTTCAGTTTATCAAAAATAATAAACCCCTGAAAGACCTTTGTCAGGTCCCCCAGGGGGCCCTATCTTTGCTCAACGTACTATGCGGCCTCCAGCCTATTCCCGTGTCTGCCCGAAAAATCTAAGCAGGAGCAGGAAGAGGTTAATGAAGTCCAAATAAAGCGAAAGGGCTCCAAGAATGGCTCCCTTGCGAACCACACCCGCATCTAATCCCGCAGGCTGTGTCAGGGCCATCTCCTTAAGTCGTTGAGTATCATAAGCAGTAAGGCCCAAAAACACAAACACGCCTATATAGGTGATCAACATGCCCATCGCGCTACTGCGAAGGAACATGTTCACAATCGAGGCTATTATTATGCCAATAAGCCCCAT
>CAZDVV010000130.1:0-5919 GCA_964508875.1 uncultured Desulfobacteraceae bacterium | reverse complement strand
TGTTGAGTTGTTCTTCCAGCTTATCCCATTCTATTCCTTTCTGCTCAACTTGGTTGAGAAGCTCTGCCAATTTTTGGCTCTCCTCCATGACAGGAAACCTCCTTATTTTTTCTTGGCAGCAAGATCAGGGGGGTAAAGAAATTTTGGATCTAGCTCATAGGTCCACGGTAAACCCCACCACTGCCATCCGTAATGTCTTCTATGGTTATAACCAAATATCTTATTTCTCTTGGCCAGTTGGCGATAGAACTTATTCTTGTTCTCGTCTTTGAAGGATGGGAACAAAGGCCCCTCAAATCCATCTTCGACGTCAAACACGTGTTTGAAGCCAGCTTCCACCAAGTCCTTTGCGGCTAGCGCACTGCGGGTTCCATCACGGCCAATAATCAACAAATTGTCGGTCTTTTTGAAAACCTTGCTGATTTCTTGAACAAAATTCTTGTTCTTGACACTGGCTAGATAGCAGAGTTTTTCCCCATTTCTCCCCAATGTGTTGGTATAAAACATATATGGAAACAGGTAAGCCCCCACTGGATGGCCCACGAACTGGTATTCAGCCCTAGTGCGTATGTCTATGAGATAGGTGTCGGGCACTGTATTGAGCATGTCATATGCCTCAATACTCAGGATTTTTTTAGGGCCCTGCGCCCATAACTGAGCGTTCACACCAAGGCAGAGGCCAAACAGGGATACAAGAATCAGCACAAAAACACTCTTCCTCAAAACCCTGCCAAATTGTACCGAAAGGATATTTTTTTTGCGTACCGTCGGAGATAACATTTTTCCCCTTTCCGTTACACTCTAATAATGACAGACGTTATGAAAGTTAGAATGAACAGTTAGTTTTTTCAAGCAAAGCAATAGCTTTTATTAATGCATGGCCCTTTTTTTTGTCAACGGAAAAATAGGAGCGTTGCTCTTTATCCGTTGACAGGGGGTAAAATGAATTCTAATCTCTTTAGCTACTTGCGAGGCTTAGGTACACGAAAAGGAGGAGGAAATGCCTGCAAGCCGAGTCTATTTCACTGACATGCGGACGTCGGTCAAAGAAAATCTTTTTACTAAGCTTACACGCCTGCTGGATAGTGCTGGCATAAGTGAGGTTGTTCGCAGCCGGGCCCTTGTAGCGATAAAGGTACACTTCGGAGAAAAGGGCAACACTGCCTTTATTCGCCCGATTTTCCTGCGTCAAGTGGTGGAAAAGGTGAGAGAATTGGGTGGGAACCCCTTTTTGACAGATAGCAATACCCTATACGCAGGGACCAGGAGTGATAGTGTGACGCACATCATTACAGCTATAGAGAACGGCTTTGTATATTCTGTTGTTGGTGCTCCGGTGATCATTGCAGATGGCCTGAGAGGCGCCTCTTATGCCGAGGTTTCCATTAATGCCACTCACATAGACATAGCTTATATTGGCAAGGACATTGTGGAGGCAGATGCCTTGGTCAGTGTGGCACACTTCAAGGGACATGAACTGGCTGGCTTTGGTGGCACAATAAAAAACGTGGGAATGGGGTGCGCTGCCAGACGGGGAAAACTTGATCAACATTCTGACATGTCTCCCAAGGTTAAGAGAAAAAAATGTGTGGGATGCGGGGATTGTTTGGAGCATTGCTCTCAAGGAGCAATTTCAATGGTGAAAGATAAGGCCAAGATAGATGAAAAAGAATGCATTGGGTGTGGTGAATGCATACTCGTGTGTCCCAATCAGGCCATTGATATCCGATGGTCTCAGGATGTGGAGGTATTTCAAAAGAAAATGGTTGAGTACACCATGGCGGTGTTAAAGGGCAAGGAAAAGAGGTCCCTTTTCGTCAATTTTCTCACTGCCATTTCCCCTGCCTGCGATTGCTATGGCCATAGTGATGCTCCTATTGTGCATGATATTGGAATCGTGGCTTCTAGGGATCCTGTTGCCATAGACCAGGCGTCAGTGGATCTTGTAAATAGCCGTGGTGCAGCAGAGAACTCGTGTATCACGAAGGAGCTGGGCCCCGGCAAAGATAAATTCAGGGCAATATATCCCAAGATCGACTGGTCCATCCAGCTTGAATATGCAGAGCAACTTGGGTTGGGATCAAGGGAATATGAGTTGATTGGAATCTAGGGGATCAGGAGTCAGAAGTTAGAAGAAACCACAAAAACAAAGACGTCCGTAACTCCAAATCACTTAAGCTCACTCATAACTATTGACTATTTTTCTATGATCGTAGCCGAATCTCTTACAAAAAATTATGGTCTAAAAGCTGCTATCCAGGACGTATCATTTGAAATCCAAGGCGGTGAAATCGTTGGTTTGCTAGGTCCCAATGGAGCGGGTAAGACGACGATCCTCAGAATTCTTACCTGTTTTATGCCCCCGACCAGTGGGGTTGCAAGAATTGATGGCCTTGATACCAGCACAGAGAGCCTGAAAGTAAGGGAGAAGATAGGATTTTTGCCGGAAAATGTGCCACTTTATCATGATCTCAGGGTGGAGACCTTCTTGCGTTTTGCAGGGACTGCAAAAGGCCTCAAGGGCAAGAGCCTGCAAAAAGAAATAGAAAGAGTCATTGTTGATTGCGGACTCGGCGAGCATCGCAATAGGTTAATAAAACACCTCTCAAAGGGGCTGAGGCAGAGGGTGGGACTTGCTCAGGCCCTTTTGGGTGATCCCCCAATCCTTATCCTTGATGAACCTACCACTGGACTTGATCCCGCGCAGATTGTGGAGATAAGACAGCTCATTCGAAGCCACCGGGGCCAAAGGACCGTCCTGCTGAGCACCCATATTCTCCCCGAGGTAAGCCAGCTTTGTGAGAGGGTTATCATCCTGAACAGAGGCCGCGTGGTGGCCGAAGACAGCCCAGAGTCATTGACCGTAAGGATTCAACACGGAATCCGGACACTGATCTCAGTAAGGGCACCTGAGCATGAGGTAATAAGTAAGATCGGTTCGCTAGATGGAGTTATCCGTGTGATGGCCTCTGACAGGAAAGGACAGTTTGTTGTTGAAAGCAAAGGTGATGCCTCCATCAGGCCCCTTATTGCAAGGACTATTGTGGAGTCGGGCTGGGATCTCATTGAAATGAGCGGTAGAGATTTGAGCCTTGAAGAAGTATTTGTACACCTTGTTACTGAAGAGGAAGTCGGAAAAACACAAAAGGATGCCTCATGAAGGGAACTCTTGTTGTTTTCAGAAAAGAGATTTATTCCATATTTGCTTCGCCCATATTTTATGCTGCCTCATTCATTTTTTTTGTTGTAGCCGGGTATTTCTTTTATAGCAACACCCTTTACTTCAGCATTTTGAGTTTTCAGGCCACGAGAGACCCTTTTCTTTCCGAAAAACTGAATCTCACTAGTATGGTGGTAACACCATTCTTTGGAGATCTGTCCACGATTCTTCTGCTTATGCTACCTCTTATTACCATGAGGCTTTATTCAGAGGAGCGGAAAACTGGAACGATCGAGCTCCTTTTCACTTATCCCTTATCAGATGTTGGCACGCTTCTAGGAAAATACCTTGCCACACTCCTGGTGCTGGTGATTATGGTAGCAGGCACCCTGCCCTACATGGGGCTGCTGGAGTCTTTTGCATCTCTTGATTGGGGAGTTGTTTTTTCTGGATATCTTGGAGTGTTCTTGCTGGGAGCGGGATTCATTGCACTAGGAATTTTTACCTCTTGCCTTACTGAGAACCAGATCGTGGCAGCAGTATTGAGCTTTGGGGCACTTCTACTTTTTTGGGGCCTGGTATGGGCAAGGAGTTATCTGGGCCCTGTGGCAGGGCATGCTGTAGAATTGATTTCAATCGTCACACACCTGGAGCCTTTCACAAAGGGGTTGGTAAATACCAAGGACATTGTCTACTACGTGGTGTTTGTTTTCTTCTGGCTTTTCATGACTGTGAGATTCTTGAAGCTGAGGTACTGGCGAGGGTAGATTGAAAGGATCATATCAGGCTGCAATCACTTCATTGCTAATGCTGTGCATCTGCGCACTGGTGGTTCTGTTGGCAGACATGCACTACCTGAGGTGGGACCTAACCTCTTATGGAGAATACACCATTTCTGACAAGACCATCCAGATCCTCACCCAGATAGACAGGCCTGTGAAGATAACGGCTTTTGTCAGAAAGGGCTTTCAAGAGGAGGAGGATGCCAACCGGCTATTGTCTTCATACCGATACTACTGTCGCCAGATTAATTACCATCTGATAGACCCTGAGAGAAATCCAGCAGCTGCTAAGGCTTATGGGGTTAGAGATGTTAATACCTTCATCCTAGAGGGATATGGGAGGATGCAGAGGGTTAACATTGCAGATGAGGAGCACATTACCAACGCCTTGGTTAGGCTGATGCAAGGGGAGGTAAGAAAAGTATACTGGATTACTGGACACGGAGAAAGGGATTTCAAGGGAAGCAACCCCCTCGATCTTTCCTTTCTTGCTGAAACCCTTAGCAAACAAGGCTATAAGTTTGTGCCTCTCAATCTGATGGAACACGAGATTCCTTCTGATGCCGCCATAGTTGTTATTGCAGGACCACAGCGAAACTTCTTTGCGGAAGAAGTGGGAAGCCTGCAGAAATACGTGTGCTCTGGCGGAAGGGCACTGATCTTCTTGGAACCCTATCACGATGCTGCTCTCAAAGACTTTTTGAGAAGATTGGGAATTCGCATTTACCCAGATATTGTGGTGGATAAACTGAGCCGGGTAATGGGAGGAGACTATCTGTTACCAATAGTTGCAGACTATGGTGAACACGATATTACGCGGGGGTTCAAGCTCACCTCCCTTTTCTACACTGCTCGTACTGTCAACCCTTCAAGGCCACAGGACAGGAGAATAAATGTTGCACCGCTTTGCTTTACTTCAGAACATGCCTGGGCTGAGATGGATAGAGATTCCATTGCTAAGGGTAAAGCTAGCTTTGGACAGGGAGACAGGAAGGGGCCCCTTTGCCTAGCAGCCATATCAGAGCTTACCCCTCCCATAAAGAAAGAAGAAAAAAAGGGTGGACTGCACATAACAGGGAACGGTCGTGTGGTTGTGTTTGGCGATGTGGATTGCGCCAGTAATAGATACTTTCAGCTATCTGGAAATGCCGATTTCATGACCAATACTATACATTATTTGGCTGCAAGGGGTTCGCTCATTACCATTCCCAAAAAGCACAGACCCATAGAAGCCCTCATGCTTACACGAAGACAGGGAATGATTTTGTTCTGGATACCCGTGGTATTAATGCCTCTGATTGTTTTTATTGTAGGCATATGGGTTTGGCTGCGGAGGAGGTCGAGATGAGGTCCCGTGCAATATGGATTTATCTCTTGGTTGCGGTGTGCCTTGCCGGGATCTACTTTTTTGAGCTGAGGCAAAAGAGGATCCGTATTGCCGAAAGAATATCCTCTACTGTCATGTTTAAGGTTAAGCCCTTGGAAATTTCATCTTTTGTCATAAGCAAGGGAGGGGTCAAAATAGTTGCCACAAGGGTGAAAGAACATGATTCAGCAAATACGAATTGGAAGATAACAAGTCCCATACGCGCTGGGGCGGATGGTCTCAGGGTGCAACAATTTCTGGAGAAGCTATCAAAGCTGAGGTGGCAGAGGAAGATATCAGAAGGGCAGGAAAATCTTGCCCAGTTCGGCCTAAACAATCCCTCAGTAGTCATTTCTTTTCAAGGAAATAATGCCTCAGGCACCCTGAGCATTGGGTCCCAGACACCTTTTGGCGATGATGTCTATGTTCAGAGGAATGGAGATAAGAGTGTTTATACCATTAGCTTTGCAGACAAATTTGATCTAGATGTGGATTTGTTTGATCTAAGGGACAAAAGGCTTATTACCTTGGACCCGTCGGAGATTACTCGAGTGACCATTGAGAGGAATGGTAAGGATAAATGGGTCTTAAAGAAGACCGGAGATAAATGG
>CAZDVV010000129.1:0-5934 GCA_964508875.1 uncultured Desulfobacteraceae bacterium | reverse complement strand
GCCACCTCCGGTCACAGCGGTGTTGACAGGATAATGACCAACTTTATTCGGGAGCTGTCCCGTCGAGGGCTACCCGTGGACCTTGTGCAAATTAGGAATCATGGTCCTTACCTTCCAAAGGCATTGCCGAACGTGCGTCTGATACCTTTGCCTGTTTCCCATGTTAATAGTGCCCTTCCCTCCCTCATACGGTATCTAAGAAAAGAGCGTCCTGCTGCCATCCTGACTGATAAGGACAGAGTAAACAGGATTGCTATAATAGCACGATTGCTGGCAGGGACATCAACTAGAGTTGCAGTGAGAATCGGCACCACAGTTTCTCGTAATCTCGAGCGCAGGAGTTGGTTACATAGAAAAATGCAGTATGCATCCATTCGTTATCTTTATCCTCAGGCAAATTGCGTAATTGTACCTTCTTTTGGGGTAGCCCAAGACCTAAACCAAATCTCCGGACTTCCTTTTAATCATATTAAGGTGCTTCCAAATCCCATAGTGAGCAGTGAAATTCAGAATCTTTCTAAGACCTCCACTGGCGATCCGTGGCTCAGAGAAAATTCATTGCCCATTATCATTGGTATTGGTGAGTTGTGTGCTCGCAAGGATTTCGGAACCTTAATACGTGCATTTTCCCGACTACTGCCAAAGAAGCCATCCCGTTTACTAATTTTAGGAGAGGGTCGGCGGCGCCAAAAACTTCAAGGTCTTATTAAGGAGTTAGGGCTCATTGATAAAGTGCGAATGCCAGGGTTCGTGAAAAATCCTTTTCCTTACATAAAGAGAGCTTCAGTCCTGGCACTATCATCGACATGTGAGGGTCTAGGTGTCGTCCTTATTGAGGCATTGGCCCTTGGAACTCCGGTCGTCTCAACCGACTGTCCCAGCGGCCCGAGAGAGATCTTGCGGAATGGTGAAGTGGGGCCCCTTGTGCCCATAGGAGACGCAAATGCAATGGCCAAGGCAATACTATCTGTGCTTGAGGCTCCCCCTGATCCAAAACTATTGAAGGAAGCTGCATTGCCTTACTCCGTAAAACAAGCTACCGACCAGTATCTTAAAGTCCTTGGTCTTTCCGACGTTGCGAATACTGTCTGAACATCATGAGTGACTCACAGAGACCAACTAATAATCAATGGGAAACCAGGGGCCGTGTCAAGATAGGTATATTTCTGTCTTTTTCAGGTCAAGGAGGCGTTGAACGCATGATGCTTAATTTGGCTGAAGGCCTGTCTTCTATGGATTGTTCTGTGGACCTCATTACAGTGAAGACCGCAAGCGCATACCTCAACTCCCCCTTAGAAGGGATAAAATTGGTTAATTTAGGGGTATCTCATACATTCGGAGGCGTTATGCCACTTGTGAGGTATCTACGCCAACACCGGCCCGCTGCCTTACTAGCAGCAAAGGACAGGGCCAACATTGTGGCCGTTTTGGCAAACGCCATTTCTAGGACTAGAACTCGATTGATACTGAGAATGGGCACTACTGTCTCTGCGGCACTTGAAGGGAAAAGGCCTCTAAAAGAAAAACTTTGGTATACGAGAATGCGGCTGTTTTACCCACATGCTAACGCCGTTGTAGCCGTATCTAAGGGAGTAGCCGCTGATTTGATGAGAAATGCGGGCTTGACTCCTTCCCTTATTCATGTAATCCCCAACCCTGTCATCACCCCTAAACTCCTGAATCTCGCAGAAGAGACCCTAAACCATCCTTGGTTCAAGGATGGGGCACCTCCGGTAATCCTGGGGGTGGGAAGGCTGACCAAACAAAAGGACTTCCCCACATTAATCAAGGCCTTTGCCAAAGTTCGCGAATCGTTTCAATGCCGGCTCGTTATTCTTGGGGAAGGACAAGACCGCCCCAAACTCGAGGCTCTCATCACAGATCTTGGGATAAGATCTGATACCTTCCTTCCCGGCTTTGTTCATAATCCCTATCCCTATTTCAAGAGAGCCTCCCTGTTTGTACTTTCATCTGTTTGGGAAGGATCTCCCAATGTGCTGACCGAGGCTTTGGCCCTTGGCACTCCTGTGGTATCGACCGATTGCCCAAGTGGTCCTAAGGAGATATTACAAGGAGGCCGCTTTGGGCCGCTCGTGCGTGTGGGTGACGCTGAGGCGTTATCAGAAGCAATGCTTCACATGTTAAGGAACCCATTAGAAAAATCATTTTTAAAATCAGCCGTCAGGGATTATACTTTAGGGGAAAGCACCAAACAATACTTGAAATTGTTTTTGGGAGTGGACCCTTGAGGACTTACATACCCTAAGAGCTTGATTCCCGCTCCCGCGGTAATGACGAATCAAAGACACTTCGAGCACCAAGATCGTATGATAGAGATAGTGTTGAGCCCATGCTTATTTCGTTGAAATATAGATTCCTCTTTGTACACATTGCCAAGACGGGTGGCACTAGTATCCGAGTAGCCCTTAGGGGTTACAAGTGGAAGGATCCTTACCGGATTCCCATGTTTATTTGCAGCCGGATCAGTGCATTATTCGGCCACCGCCTTGCGTGCAAGATTCCCCGTCACGCAAAAATCATGGCTGCTTACGAGATGCTTCCCCGAGAAGTCTTTAACAGTCTTTTTAAATTCGCCTTTGTTAGAAATCCGTGGGACCTCCAGGTCAGCTCATACCACCATATAAAAAGGGAAAGACCTCACTTGCTCAAGGGTATAAATAGCTTTGAAGAGTTCCTCAAGTGGAAACTGGATCCCGATCGATCCTACCATTACATCATCGACACCTCCATAGAATTCCAGTCTGACTATCTGATTGACTTGAGAGGGAACATTCTCGTGGACTTTATAGGACGATATGAACGCTTACATGAAGATTTTGATAAGGTGTGTAGGATGATAGGTATACAGACACCCAAATTGCCACACAAGAGGCAGGCAACAGACCGCAGCCATTACAAGAAATACTATAATGATTACACGGCAGAACTCATAGCTGAGCACTTCAAGAAAGATATTGAAATGTTTGGATATTCTTTTGATTAGGACAAGTGAACAACAATTCAATATCATTTGATGCCATTAGACAAGCCAAAGATCCGTCATTATTGCCCTCAGGGCTTGGAGAGATCTCAGTTGTTAAGTTTCTATTCCTGCTGGCATTGTATTTTTGCCTCCACATGGTCTTGCGGGTGGTGTCGTCCCCCGCCTTGGAGTTAGATGAGGCCGAACAGATTGTCCTCAGTCAGTGGCTGCTCCCTAGCTATGGCAGTCAGCCTCCCTTATACACATGGTTGCAGTTCTTTTTCACTAAAATTGTGGGGACCAATGTCCTCGCTGTTAGTTTACTGAAAAACATTCTGCTCTTCTTAGCTTACATGTTTATTTTTCTGGCAACCCGCAGGCTTACCAATAGTTCGGCCCTAGCTGCCATCTCCTCCCTGTCCCTTCTCTTTATCCCGCAAATTTCTTGGGGAGCCCAAAGGGATCTTACGCATTCGGTATTATTACTAGCCTCAGCATCTGCTTTTTTCTATGTAACCCTGAGACTGCTGGAATCCCACACCCTTCACGACTATATCTTTTTTGGGATAGCCACGGGGCTGGGCATCCTTTCTAAGCATAATTTCTCTATTTTTGCAGCAGCATTGATCATCGCATGTGTTAGTTCTTCTAGTACCCGCAGCCCTTTTCTCCATCCTTATATCCTCTTGTCTATTCTAATTGCAGGAGTGATGGTGACTCCATATCTTCGTTGGGCCTCAGCTCATCCACTTGTGGCAGTTTTTGGCACTCATAAATTTCACATGGCCTCCATCAAAGCCGTTCCTGGGGCCTTGCTTAGATTTTGCTTACACATCATTGCCATTCTTGCTCCATTGCTTGTTGTTTATGGAGTGTTTTTTCGCCAAGGATTCACCATCAAACGAAAGGTGGAACATAAAAAGGGGAATCAGGTCTTATTGACGAGGTTTTTTCTTGCCTTGTTTGGCATTTTGATCTTTCTCATAGTTGCATTTCATGTGACCAAATTCAAAAACCGATGGCTCGCACCCCTGCTCATATTGGTGCCAATCTATTTCACTACCCGCTTGGAACCTGAGGTAATTGAGGCATACAGGGCCAAGCACTTCTTTATTGCACCGACTGCCGTAGCAACCCTAATCATTTTATTCATGACTGTCAGAATTTTTGGCCCCACGCTCACAGGATTTGTGACCGATCTTCACTATCCCTCCAGAGCCGTTGCCCAGGAAATTAGAACCACCGGATTTGAACAGGGTACTATTGTGGCTGACAGGCAGGTGACTGCAGGAAATTTGAAGATTCAGTTTCCCCGCTCTCTCGTATTGTCACCAAGCCTGAAACGGCTAGGCAACCTTAGGCCTCAACTCAAGCACCCTATAGTTATATTGTGGGAGAACGACAACAAGCATACAATCCCAAGGAAACTTAAAAACTACATGGAAAATGTCCTCCATATCTCCTCCCAAGCCAAGATACTAACCTACAAGAGGCTACCCATGTACTTATATCCAGACCGTTACATCCGTATTGGAATTGCCTTCTTGGAGTGATCCGAACAGCAGCGCTTGACGAAATGCAACCTTTCCTCATTTACTACGCGAAAGTATATAATGGACAGCATCCAAGAGATCCTTAGCTATGTAGGCTGGACTTACGGTTTTTTTGGGAAGTACATACTCGAGTTCCCCAAGGCCATATCCTGTCCTAACCAGTACGCTCGGAATCCCGGCATTTTGTCCCATCTCCAAATCAGAGCAAGTGTCACCAATTACATAAGATCGGCTCATATCTATCTCCAGATCTTTCCGCGCCTTTTGTATTAGACCAATGCCAGGTTTTCTACATTCACATCTCATGGTGTACTCTTTCACTGCACCGGTTGGATAATGAGGACAATAATAGATGGCGTCAATGTGTGCCCCCGCCTCAGCCAATTTCCTATTCATCAAGTCATTAATCTCTTCCAGAAGCGATACCGGGAAATAACCCCTTGCCACACCTGATTGGTTTGAAACCACTACCACGTAGAAGCCATTATTATTCAAGAGTCGAATAGCCTCCTTTGTTCCTGGAAGAAGCACGAACCGGCTCGGATGATTCACATATCCCATCTGCTCATTGATGGTTCCATCCCTATCAATGAAAACCGCTGGCTTTAATTCGGTATTGCTCCTTTTATCCGTTTCCATAAAGTTTTCTCCGGGCAGCCTCTTTGATGAGGCCAAAAAACTCATCAGATTGCCCTTTCAGTTCAAATTTTATACTCAAATAACCTAGTCTATCTTTATCCTGTGCCAAATCTCTTATCCTTATCCAATCTTTCTCGGTAGTAATAAGGTAATCAGCTCCGCAATCCTTTGCCATTTGCTCCATGCCCTGCACTTCTCCTTTTTCATACACATAATGATCAGGAAATACCTTGTAGACTATGATATTGGCTCTTAGGTCCCTTAAAGTTTTTTCAAAAGATTCAGGCCTTCCTATACCTGCAAAAGCCACTACCTTTTTTCCAGCGAGAAAGCCAGGTTCATATTTGGCTTCAATGGCAGGAATGAAAAAGGCCTCTGGAAGGTGACATCCCGAAAAATAAGGGATTCCAAACGATTCTATTAATTCTAAGCAATCAACCCCGCCTGACCCAGACTCACCGCCTGTAAAGATTATGGCATGTGCGCGGCCAATTGCCCTCTTTGGCTCGCGCAGTAAACCCCAGGGCAAAAGGTGACCATTTCCAAAGGGGTTTTTTGAATCCATAAGAACAAGGTCAAAATCTTTCACGAGTTGTATGTGCTGAAAGCCGTCATCTAGGATGAAAAAATTTGACTCGAATCTCTTTGCTGCATAACTGCCCCCAAGGTATCGCCTTTTGGATACAACCACAGGCACACCTTTCAGCCTGCTTGCCAAAAGATATGGCTCATCGCCGCATTGCTCCCATGGCACTTTGA
>CAZDVV010000128.1:0-5945 GCA_964508875.1 uncultured Desulfobacteraceae bacterium | reverse complement strand
AAAAGGCAAAGAAGGTGGGAGGCTGGCTGACTACTGGCTTCTGGCTACTATCTTCTGCCGGTCTTTAGACCGGCCTGAGATTAAATTCTGCAATCCGGTTAAGGAGGGTTTTGTAGCTCACCCCCAGGATCTTGGCAGCTCGGCGGCGGTTCCACCGGGTTTGCTCCAGCACCCTTAGGATAGCTCGCTTTTCCACCTCTGAGACATATTGTTTGGTTATTTTTTTAAGGGAAAAATCCTCTTCCCTCATGTAGCTCCTTACTTTCCCTTCGGCCCAGCCAGCTAGTGCGGCCCCGCCTCCAAGTGCCAGGCCCACTTCCCCCGTATCCAAGTGAAGATCAAGGTCCAATTCTTTATAAATAAAGTCCCACTCTCTAAGCACAATGGCTCTGCGCACAACATTTTCAAGTTCTCTAACATTACCTGGCCAAGCGTATTCGTTCAAAGCCCTGAGTACATGAAGGGGCAACTCAAGTGGCTGCCTTTTGAGCTCATAACAGTATTTATTCAAAAAATAATCTACAAGTAGAGGTATATCCTCTTTTCTTCTCCTTAATGGCGGTGCTTCAATATTCACCACATTGAGCCTGTAATAGAGATCTTTGCGGAAGGCTCCCTCACTAACCATCTTCCACAGGTCAGTGTTAGTTGCAGCAACTACTCTGGCATCCACCACCTTGTCGTCAACACCACCCAGCCGGGAAAAACTCTTATCCTCCAGAACCTGTAAGAACTTAACCTGTAATTGGAGAGAAAGGTCTCCAATCTCATCAATGAACAGAGTTCCTCCATGGGCTAGTTCCAGCCGTCCTGGCTTATTCTTGTGAGCTCCTGTAAATGCCCCCCTTTGAAAGCCAAAAACCTCACTTTCCAGCAAATCATCGGGGAGAGCTCCACAGGTTATCTTCAACAGTGGGCCATTCCTTCGGCGTGAGTGATAATGGATTGATCGCGCAATAAGCTCTTTGCCAGTACCACTCTCGCCAGTTATAAGCACGGTTATGTCTTTGTCCGCTATGCGTTCAATTTTGTCCCGTATCCGCTGGATTTCAGGACTGTTACCAATAAGAACTGGGAACTCAGGGCCCGGCTGGGATTCTGGTCTTTTCTCCATTGCATAATCCAGTGCTTGCTTTAGCTCTGCAAGGTCGAAATCGATTCCCAAAGAAAAGATTCCTTCAAAAGGACCATTAAGTGTTCCCCCTGTGAGGGCCTTGTCCTCCACAAAAACCAGTATTGGCAGGCCAGGATCAGCAATTTTGAGCTTTTGCACGCACTTCATGCAGGCTTCAAGCCCTAGGAATCCCCCTACAATAGCCACTTGGGGATTGTATCCCTCCACATGACGAACAGAGATATCAGAATTGACTAACACAGGATTATAGGGAGGAATGGAGGACACAAGTCCCTTGATGTGGGAGGCTGCCTTTGGGTCGTCTTCCATAATCAGTACTGTTATTTGTTGGGTCATCTGGAATCCTTAAGATAAAGTTCGCTTCTTTCACAATCCAAAATAATGTTGGGAAAATGGAAGAAAGAGCCTATTATTCCCTTTGGTCAAACACACTTGCAATCACATTGCTAAGATCCTGAATCCCACAAGGTTTGGTCATGTATCCCCGAATCATCTCCTTGGTTGTTTGGTCTATACCATTGCTGCCGGATTCCTCATATCCAGAGATTATTACCACCCTGGCCTCTGGGTCTATGTTCATTATTTCTCGGGTACAGGTAAGGCCGTCCATTTCGGGCATGTTTCTGTCCATCAAGACCAAGTGAGGGTTCCATTCCCTATATATCTTAATTGCCTGTTTTCCTCCCCTGGCAGCCTTCACCCGGTAACCCAAACGCTCTGTCATGGAAACCAGGGCATTAAGGATTGACTCCTCGTCGTCAACCACAAGGATTTTCTCACCCCTGCCGAATCTGAGGTCATCAGGCAAAGACTCAAGCTCATCACCCCTGAATGCCTCTTTATAAAGGGGAAAGCTGAGGGTAAACGTGCTGCCTTTGCCAGGCTCAGAGGTGGCAGAAATCGTACCCTTATGGCCTTGGACTATACCATGCACGGTGGATAGCCCAAGCCCATACCCTCTACCGACCTCTTTCAGGCTGAAAAAGGGATCGAAAATTTTCTCCAGGGTCTCTTTGTCCATCCCGACCCCTGTGTCTGAAACCGTTATTATTGCCCTTTGGTCTGATCTCTTTGCCCTTATGCTAAGTTGTCCCCCCTCTGCCATGGCATCTTTGGCATTATTGAACAAATTCATGAAAACCTGGCTGAGAAGGCTCTTATTTCCCTTTATAACAAGGTTCTCTTCCACTTCCATGGTAATGGCGATTCTCTTGTCAAATACCTTCTCTATGATCTTGTAGGTATCCCTAATGACCTCCCCCAGATCCACCGTGGTGGGTTCAAAGTCTTCGCCGAGTCTTGAAAAATGAAGGAGGCTGTGGATCAGATCCACTCCTTTGTCTACAGAGTTGTTTATGTTCTTCACAGCCTCTTTAACCGTATCGTCATCAGCTCTCACAACCTGAAGATATTCGGCGTTGCCCAATATAGCCTGAAGGATATTGCGGAAATTATGCGCGACACCCCCGGCAAGCCGACCTACTGATTCGAGTTTTTGCGAGTGCATGAGTTTGCGTTCCAGGATCCGTTGATCTTCCTGGGCCCGCTTCTTCTCGGTTATGTCGCGGTAGATGATTACCAGCTCACCTGATGGTAACCGATGTATATCAAACTCCCGCCATCCCCGTGAACTGCCCCCTTCATAAAAGGTCTCTGGAATCTGTTCAGGAACACCGGTATCCCAGACCCTCTTAAGCACACTGAGCAGACCAAGAGACGTGAATCCGGGAAATACGTCCTTCACATTCTTTCCCAGTGCATCCCGGCGCAAAACCCTATCAATCCGCTCGGACGCACGGTTTATATCAACAATGGAAAAATTGTTCCCCCCTTCTTCTGCCTTGCAAACAATAACCCCGCTCTCCATGTTATCAAAGATAGCGCGAAAACGGGCTTCGCTCTTTCTAAGCCTTTTCTCGGCTTCTTTGAGAGATCTTGTGCGCCTCTCCACCATCCTTTCCAAGTCCGAGTAAATGAGCGCGTTTTCCAATGCAATGGCCGCGGGAGTGGCTAAGGCCATCAACAGGCGCAAATCATCTTTGCGGAATCCATGGGGCTCAGTAAGAGAGTCAACGTAAATGGCCCCTCGGACATGGGACCGGCTGATGAGAGGGACACACATCACTGATCTGATTTTCATAGAACGAATACTATCGGAAAGATCGCTGTCCTTGGCTAAGGAGGTGTCGGCCATTACAAGAGGCTCCCCCTCGTTAATAACGCGGTTCACTATGCTCTTGCTGTAACGGATGTGCCCGGTTTCGCCTTCTACTCTGGATCGAGCAATAATTTCCTTAACCTCATTCGTACCCTGCTCTATTAATAAAATCGCCCCCCTTTCTATTCGCTTGAGGCAGTCAAATAGAGCGTCCATGAAGATCTCGAGAATCTCTTGTACGTCAAAGGATTGCATCAGGGCGTTTGACACCTTGAAGATGAGCTCGAGGTTCTTCATGGCGGTCATGGGCCTGTCCTTAGGCAGACCCACCTCCTCAACTCTCTCAAGTTCCTTCAAGCCCCTTGAGACCTTGTGCACCAGTGTGCCACTAAGGGTAAACTCAGCATCAAGGGATATCAGTGTCGCTCCGACCGTTATGAGATCACCTTCCCGAACTTCTACAAGCTGACCAGGCGTTATCTTTTGACCATTTAGGAATGTACCGTTGGTGCTGTGGAGATCCTCTACAAAGAGAGAACCATCTTTGCGTTGGATCCGCAGGTGTCGACTGGATACAGAGGGGTCCTTGAGACGGATATCATTGGTGCTGCCCCTGCCAAGGAAAAGGATGTCCTTTCCCAGTTGCCAGGACTGGCCTTTATTTGGTCCATCTATGACGTAGAGTTTGACCATTTTACAGTACTCAGTAGTCAGGAGTTAGAAGGCACAAGTTAGAAGCCAGAAGATAATAGGTGCATAATATCAAATGACAAATGTCAAAGCCCAAATGTCAAATGAAATCCAAATGACTCAATGACAAAATATATCCATCACTTCTTTCTCAGGTGGCTACAAATGAAAAGGTGCCCTAGCCATGAACCAACCTCGTTCCGGTTTGGTCCTTTAGCATTTGACATTGATTTGACATTGGGATTTTGTCATTTGACATTCCTCGAGCTTCCCAGCCTCCTAGCCCGCCTGACCGTCGGGCAGGCTTCCCAGCTTCCTAGGCGGGCAAGCCCCCTCTCTTACGATTTCAATAGTTTTTCGATATGTTCTTTCAGTATTGCCATCTTTACGGGTTTTGACAGCACAAGGTCCGCCTTTTTCTCCAAAGCCGCAGCCTCGGGCTCCTTGCCATAACCTGTTATTGCAATCACTGGAACATGAGGCTTCTTTGTTTTGCAGGCCGTCACCACCCCCAGCCCACTTACATAAGGCATAACGATATCGGTGATTACCAAGTCGAAATCCGAGTTTTCCAAAATTTTTAGGCCTTCCATGCCATCCGATGCA
This sequence comes from uncultured Desulfobacteraceae bacterium, assembly GCA_964508875.1. GTDB lineage: Bacteria > Desulfobacterota > DSM-4660 > Desulfatiglandales > Desulfatiglandaceae > B111-G9. Next base: position 1,356 of record CAZDVV010000128.1, on the reverse strand, counting down.
GTGATAACTTTGTATCCAAGAAACTCCAGGTGCTTTACCAGCATGGAAAGCACATCCTGGTCATCCTCAACGATAAGTATGGTCTTTTTGTCCATTTCTCCGTTATTCATATAATCCCCCCGGTGATGGCACATGGCTCACAGCCCAGATTAAAGGAAAAAGCCGTACGGTGCAAGACCTGTATCATTTGAGTGCCTCCAATGTTCTTCGGGCCTCCTTTGCTCCTTCAAAATTCGGATCCAACTTCAACGCCTTTTCAAGATACTCTTTTCCTTTTTCTGGTTCGTTATTTTTCACCAGGGCCATACCCATATGGTAATTAATCACAGGATTGTTCGGAGCTTTTTCCAAAGCATCATGCAGTTCTGATATGGCATTAAGGTAACTTCCTTTTAGGTAATAAATCCATCCCAGGGTATCCATCACTGCAGCGCTCTCAGGTATCTTTTCTTTGGAAGTCCTAGCCAGTGTGAGAGCTTCATCAATATTACCACCATGCTCAACCAAAAGCCATGCCAGATTGTTAGCTGCAGCAGCAAAGTCTGGCTTGATCTCAAGGGCCTTCCTATAATATAGCTCTGCCTTTTTCCAGTCTCCCTGACGGTCATAAAGGATACCCATCGCCATATATCCTCCCAGGAACCTAGGGTTTTTGTCCAGTGCTCTTTGGTATTGTGCTATGGCCTCATCCACCCTGCGCTCTCTTACATAGATACCTGCCAGGGACACGTAAGGCCCTAACATATTCGGGTAAGTATTAATGGCCTTCTTGAAGAGCTCCTCTGCCTTCCTGGTTCTCTTACGGGATAGGGCCAGCTTGCCCTCAAGATAATCTATAAGAGCTAAATGTGGTGGGCTGCTACTAAGTTTAGCGCGCATTGATTCGCAAAACTTAACGGCCCTAGTATATTGTTTCATGCTCGCATACGTCTGTACGAGCAACCCTAGAGCATCACCCTGTCTTGGATCTATTTCAAGCGCTTTTCTTAGGGCCTCGATGGCCTTTTTCCTTTTTCCATTCAAATTGTAGACAATCCCCAGTCGCACATAGGCCGGTGCAAACTTAGGCGCAACCCTTATAGCCTTTCTAAGTGAATCCTCAGCAGCTTTTATGTCTTTTTGTAGCAAGCCCAGACCTGCTTCCAGCATCCAAACCCGAGGCTCCTTAGGTGCTATTTTCACAAGGGCATCAACCTGTTCAGAGGCCAGGTTTTCGTCCCTTTGCTTGAGGTAGAACTCAGCAAGCAAGAGCCTCCCATTGACATGGCGTGGATTCAATTCCACGACCTTGAGAAGATCCCTCTTGGCAAGCTCTCTATTTCCCTTGCCAAGGTAGGCCAAGGCCCTGAAATAGTA
>CAZDVV010000127.1:0-6116 GCA_964508875.1 uncultured Desulfobacteraceae bacterium | reverse complement strand
TTTTATGTCCGGGACAAGGACGGACAAAAGATTTATGATGAAAGAAAACTAAGACAGCTTGATGAAGCCCTGAGAATGGTGGCCTGGAAATTAACTAGCTAATCTGCACGTCATACGACTTTTCTATGGCGTTTACGAGTTCTGCAAGTACAGTGTTCACTGGGATTTGTATTCCAAGCCCCTTGCCTTCCCGTACGATTGCCGCGTTGATGAAATCGACCTCCGTGCGTCTGCGGTTTAGCGCATCCTGTAACATAGATGCCACATTGTCTGCCGTTGCTTTGCATACATCTATTACTCTCGACAATGGGTCTGGATACGGCAATTCAATTCCTTTGGCCCTTGCCACATGGACCGCCTCATTCACTGCAAGCTCCATTAGGTGCCTTGTTTCATTTAATTGAGGAAGCGAGCCATTTCGCACACGCACTATTGCAGTTAAGGCATTAATGCCCACATTAACTATTAGTTTGCCCCATATCAGACTCTCCACATTGTCAGAAGCGTGAGTATGAAAACCCGCCTCATTGAATATTGATACCACCTCTGAAACTGGCGAAGGATTTCCATTGAGGGGACCTACAAAAGTCTGGCCTTTACCTGCATGCCGGACATGACCGGGGGCCACCAGTGTAGCTCCTTCCGAGGTAACACCGCCCAAAACCCTGTCCTTACCGAATGTCTCTGACAATATCTCAATATTTCCGATACCGTTTTGGAGTGATAGTATTAATGATTTGGTAGGGACGGTACTAGCAAGTTGGCGGGCTACCTCAGCAGTTTTTCCCGCCTTAACGCATATGATCACTAAGTCCGTGTCTTGAAATTGGGGCTGTGTGGTAACAGGTACCTTGACATGAAAACTGCCACCAAGACCATCAACCTGGATCCCATTTCTAGTGATTTGTTTGGCCCGCTCCTCCTTGTAATCCATCAGGGTAAGGTCTTGGCCTGCTCTTTTCAGTGAAGCTAAGAAAAGTCAGCCCATGGCGCCTGGGCCCACGCAAATAATTTTCATCATTTCCTCCAATAGACCTTAATTTCACTATATTTTCTTTGCCTCTTCTGGGTTCATTGCAAAGCAATGCTCTGGAGCAGGGAATGTGCCATTCTCCACCTCTTCCTTATATTGAATGAGCGCTTCTTTTATCTGAGGTGACAGGTTAATGTATTGCTTTACGAATTTAGGCGTGAAACGCTCAAACAGTCCCACGAGATCATGATAAACCAAAACTTGGCCGTCACAGTCCTTGCCTGCTCCTATCCCAATGGTCAGAATTGTCAGTTCCCTGGTGATCCTGGCAGCTAACGAATCCGGAATGCACTCCATGACGATCATAAATGCTCCAGCATCTTCGAGGTCCTTTGCAGATTGAATCAGGGCCTTGGCGCTCTCGGCATCCTTGCCTTGGACCTTGAAGCCACTCAATTTGGTAGCTGTTTGGGGCGTTAGACCTATGTGGGCGCATACCGGTATGCCTGCGTTGACAATTGCATTCACCACATGGGCCATCTCTGTGCCGCCTTCCAGCTTTACGCAATCACACCCTGCCTCTTTTATGAAACGGCCGGCATTTTCAATGGCCTTCTCCACACTACTGTGGTAGGACATAAAAGGCATATCACCGATGATAAAGCTATGCTTAGCACCCCGGCTTACGGCCTTGCAATGATGGATCATCTCATCCATTGTTACGGGCACAGTGGAATCATACCCCAGAACCACCATACCCAATGAATCACCCACAAGGATAGTGTCAATGCCTGCCTCATCCACCAGACGGGCCGTGGGGTAATCGTAGGCGGTCACCATTGTGATCTTTTCACTGCTTTGTTTCTTTTTCTGTAGTTCAGCTATGGTTACCTTTTTTCTTGCCATTGCTCACTCCTTCCAATAATCGTTTTCCCAACAAAAAAGGTCCTCCAGTCGAACCACCGAAAGACCCTGTTGAGCTCGCATACGTATCGGTCATAACCTGACCGTCCCGGTCTACCGTTGCGGCTGATCCAGACGATCCCACCGTGAACTAATCTCAAATCTGTGGCTGGAAGTCCTCTCTGGTTGAGGATTTCCCTACCTATCTTAAAAAAATGCTACCTTAATTTAAAACTGGTTGTCAATGAAAAGTTAGGTGTTTGTCTTGTGGGACCGAGCTTTCAGTAAAAGGTGTCAAAAATGTTTTACCATGTGTCATAAGACCGTGAAGGTTTGGGCGTAATAAGAAGTTTGGGCACTTGCCTGGGGCAGCCCCTTGTCCCAAGCTAACTGCAGGATTACCCTGAAGATTCATCCCATAAGAGCCGATAAAACAGATGATAATGCCATTGTGCCTTGTTGAAGTTTAAATTTCCATCTCCCAAGAGGGAAGAGGGAGCGATATAACAAACGGCAATGGCACACGTGTTGCAAATCTGCTTTGAATTGAGAAGTCCATTCCCTATTTACTGGAGGGGATGAGAACTATCAAGGGTAAAGGAGGGATCCATGGCTCAAATTGATGCGTTTTTTAAGCTCATGAATGAAAAAGGAGCATCAGACTTACATCTAATGGCAGGCCAGCAACCCGTCCTGAGGATCGACGGGGAACTGGAAAGGGTAAAATACAAACTTCTGGACAATGATACGTTAAAGGCCATGCTTTACGAGATAGCCCCTGAGGAGCGAGTAAAGGTATTCGAAGAGACAGGAGACGTGGATTTTGCCTACGAAATACCCGGTTTGGCCCGATACAGGGCAAACTTTTTCCAGCAAAAAAATGGGGTAGGTGCTGTTTTCCGAGAGATTCCCTCGGAAATACAAACCTGTGATCAACTGGGGTTTCCCCCTGTTATCAAAAGGCTTGCCACCCTTCCAAGGGGTCTCGTTTTGGTTACAGGCCCTACAGGTAGTGGCAAGTCAACAACTCTTGCCGCAATTATCCACGAGGCCAATATATCCAGAAAAGATCACATCCTGACAATTGAGGACCCAATCGAGTTTGTGCACAAGAGTGAAAAGGCCATCATAAACCAGAGGGAGGTTGGCATTCACACCCGCTCCTTTTCAGCGGCCCTTCGAGGGGCCCTTCGTGAGGATCCTGATATTATCCTCGTGGGGGAAATGAGGGACTTGGAGACAATTTCATTGGCCATTGAGGCCTCTGCAACGGGTCATCTTGTGTTCGCCACCCTTCACACCACGAGTGCAGCAAAAACTGTGGACAGGATTATTGAAGTCTTTCCAATGAATCAGCAGGAACAGGTTCGAAATACACTGGCAGACGGTATTAGGGCGGTCATTTCTCAGACCCTGTTCCGCAGGATCGACCGTCGAGGGAGGGTCGCAGCGCTGGAGATCATGATTGCCACTCCTGCTGTGCGAAATCTTATCAGGGAAGGAAAAACCTTTCAGATTCCCTCAATGATTCAGACAGGTAAAAAGTACGGGATGCAAACCTTGGATGATTCCATAATGGATCTTTTGAAAAAGGGCATCATCAGTCCTGAAGATGCATACATGAAATGCGTAGAGAAGGCAAGATTCATGCCTTTTCTCAAGAATCCTCCTGCGGATTTTACTGAAGTGTAGGAAAACAGGCGGTAGGCTTGAGGCATTAGGCACTAGGCAGAAGGTGAAGAGGGAAAGGAACAAGACAAAAGGCTAAAAGCAAAAAGTAAAAGCAATTGAATAGGAATATTGGCTGTGGGTATCATCACTCGCTCAAAGATTCGATGACCCAGCGACCCAAAGACTCAATAAACCCAATAAACGCTCATTGTGAGGTATGCCCATGAGAAAACAGCAGATTGATTATATATTAACTACTATGCTGGAATCCCACGAGGAAGTCTCGGATTTCAATATCACCGTTGATAAGCCCTTTCAGGTTGAGAGCGCAGGAGAGTTAAAACCTGTGGCCATAGATCCTCCTATTAACAGGATTACCCCCTTTCAGGCTGAGATTTTCGCACTCAATCTAATAAACGGTGACAGGCGTCTGACAAGGACCCTATTGAGTGAGGGCTCATGCGATATTTCTTATCAACTGGCGGGAAAGGCAAGATTCAGGGTCAATGTGTTCTCTCAGAAAGGTTGCTATTCTACTGTTATGAGGCAGTTGGCGAACAGAGTTCCTACAATTGAAGAACTCGGGTTGCCTCCTGCCTTCTATGAAATGGCAGAAGAACGCAACGGCATCATCCTTGTCACTGGCGCCACTGGAACCGGAAAGTCCACCTCCTTGGCAGCAATGCTAAACGAAATCAATGAGAAGCACGCTGTACATATTGTAACCCTTGAAGATCCTGTGGAATACGTGCATTCCCAGAAGAAAGCGACGTTCAACCAGCGGGAACTGGGAGTTGACTTTGATACCTTTGCAAATGGGCTTAGAGCTGCCCTAAGACAGGCGCCCAAGGTTATTCTAGTGGGTGAAATGAGGGATAGGGAGACCGTGGAAATAGGCCTTTCTGCTGCAGAAACAGGCCATTTGGTGTTGAGCACCATACATACCGTCAATGCAGGGCACACAATAAACAGAATTGTGGGCATGTTTGATCAAGATGAGGAAAAACAGATAAGAATAAGGCTTGCTGATACCCTGCGGTGGGTGGCATGCCAAAGACTCCTTCCCAAGGTGGGAGGAGGACGGGTAGCGGCCTTTGAGATTATGAAAACAAATCTCCGAGTAAAAGATGTGATCCTACATGGTGAGTCGGAAGGAAAGACTTTCTATGAAATAATCGAGGCAAGCCAACCCTTTGGAATGATGACATTCGATCAATCCATTGCTGAGTTGTACAAGGAAGGGCTTATCACGGAGGAAGTGGCCTTAAGTTATTGTTCCCGTAAGGCCGTTGTGGGTCGAGCCATTGACTCAATAAAGGCAGCCCGGGGAGAAAAGACAACAACCATAGAAGGGCTAGATATCGATACCGAATATGAAAAACGGTATATCCGATAACAAAAGAGATTGGAGCACAACCGCAATAAGAGGGGATTAGACTAACCACGGGGAGAAAGGCCATGGAAGTTATATGTGAACACTGTAGAGCAAAGCTCAATATCCCAGAAGACAAGGTGCCAAAGGGCAAAAAGGTGGCTATTGCGTGCCCTAAGTGCAAGAAGAAATTCCTAATTGAGCTGCCACCAAAGGGACGCCAAGAATATCCAGAGGGCCTTGAGGGGGCTGGCTATGAATACCGTGATGTGGAAGAGGCATTGCAACTTACATACGAGCAAGGTGAAAAACTATGTCTTATGATGGGGGCTCCTCAGGTGGACGTGGAAGCTGTCAAACAAGGAGTTGAAAGCGTAGGATATCGCTTTATAGAAGCAGAGGACATTAGAACGGCCTTATCAAAAATGAGATTCCATCATTTTGACATGGCCATTTTGTGCGATAATTTTGATGGCGTCAGCCTTGATCAAAGCCCGATTATCAATTATATGAACCACTTGCCCATGTCTACCCGTCGGCGGATCTTCCTCGTGCTTATTGGTGAACAATTCAAGAGCATGGATCAGATGATGGCATTTGCAATGAGTGCCAATCTTGTGGTAAATATAAAAGATACGGATAAGATGGCCCCTATTTTGAAAAGGTCTCTTGCCGACCATGAATTGTTTTACAAGGTATTCATGGAAACTCTGGAGGAGATAGGAAAGGCCTGACGGGTAAAATGGAACTGGAGAAAAAGTATCGGCTGAGGGTAAAAAATTGTATTGGAACAATAATAGATGTTCACAGAATAATCGGAGACAAATACGACAACGAGGATTTTTTGGCACAGTTTGAGGAACTAAAGCAGACTGTAGATTGTTTGGATATGAATATGGTGTCAGAGGGTGATGTCCTCATGGTAGAAAGGGCTACTAATGCCCTCCTGAAAGAACTTAGGGCTATCTTCAAGGCAGGCGAATTGGGCCCAGTTTATCAGGAGCCGAAAAACTGACATCAGAGAAGGAACTTGCAAACGGCGGTTATTTGCGCCACAAAGTCATGTGCTTAGGTATCCTGCTAGTAGTGGATTGGTTTACCAAGCAGTGACTTGCTACTAAACCGTGTAACCTCGACCATTCCCCATCGCACATGAACCTCAGCAGGTCATAATTCTTTGGCATTTGCTGCCTATTG
>CAZDVV010000126.1:5065-6124 GCA_964508875.1 uncultured Desulfobacteraceae bacterium | reverse complement strand
TGCTTTTGTTTACCCTGATTCCTTTGTCTCACTCCTTTGCGTCAGACCTGCCCTTTGGACCTGGGGAAAGGATCGACTACTCAGTTAGCTGGGTGAAGATCAATGCGGGACAACTAAGCCTTGAAATAGCCCCTATGGCCTCTGTAAAAGGGGAGAAATGTTGGCATTTCGTAATGACAGGGAGAACATCGGGATTTGTAGATGTGTTCTACAAGGTACGGGATCGAATAGACGCTTACACCAATCTTGCCATAACCCATTCGGTTTTCTACGCCAAGAAGACCAGAGGCTCCAAGCAGAAGGACGAGAAAATTGATTTTTTTTGGGATCGACAACAGGCCCGCTATTCAAAGAACGGCTGCATTCGCAAGGTGGTGAAAATTCAGGCCGGAACGTTTGATCCACTTTCGGTATTTTATTTTTTCAGATTGAAGCCCCTTGTTCCCGGCCAAGTTGTACGAGTCCCGGTCTCAGACGGAAAAAAGTGCGTCGTGGGCCAGGGAAAGGTGATAAGGCGCGAACCGATCCAGATTGGCAAAAAAACCTATGACTGCGTTCTGATAATCCCAGATTTGCGACACATCGGGGGCGTATTCCGTCACGGCAAGGACTCACGCATGAAGATGTGGCTTACCTCTGATGCGCTACACATACCCATAAGAATTGAGACAAGGGTAAAGGTTGGAACATTCCGTGTGGAGATGACATCCTTCAAAACAGGCCTTCCAATCCCCAGCATCTCTTTGAAATTGGCAAAAACCTACTCACCTTCCTTGGATGTAGGGCCTATTACCAATACACGTGGCCAAGCCTTTATAATTTCTAGATAATATCAGCCACATCATCCCACAACCCAAGCTTTTTGAGGTAGTCACGGTTGGGCATGCCAGTGTCTTTGTCCCAATGCATTTGCTTATAAAAATCTTTCGAAAGTTTACTGTAATAGAGAGTGAGACCTCTCGCCGGACCCTTTTCCTGAGAGGGTTTTCCAAAAATACGGCCATGAGGAGCAAAGTTCCTAACAGGATTGACCCCCTCTCGCACATTGAACAGATGTCT
>CAZDVV010000126.1:0-4965 GCA_964508875.1 uncultured Desulfobacteraceae bacterium | reverse complement strand
TTTTGCGTCATATCTGAAGCGCTCACGCCTCCCCACAACAGTGGGGATCTTAGGGGCTTTATGAGAGACTTTTTCCAATCTTTGAAGTTCAGGATCCTGACTCCCATTTATTACACGAAATTTGCGATGGCTACTTAGCACAGTTTTGCATTTGTGGCAATGTAAGCAATACTCATCCCGGGCTCTGGCCACATGGCATCAATTTTCCGCGCTGACACCTTCAGCCCTGTAAGCCTCAAGGGATTGGTGCAAAAGCTAACCCCCTTGCACATAAGGTTTTTTATTGTCAAAGAGGTCTTTTTAGGATTTAATATTTGTTTGGTAAGATAATTGAAGCTTTTACCGCCATCGAATACCTGGGAACAGAGATTAGACAATGGGCAGCAAGCCGATAATATCATTGGGATTGGCAATGCTTTTTGCTGTTCAGTTGTGGGCAATAGGATGTTCCCAGCGAGATTCCCAAGAAGAGGAATCCGGTCCCCAGAAGGTTGTGGTCAAGATCCAACGGCCAGCAGAGGTTCCTGAATCAGTGAAATCCCAAGAGGCTACCAACCTCTCGGACAGCAAAGAGACACAAGAAGTCGACAAAGAGGCACTAAAGCCCGTTATTGAGCAAAACGAGTCTGCGGCCCAAACAGTCCAGGAAGGGCAGTCCAACAACAACGAAGGCTGGTACAGGGTAACAGACAAGGATACCCTTATTGTGGTGGCTGGCAGCTCACGGGTATACTCGGACCCTTACAAATGGCTGAGTCTTCTCAGGCTCAACCTCCAAACTCTTGAACCGTTGGGTCTGAGCCCTGGAGTTGAGACACGGGAGTTATCCCCGGGTCTTCGCCTGAGATACCTAACGCCAACAGAAGTGGAACAGAGGCGCAAGGAACTCCAAGGTCGCAAGTGGGTTGTCAATATCCTCTCTGACAAGCAGACGGGAAAAATCTCTGAGCTTGCTGTGAAATTGATAAAAAACGGTATTCCTGCATACATTGCCAAGGCTGAGATAAAGGGAGAGCAATGGTTTAGGCTAAGGGCTGGATTTTTTGCCACCCTCACAGAGGCAAAACAAATGAGGGATAGAGTGGAAAAGTTTATTGGGCTCAAAGGATTATGGGTGGCCAAAATTAGTGACGAGGAGTTCGACAGATATGCAGGATACTGAGTGCACCGAGTCAATTATAGAGGAGTAGCGCCAATGCTTGAGAATAAGCAAATCGTGGTTGGAGTTACTGGGGGAATAGCCGCGTATAAGGCGGCCGAACTTGTACGGCTGTTGGTGCGTGAAGGGGCTAACACAAAGGTAGCCATGACAGAGCACGCGACAAAATTTATTTCTCCTCTGACATTTGAAGCCCTTTCAGGCAACCAAGTAATCACTCACATGTTTTCGCTACAGGGCGTATCCATGGCCCACATTACATGGGCCCAAGATTCGGATTTGATCGTAATAGCCCCTGCTACGGCCAATTTCATAGCCAAGATGGCACATGGCATTTCTGATGATTTTCTTTCCACGATGGTGGTGGCCGCCACAGCACCTGTGCTAGTATGTCCGGCCATGAACAATCGGATGTATGAAAATCCAGTGGTGCAAGAGAATCTGGAAACCTTGAAAAAAAGAGGCATCCATATAATGGAATCTGCACAAGGTCAGTTGGCTTGTAGATCTGAGGGCAGAGGAAGGCTGCCAGAACCGCCAGAAATACTGGAGAACATTGAGGCGCTAGTTGGTCCCCAGGACTTCAAAGGACTCAGGATAATGGTTACAGCCGGGCCCACTGTGGAGCCCATTGATCCCGTTCGGTTTATTTCAAATCGATCCAGCGGAAAGATGGGCTATGCGGTTGCAAGAGTTGCAAGGGCACGGGGTGCCCAGGTCTTGCTTATAACTGGTCCATCATCTGTACAGCTTCCAAGCAGTTTGGACACCATCCGAGTCAAGACTGCCGAAGAGATGAAAGACGCGGTTTTGAGTAGGGCTCCTGAATTCGATGCCGTGATTATGGCAGCTGCGGTAGTTGATTACAGACCTAAGCATTATCATGATCATAAAATAAAAAAGGACCATGACGAGCTTCGACTTGAACTTGAACGAACTCCTGACATATTGAAAGAATTGGGGAGTTCTTCAAAACTCCGCCCTCGCGTATTAATCGGATTTGCGGCCGAGACGGAGGCCCTCATTGAACATGCAAAGGAGAAGCTGACCAAAAAAAACCTGGACATGATCGTGGCAAATGATGTGTCACGAACTGATGCAGGTTTTGAAGTGGATACCAATCTTGTTAAGCTTATTTACAGAGACGGAACAATAGAAGAATTGCCTTTAATGACCAAAGAAGAGATTGCCTCCCAGATTCTTGACAGGGTCCGCCATTCACTGCAATAGGTTTGTGGGTATCACTGATGGGCAAAAGGAACAGCATATGGAATCGGTCAATTCTCCAAGAGAGGAACTAAGGCAGATCTTTGAGTGGATGAAGGGACAACTGGGTCTTTACCAGGAATTGGGCCTTGAACCACCGCGTCTTTCCACTGAAACTATTCAATACTTGACCGAAGGTCGAGATCAGGTCGCCATGGAAGCAGGAGCCATAAACGAGGTCTCAGGATTGGAAGAGCTTCGATCTTTGATCGGGGAATGCAAAAGATGCCCTCTTCACAAGGGACGCAAGAACCTGGTATTTGGGGAGGGGAATTCTCGGGCCCGCTTAGTTTTTGTTGGTGAGGCCCCCGGAAGAGAAGAAGACATTATGGGTAGACCTTTTGTGGGGGAGGCCGGCCGATTGCTCACGCGTATAATCGAAAATGGGATGGGGTTAAAGAGGGAGGACGTATACATCTGTAATGTCATCAAATGCCGTCCTCCTCAAAACCGAGATCCGGAGCCAAGAGAGGTGGCCACCTGTCTCCCCTTTCTGAAGAAACAATTGGAGATCATTGCCCCTGAGGTCATATGCATTTTAGGCAGGGTTGCGGCGCAGGCCTTGCTGGGGAGGGATTTCAAGATTACGCAGGACCGGGGAAAATGGTTTGAATTTGAGAGTATTCCTGTTATGCCAACATTTCATCCTGCATATCTGCTTCGCAATCCAAAGGCCAAGAGACCTGTGTGGGAGGATGTTAAGCAGGTTATGGACAAACTGGGTCTAGAGGTCAAGACAAATGGGTAGACTGCTTGGGCATACCAGGTCATGGCCACAACTATGCGCAGTCATCGTGTTTCTTTGCCTATTTTTTTGCGATGCTCCGCGCAGCCTTGCCGCTGGCAATGCTTTGGTGATCGAGCTGGAAGGCGCCATTAACCCAGCTTCAGCTATGGTGCTGGAAAGGGGCCTTGAAAAGGCCAGCAAAGTACAGGCCAAACTCGTCATAGTGAGGCTTGACACGCCCGGGGGTCTGGCCTCATCCATGAGAAGCATGGTCAAGGCCATTATGAATTCCTCCATACCTGTGGTCGTGTGGGTGGGGCCGAGCGGCTCTGGAGCCGCATCTGCAGGAGTTTTGGTTACTATTGCCGCCCATATTGCAGCAATGGCACCAGGGACGAACATTGGCGCAGCCCATCCTGTGATGGCAGGGGGTAAAGATATCGGAAAGACCATGTCTGAAAAGGTGGTAAATGACATGGCCTCCTATGCTCGGGGAATAGCCAAGCAAAGGGGACGTAACGGTGAATGGGTGGAAAGGGCCATCCGTGAGAGCGTTTCCATAACAGCAGAGGAGGCGGTTAAGAAACACGTGGTGGACCTCACTGCGCCTAGCCTACAGGAATTGCTGAAGGTTCTTGATGGAAGGGAAGTGGAAGTAGGCGGCCAAAAGATAAGGCTCAAGACCACAGACATTAAACTGGTCTATTATCACCTTGGCTTTCGCGACAGGGTTTTGCGGACAATCAGTGATCCCAACATTGCCTACATCCTAATGATGATTGGCATGGCGGGGCTCTATTTTGAGCTTGCACATCCCGGAGCAATCTTCCCGGGAGTGATCGGTGCCATTTCCTTGGTGCTGGCTTTTTATTCTTTTCAAACCTTACCGGTCAACTATGCGGGGCTCCTACTCATTGCGTTGGCAATAATATTCTTCATTGCTGAAATTAAGGTTACCAGTTATGGAATGCTTTCCATTGGTGGACTGATATCGCTCATTTTGGGTTCCATCATGCTTTTTGAGAACATGCGGGTCTCCCTGAGGCTAATGATGCCCACGGTTGCCCTTGTAGGCGGGTTCTTCGTGGTGGTTGCAACCCTCGCCTTTAGGGCCTACCGCAGTAAGCCCAAGAGCGGCGCGGAAGGGCTTATGGGAGAGATAGGAGTTGTGAAGCAGCGAATAGATCCAGAAGGACTTGTGTTTGTTCACGGTGAATACTGGAGAGCGGTCGCGTCCGAGCCAATTGATGAAGGTGAAAAGGTCCGAGTCGAGGGCATGGACGGACTGGTATTGAAAGTGCGAAAGGTGTAAAACCTTTAATCCAACGGGGGTAAGCTATGTTCTATATACTGGCGCTTGTATTGATCATCATGTTTTTGGCCTCAGCCATCAAGATATTGAGGGAATACGAGAGAGGTGTAATCTTCAGGCTGGGCCGGGTCATCAAGACCAAAGGCCCCGGGGTCATAATCCTCATTCCAGTGATTGATAGGATGGTTAAGGTTAGCCTAAGGCTGGTAACCATGGACGTCCCTTCGCAGGATGTCATAACAAAGGACAATGTTTCGGTTAAGGTAAATGCGGTGGTCTATTTTAGGGTCATGGATCCAACAAAGGCGGTCATTGAGGTGGAAAACTATCTTTTCGCTACCTCCCAACTTGCACAAACTACCCTGCGCAGCGTATGCGGGCAGATGGAGCTGGATGAGTTATTGTCGGAGAGAGACAAGATCAACACGAGGCTGCAAACAATCCTAGATCATCATACTGACCCGTGGGGTATAAAGGTCACAACAGTTGAGGTAAAGCACA
>CAZDVV010000125.1:3225-6136 GCA_964508875.1 uncultured Desulfobacteraceae bacterium | reverse complement strand
AGGCAGCGGGACAACTCCTGGCTCGGAGAATTGAGGGATTGGGGGATTGGGGATAATTAATCGTGTACGGTTAACGGTGAACAGTGAACCAAAATCGACAACCATACCAGTACGCCCTTGATATGCCCAATTTGGTTGATCTGTTGCCTCAAGGGTCAGGGGTATACCTTTTCAAGGATGACACCGGTCGGGTGCTATACGTGGGTAAGGCCAAGGATCTGCGCAAGCGCCTCATGGCATATTTGCGCCCCTCAGGCGAGCTTTCTCACAAGACATCTTTGATGATAAAGAGGGCAAAAGGCCTGGATTTCATTCTCACCGCAAGCGAGAAAGAAGCTCTTATTCTCGAGAGCACCCTGATAAAAAAGCACCTGCCCAGATATAACATTGTCCTCCGAGATGACAGCCAGTACCCATGTTTGCGGCTCTCAGTGATGGATGAATTTCCCCGTCTTTCAATAGCAAGAAGAATAGAGAGAGATGGGGCAAGGTACTTTGGTCCCTTTTCATCGGCTGGTGCGGTTCGCAATACCCTCAAGGTGATAGACAAGGTATTTCAGCTCAGAAAATGCAAGGGTACGGAGGTCAAGAAAAGGGAAAGACCATGCCTAAATTATCAAATGGGGCGTTGTTTTGCTCCATGTGCAGGGAAGATCTCATCTCAGGAGTACCGCGATATTGTGAATCAGGTAATACTTTTCCTTGAGGGCAGGAACAAGGAGCTCATCGCAGAGCTGAATAGAAAAATGGAAAAGGCGGCAGAAGAACTCGAGTTTGAACAGGCTGCCAGAATTAGAGACCAAATCCATGCAATCGAAAAGACAATAGAGCGACAACACGTAGTTTCCACCAAACTGGAAGACCAAGATGTAATTGGATTGGCCAAAAGTGAGAGTTTTTTCGTGGTGGTGGTGCTTTCCATTCGTAATGGTTATCTCATAAGCAGTAGGGATTATTCGCTGAGAACTCGAGGTGAAACACCCAATGAGGTTATGGAAGCTTTTATTAAGCAATACTATATGAAGGGAGGCTTTGTACCCAAAGAGATTTTGCTGTCCGATGCGGTAGAAGACGAAGCTTCGATCACGGAGTGGCTGAGTGAGGTGGCTAAGACCAAAGTGAGTATCAAGGTTCCTAAAAAAGGGGAAAAGCGTAGATTGGTTGATATGGCCATTTCCAATGCCCAGAATGTATTGAAGTTTAAGGAAGTCAGTGGCGAGATAAGGCTCGCAGAAGATATCAAAGATGCACTGGAATTGCCAATCATTCCCCGACATATTGAGGCTGTGGATATCTCGAATCTATATGGAAATCTGGCAGTTGGTACCATAGTAGGATTCGTGGATGGTAAGGCTGATAAATCCTTATACAGAAATTACAGGATACAAACAGTTGAAGGGATTGATGATTACGCAATGATAGCTGAAGTGGCTCAGAGGCGTATAGCTCAGGGAAATCTTCCTGATCTTTTTCTGATAGACGGAGGGAGAGGTCAGCTTGGCGCTGTAAAAGAGGTCCTGGACAGACATAGAGCCCCTGAGAGGCCCGTAGTTGTAGCCCTTGCCAAGGCAGATTACAAGAAAGGCGAGGTGGTTGATAAGATATATGTTGAAAATAGACGCGAACCTGTGATGCTGAAGCCCAATGACCCTGTGCTATTATTTTTAATGAGAATAAGAGATGAAGTACACCGCAGGGCGATAGGGTATCATCGTAAGATACGGAGAAAGGGCCTCACTGCGTCGGTTCTTCTTGAGATACCGGGGATAGGTAGGAAAAGGGCCCAAAGGCTGTTACAAAGGTTTCCATCCTTGGAACATATCAAGCATGCCTCTACAGAAGATTTGATCAAGGTAGGTGGCATGAGCGTATCGGTGGCAGAAAGGATTAAGAGATTTTTTGAAGAAGACAAGTGAATTGGCCGAACATAGGTTAAACAGTGATTTGAAACTCGTGGCATGGCCCATTTAGACCAGTGTAATTGGGGGCGAAGAAGTTGTAGTTAGACAATTGTGGACATAAGTTTCAACATTGTGTACTACGGTTGACACAAAAGCCTATTTATGATAGGAAATGCTAGATTTTTTGGTCCCATTATACGTTGTATAACAAGTTGAAATTAAAGAAAAAATAATTTGTCGAACAGTTGGATAAAAGGAGCATTGGTGAGAGGGATTTGCGGCCTGGTATTTGCATCGTGGTAGGTGTGGATAGACAATGATTATTCGGGATTCAGTATGGCCATAAAAAAATTCACTGTAATTTTTGTGCCAGAAAAGGCACACAAGGTCCGACAGTTCAAGATTCCCGCATTTTTTGCTCTGTTCTCAGTGCTTTTGCTAATTAGTTCCCTAGGGGCCGGTATTTGGATTGCGCGGGACTACATTTCCATAAAGGCCAAACTGCCAGAACTCCAACGTCTTCAACGTGAGAATGCCTACCAGAAAAAGCAATTCCTTCATCTTGCAAGACGCATAGAGGGTATTAACCGAAAACTCTATGAGTTGAAGGAGTTTGATCGGCGCCTTAAGGTTATGGTCAACCTAGAGACCGCTGAGGATCCTGCTGATAAAACCGGTATCGGCGGATCAGACCAGACCCTTGTTGCCCTTGCCAAGACAAAAAGCCAAGACCAAAGGGCATTGGTGCGGGCCATGCATGAGGCTATTGATGATCTGAATACGGAGATCGCTTTGGGAAAGAAGGAAAAGGCCGATCTTGACAGATTTCTCGAGAATCAAAAGATGCTTTTGGCATCAACTCCGTCCATTTGGCCTACTAGGGGATGGCTCAGCTCAGGTTTTGGATATCGGATCTCCCCATTTACTGGTCAGCGTGAATTCCACAAAGGGATAGACATCTCTACAAGGATGAAAGCACCCATTGTGGCCCCGGCTAATGGGATTGTTAC
>CAZDVV010000125.1:0-3125 GCA_964508875.1 uncultured Desulfobacteraceae bacterium | reverse complement strand
TTGGGCTTAGGGCATTGGGCTTAGGGCGTAGGGCGTATTGGATAAAGTTTTCGCTTTGCGAAGGACTCTTTTAGGAACCATTTCATTTGGCCCCCAAAAGGAGCATCACACGGCCCCAGCGGATTTTGCTGATCTGCTTGTTGATTTTTATCCCCAAAAGTTTTTTAATGTCTTAATGGGGTTAGGTTAAACAGAGATCTTGTAGAATCCCATCTTAATACGAGAAGAAGGTGAGCCACAATGCTGGGTAAGGTAATAAAGGGAATTTTCGGCAGTAAGAACGAGCGCGAGCTAAAGAGGATCGCGCCCATAGTTGATAAGATCAACAGCCTTGAACCTGATTTTCAAAGACTTTCAGACGATGAGCTGAGGGCAAAAACCGGGGAATTTAAGGAGCGGCTGGAAAAAGGTGAAACCCTTGACGAATTGCTGCCTGAGGCCTTTGCAGCCGTTCGGGAGGCCTCTGTCCGCGTACTTGGAATGAGGCACTTTGACGTGCAGCTGGTGGGAGGGGTGGTGCTGCACTGGGGAAAGATTGCAGAGATGAAAACAGGCGAAGGCAAGACTCTGGCAGCCACGCTACCGCTTTATTTGAACGCCTTGACTGGTAGAGGGGTCCACCTTGTTACGGTCAATGACTATCTTGCGCGAAGAGACGCAGAATGGATGGGTGGTATCTATAGGTTATTGGGCATGTCCGTGGGTGTAATTGTCCACGGTATGGATGACGCTGAAAGGAAAAAGGCTTATGCCTGCGATATTACATACGGCACCAACAACGAATTTGGGTTCGACTACCTCAGGGACAATATGAAGTATGATCTCGAGGACTATGTCCAGAGAGATTTTTATTACGCTATTGTGGACGAAGTGGACAGCATCCTGATCGACGAGGCGAGAACCCCACTTATCATAAGTGGTCCTGTTGAACACAGTGAAAACAAGATTTACGTGGAGGTCAAGCCTCTGGTCATCAACTTGAAGAAAAAGCAGGGGTCAGTGATCAGGTCTCTGCTAAAAGATATTCGAAGGGAACTGGAAAGCGGCAATACGGGTGATGGTACCATAGAAAAGTTGCTCCAGGTAAAGCGGGGTGATCCTAAGAATCCGGTGTTCCTCGACATCATTTCCCAGAATCAGGGCTTAAAAAAAGAGATAGATAGGCTCGAGGCCATGCTGAGTGCCCAGAAGCTGTTGCCCGAGCTGGATCAATTGCTTTATTGCACAATTGACGAGCGAAGCAACTCGGTGGAGTTGACGGAAAAGGGGATTAAGCTACTTTCTTCGAGTGGACTGGGAGAATTTGCACTGCCCGATCTGGACATGGAAACACAGGCCATTGAAGAGGACAAGGGCCTAACTGAAAAGGAAAAACAGGAGCGAATAAAGGAACTGGAAGACCGCTTTGTTCGCACATCTGAGTTGCTCCATGCCACACAGCAATTGATTAAGGCATATTGGTTGTTTGAGAAGGATGTCCACTACGTGGTGAAGGACGACCAAATTGTCATTGTCGACGAGTTCACGGGCCGGATGATGCCGGGCAGACGATGGAGTGACGGACTGCATCAGGCAGTGGAGGCCAAGGAAGGGGTCAGCGTGGCAGAGGAAAATCAGACCCTTGCCACCATCACATTTCAGAATTTTTTCCGTATGTATGAAAAGCTCGCTGGCATGACGGGGACCGCAGACACAGAGGCCGCAGAGTTTGAAAATATTTACAAGCTCGATGTTGTTGTCATACCTACCCACAAGAAGATGATCCGGAAGGATTACCCCGATGTCATTTACAAGACAGAAAGGGAAAAGTTCAAGGCAGTGGTGGATGAAATCAAGGAGCTTTACGACAAGGGCCAGCCAGTCCTTGTGGGAACTGTTTCAATTGAGAAATCAGAGATGTTGAGCAAGATGCTTAAGCGTGCGGGAATACCGCATTCAGTCCTCAACGCTAAGCACCACGAGAAGGAAGCGGAAATAATTGCCAGGGCAGGGCAGGCCAAGACCGTGACCATTTCAACCAACATGGCCGGAAGAGGGACTGACATTGTCTTGGGCGATGGTGTCAGAGAGCTGGGAGGGCTCCATGTCCTTGGTACAGAAAGGCACGAGTCCAGGCGTATTGATAACCAGTTAAGGGGCCGCTCAGGGAGGCAGGGAGACCCTGGCTCATCCAGGTTCTACCTTTCCCTTGAAGACGACCTTTTGAGGATATTCGGTTCAGAGAAAATCTCATCCATCATGGGAAGGCTTGGCATGCAGGAGGGCGAGCCCATTGAGCATGGACTTATCTCTAAGGCGATTGAGAATGCCCAGAGAAAGGTAGAAGCACACAATTTTGATATCAGAAAACATCTCCTGGAATATGACGACGTCATGAACAAGCACCGGGAGATCATCTATTCACTGAGGAAGGATATCCTTGCTGGCAAGGAAGTGCCTGAGATCATTGAAAGCATGATGGATGAAAAGATTGAAATCCTTGTTGAGCAATGGACAGATCCGAAGAGTCCCCCCGAAGACTGGGACATCAAGGGGCTAATGGACAACTTTTCCCGTATATTTGGTTTTAGGCCCAAAATTTCGGCCAGGGACCTAGGAGAAGAGCGCTTTGAAAAGCTTGACGTAGAAGAACTTACGGAGATCCTAAGGGAACAGGTAAGGGTAGCCTATAAGAAGAGAGAGGAACTGGTGGGGCGGGATGACCTGGGAGAGCTTGAGAGGCTTATCATGCTCCAGATCATCGATGATCAGTGGGTAAGACACCTCCAAGATATGGAGCATATGAAAGAAGGTATCGGCCTGAGGGGCTATGGGCAGCTTGACCCCTTGCGGGAATACCAAAAAGAAGGGTTTGCCCTTTTCCAGGAACTCATGGATCGAATAAGGGAGGAAACGCTCCGGACCCTGTTCCGCCTGCAGTTCGTATCCCGTGCACCGGAGCCTGTGCCAAAGAAGAAGAGAAAGGCGCTTCATATGAGCCATGGTGGGGAGGTACCTCAACCCACCACCGTAAAACGCCAGGGCAAAAAGATTGGTAGAAATGATCCCTGCCCATGCGGCAGCGGCAAGAAGTACAAGAAATGCTGCGGGGCGAATAAGTAGGGCATGAGGCTGGAAGGCTGGGA
>CAZDVV010000124.1:2872-6172 GCA_964508875.1 uncultured Desulfobacteraceae bacterium | reverse complement strand
GTGAAAAACTGGAAAGATGGAATATTGGGGACGAGAGGAATGACAAATGTCAAAGACCAAATGACAAAGCGCCTAAGGCGCAGGCCGAAGGCATTAGGCATAAGGCTCAAGGCCCGCATTTTCTTCTTTCTGGCTTTTGTCTACTGACTACTAACTTCTGACTTCTGCCTCCTATATCCTGGCTTCTGTGGTATTTGACATTTGGATTTTGGAATTTGACATTATGCAATTGCTATCTGCCAACTCCTGACTCCTCATCCCTGATTTCTGTCTTCTAACTTGTTCAGCATTTAACATTTGATGTTTTGTGACAGTGAACGGTGAACAGTAAACGGGTAGCAAGCAATGAAACTCAAGTGGAACAAATACGAATTTGATTTTGAAAAGAGGACTTATATCATGGGGGTCTTGAACGTGACCCCCGATTCTTTTTCTGATGGAGGCAAATATTACTCCCTTGAGAAGGCCGTTGAGCACGGAGTAAAAATGGCCGAGCAAGGCGCTGATATTATCGATATTGGCGGAGAATCCACTAGGCCGTTTTCCGAACGGGTAAGCGCTCAGGAGGAAATAGACCGCGTGGTCCCGGTGATCGAGGCTCTCAGTGGGAGGGTAGATGTTCCCATTAGTATTGATACCTACAAGAGCGAAGTGGCCAGATATGCCCTGGACGCGGGGGCATCCATAATCAATGATATTAGTGCCTTGCGATTTGACCCCTCTCTTGGCACGCTGGCGGCAGAGCGGAGAGTGCCTGTGATCCTGATGCACATGAAAGGCACACCCGAAAATATGCAGAAGAATCCTTACTATGATGATGTGGTAGGAGAGATATCCGAATTTCTTGATGATGCGGTAAAAAGGGCAGGGCAATGCGGTATCGAGAAGGATCTGGTGGTCGTAGATCCTGGGATTGGCTTTGGCAAGACCTTTGAGCACAACCTGATCATATTAAGGGACCTAAAGAAATTCCACTCTCTCCGAAGGCCCATTCTAATAGGAACATCTAACAAATCCTTTATTGGACATGTGCTGGACCGGGCGGTTGAGCAAAGGGCTGTTGGAACCATGGCTACAGTTGCAGTTGCAGTGCTTAACGGTGCCCATATGGTTCGGGTTCACAATGTGGAAATGGCAGTTGATACGGTTCGAATGGTGGATGCAATCAAACGTGGGAGTACGAATTAGATATGCTGTTCTGTATGGACATTGGCAATACCAATATTGTGTTGGGAGTTGCTGAAAAGGACAAGGTTTTGCAGCATTGGCGCATCAGGACTGAGAAGGAAATAACAGCCGATGAGCTGGCGATCCTGGTAAATAATCTTTTCCAGGCATCTCAGGTAGATTTTCATGACGTCACGGACATGATAATTTCCTGCGTGGTGCCACCGCTCTTGAGTACCATAGAAGAATTCGCCGAAAAGTATTTCCATATTAAACCCCTGATTGTTGGGCCGGGCATAAAGACGGGAATGCCCATACGCTATGACAATCCCAAGGAAGTGGGAGCAGACCGTATTGTTAATGCTGTGGCTGCCTATGAGAAGTACAAATCAGCCCTAGTGATTGTTGATTTCGGTACTGCCACCACCTTTGACTATGTGTCGGCTGACGGCGCATACATGGGCGGTGCCATTGCCCCAGGAGTGCTTATTTCCTGCGAAGCCCTTTTCCAAAAGGCCTCCAAACTTCCTCGTGTTGAAATCTTTGCTAGGCCAAAAAGCGTAATCGCCAAGGATACAATAAGCAGCATGAACGTGGGTATCATTTATGGATATGCTGGGCTGGTGGACGGTATAGTGAACAGGATGAAAAAAGAATCCGGAGAAGAATTGACAGTAGTTGCCACAGGCGGTCTGGCCCCGATTATCTGTGAGGTATCAGAGACAATTGATCATGTGGAAGAGTTCCTCACCCTTGAGGGCCTAATGATAGTATTCAAGAGAAACAAACCCAAGCTGTAACCTGAATGACAAATGCCAAAGCTCAAATGACAAATGAAATCCAAATGCTTCAATGGCAACAACTGGCTTGTACAACTACGAGTCAAGGAGACTGGCAACAGAGAAATGCAACCTTGCTGGAGCCTTGCCCTCATTTGGGCATTTGATATTTGACATTGATTTGGGATTGGGATTTTGAAATTTGACATTCCATATGATCAAACCTCCTAAACTAATGCCTGGGGCTACAATAGCAGTGGTGGCTCCGGGGGGGAGCATCGACCCTGTCCAGTTAACTCGTGGTATTTCTGCCCTTGAGTCCCTTGGTTACAAGGTGATCGTTGGTGAACACGTATATAAGGCCAAAGGTTACCTGGCAGGGCAGGACTCAGAAAGACTCAACGACCTTAACCAGGCCATTCAAGACAGGGATGTGCAGGCCATCTTTTGTGCCCGGGGTGGCTATGGATCAATGAGATTGCTTCAGGGTGTAGACTACAAGGCCTTTGCCAGCAGGGCCAAGATCTTTGTAGGTTTCAGCGACATAACGGCTCTGCTTCATGCATTTTACCACAGGTCCAAGGTAATCACTTTTCATGGCCCCGTGCTAAAGAATTTCCAAGATCCTGATGATCCAAATTTAAAGGCCCTTGTGCAGATAATAACAGGGGAGGCACAGTGGAGGATGGAGCTGGATCAGGCAAGGGTGCTAAGGCCTGGCAAAGTCGAAGGCAAGGTATTAGGCGGGAATCTCAGCATGATAACCAGTCTGGTCGGCACCCCATATTTTCCCAGTTTAGAGGGTTGCATCCTTTTTATTGAAGACACTAATGAGCCATTATACCGCATTGATCGTATGCTTATGTCACTCAGGTTTAAGGGTAGCCTTGCTAAAGTGAATGGGATAATGGCAGGTGAATTTCATTCATGTGGCAATAATAATGAGGTGGATAGCCTTTTGTTGGAGCTAACCCGGGACCTCAATATCCCCATAATTTCCGGAGCCCCCTTCGGCCACGGAAAGAGAAACCTCCCGTTTCCCATAGGAATGCCAGCAGTGTTAGACACAGAAAGAATGATCGTACGAAGCGAGTGTCCGGTGAGATGAAAGGAAGATACGTGTTAAGGAGAAAGGAGCAAGGAGAAAGGAAGAAGGAGAAAGGAAAAACATCGCGTTAGGAGGAAAGGAGCGTTCTGCTTGAGGAGGAAAGACACGGAATGCTTATAATGTCAAATGCCAAAATCCAAATGACAAATGGAAGCAAGCTGGGAGGCCGGGAAGCTACGAGGCTAGGAGGCTTACCCGCCAATGAGGTGTGGCGGGCTTGCCCGCTTATGGCGCCCTGGAAGAGTG